>CAIZWI010000001.1 GCA_903936645.1 uncultured Verrucomicrobia subdivision 3 bacterium
CAGGAAAAGAAACTCCACATCCGCAACAGCACGGCCGAGTTCCTTATTTTCACCCGGCAGGCGGGCGACTCCGGCATTGAGGTCCGCGTGGCCGAGGAAACGGTCTGGCTGACGCAAAAACTGATGGCGGCATTGTTCGAGGTGGATGTGCGCACGGTCAACGAGCATTTGGGAAACATCTACCAGACCGGCGAACAGCGCCGGGAGGCAACTATCCGGAATTTCCGGATAGTTCAAAAGGAGGGGAGTCGCTCGGTCGCCCGGAATGTGGATTATTACAACCTCGACGCCATCATCGCCGTTGGCTTCCGAGTGAATTCGGCCCGCGCCATCCAATTTC
Organism: uncultured Verrucomicrobia subdivision 3 bacterium; assembly: GCA_903936645.1. Taxonomy (GTDB): domain Bacteria; phylum Verrucomicrobiota; class Verrucomicrobiia; order Limisphaerales; family UBA11358; genus UBA11358. The sequence goes on from CAIZWI010000001.1 coordinate 341, forward strand.
GCCAGTGGGCCACGGGCGTGCTGCGGGATTATGCCATTCGCGGCTACGTGCTGGACAAGGAGCGGTTGAAAAACGGGGCCTTCCTGAGCAAGGAATATTACGACAACCTACTCGCGGAAATCCGCGAAATCCGGGCGAGCGAGCGCCGGTTTTACCAGAAGATCACGGATATTTACTCCACGGCGATGGACTATAGCCCGGATGCGGAGGTGACCCGGACATTTTTCGCCACGGTGCAAAACAAACTGCATTTTGCCATTCATGGCCAAACCGCCGCCGAGGTGATTGTGGCGCGGGCGGACAGTAAAAAGGAGCGCATGGGACTGACCACCTGGCGCAACGCGCCCCACGGGAAAATTCTCAAGCCGGATGTGGTGGTGGCGAAGAATTACCTCACGGAAAAGGAATTGAAGTCGCTGGACCGGATTGTGACGATGTACCTGGATTACGCTGAGGATCAGGCCGAACGGAACATTCCCATGACGATGACGGATTGGGCGAGCAAACTAAAGGCTTTCCTCAAATTCAACGAGCGGGAAATCCTGGATCATCCCGGCAAGGTGAGCCAGGAAGTGGCCAAAGCCTTTGCGGAAAGTGAATTTGAGAAATACCGGGTCGTGCAGGACCGGTTGTTTGAATCGGACTTTGATCGGCACATTAAAAAAGCCCTTAAGGGCGGTCAGGAAACATCATGAATGAAGCCGAAACCAGAGCCGATCTGATTGATCCCGCCTTGCAAGCGGCAGGCTGGGGTGCCGTGCCGGGTAGTCGGGTCCGGCGTGAGTACGCGATTGCGCCGGGGCGCATCGAAGGGCGCGGGCGGCGCGGGAAGGCCCTCACGGCGGATTACGTGCTGGAATACCGCAACACCAAGCTCGGGGTGGTGGAAGCCAAGGCCGAAGACGAGGAAGTAACCGAGGGCGTTGGGCAGGCGAAGAATTACGCAGGCAAGCTGGCGGTGCGCCATGCCTATGCCACGAATGGGCGCGGGATTTATGCCACCGACATGGCGACGGGCCACGAGGGCGAAATTGCCGCCTATCCCACGCCGGACGAGCTGTGGGCGGCAACCTTTGCCGAAGTGAATGAATGGCGGGATCGTTTTGCCGCCATCCCCTTTGAAGACAAGGGCGGCTCCCATCCTGGACGTTATTATCAGGACATCGCCATTGAGCGAGTGATGCAGGCCATCGCGGACAAACGCCAGCGCATCCTGCTCACGCTGGCCACGGGCACGGGCAAGACCTTCATTGCGTTTCAAATTGCCTGGAAACTATTCCACAGTCGGTGGAATTTGAGCCGGGAGCCAACGCGCCGTCCGCGCATTTTGTTCCTGGCGGATCGGAATATTCTGGCCAACCAAGCGTTTAATGCCTTCTCGGCCTTTCCCGAGGATGCACTGGTGCGGATTGCGCCGGAGGACATTCGCAAGAAAGGCCGGGTGCCCAAGAACGGCAGCATGTTTTTTACCATCTTCCAAACGTTTATGTCC
>CAIZWI010000002.1 GCA_903936645.1 uncultured Verrucomicrobia subdivision 3 bacterium
AGCTTTTGAAAGCTTACCAATGACCTTCCGTAGTCATTCGGGCATTTGACGATGACCAAATCTGCCTTGCCGGGATAATAAAACGCCCATTCGGTTGCATCGATAATTTCCGGGGCGATCCCATTATGCAATGTGAGGTCTTTCCGCAATTGGCGGACATCAATTCCATACGGTTGTGTGACGATGACACGTTCATTGTTCTCGCCTGTATAAAATGAGCAATGATCGAAACCCGCAATCGAACTTCCGTCTTTTTTCTTAAATTGCTTAATGGCATCTCGAAGAACTTCCCCGCGTCGGCCACGGCCAGCCGTAAATTGCCACGCGGCCATAAATTTTTCTTTAAGCCGATTTTCCAGTTCCCGTCGCTTGCCCGGTGGCTTCACATTGCTTTCCATTAGGGTTTGCAATTCTTTTTGGAGCTTTTTGTAGGCGGCGTCGGGTCTCATGTTGTCAGGGACATTAACTCTGCAATCCGACTTCGTAAAGCCGGATTGCAGGGCGTCTACCAGACGCCACGCAAATCAATGCACGTCCTTTTCAAAACAGTTACCTTTCCGCATAGGCGGAAAGGGCGCGCCAGCGTTAAGGCCAGCGCGAGCGGATGGCGGGCGTCCAGAGGGCAGCGCCCTCTGGCGCGGGTTTGGGCTGGCGTGAAGCCCAACGGCTGGGGCGGTCCGCGCATGGAATATGCAAGGGCAGCCTCTCGGCTGCCCCTGTTCCAATGCCCTGCCGTCAGGCAACCGCTGTTGCCATCGGCACGATGACCGATGCCGCCCGCTTCTCAAAATCCTCCAAGGCGGGGACGGTGACCTGTGCTTTCCTTGAATATGCTCTGTGGACGGCTTTGCTCGTGTGACCAAGCGCCTGCATGGCGAACCGTTCCGGGTATCCAGCTTCCATGGCACGCTCGGCCCAGGCGTAGCGGTAGGAGTGCAGCGACACCCCTGTAATCCCAACACTCGCAAGGCGTTTGATGAACATTTTTGCCCGGTGACTTTCATGGATGCGGGCAAGGGCAGGGAACAACTTCCCCACTTTGGGCAAGTCATTTAAGATAGCGACCACTTCCGCGCCGAAGGCAATCAAAGCCGTCGTGCCGGTCTTCTGCCGCTGATAGGCGATGGTGCGACGGGTCCAGTCAATATCTTCGGCGTTCAGGGTGGCAATGTCGGTCTGAGCGCCGCCCAAATGCCAGAGCAATTGATAAAAGGCGCGGGTGGCCGGATTGCGTTCGCGGGCAATGATCTTCTGATGCTCCGCCACGGTGATGGCCCGCTTGCTTTTATATTCGACGGACGGCCAGTGCATCTTGGGCAGTACCGGCCACGGTAACCAGTTCAAGCCCAGCGCATAATTATGGGCACGGCGCAAAAAGACGTTGGTGGAAACGGAGCCGGTTTTCAGCACGTCCAGAAAATGCTCTGCCGTGGTTTCCACCAGCTTGCGGGTGCGGATCAGGTCAAATGCCTTGTCCTGAATGGCGGTCTGCCAGCGAACTTGCGTGTTGCCGGTTTTGGTCGAGGCAACTTGTTCCATGACATGTTGCCAGGTGCGAGCCGACAGTGCTGGGTCACACGCGGTCATGTAGGTGCGGGCAATTTGGAGGTTTAACACCGGGGCGCGGAAGGATTCATTTTTGGCGTTCAGCAAAGTCATTGCTTCCGCCTCATCCTTGGTGCGCAGGCTGGATTGTTTGCCGGTCGTGGTGTCCTGGGCGTAGAACACGCCACCGCGCTTAAACAGACTGAATCTCGATTTCATAGATAATTCTCTGAATCGAAATACCAGTCCAAAGACACCCGCGTTTATGAACGCAAGTTCTGGCGAGTTTCAGCGAAATTCTGTCGAATTATTGCAGGGTAGTTGCACCCCACATATATTTACTGACAGTTTCACTGACAGTGGCCTCTCCGACATTGGTAAACTCCTTATTTACAACGATTTGAAAATGGAGCCAATGGTCGGGATTGAACCGACGACCTACGGTTTACGAAACCGTTGCTCTACCACTGAGCTACATTGGCTACCGGGCAGTGAATGATAGCCCAGGCCGGTTCCGGGGCAAGTTTATTTCGGCCCCAGGTGGCAAAAACTTTGGTCAAACCCGGCCGACGGGGCTGGACGGACCTTGACATAAGGCCGGTTTTGCAGGTCGCAAGCTGTTAAAAAATAACCGCTTGCGACTTTTTCATGCACCCTGGCAGGGGGTGACGTGATTGTACCAGGGCCGGGAGTCAGGGGCGGGAAGGTTTCGGGGGAGGCATGGGGCTCTGGGGGGGAGCCTTTTTTAAGCGTAATTCAGTGCAATTTACCGTAAGTCACCCCGGTTCACTGCACGGTGGTCTCCCAAGCTCGAAGGTCCCGACTGGCGCACGGGCGATGTCAAAGAACTTGCCAGGGTTTTCGCTTTCCCGACCCACAGGCGGACCGGTCTGTTATGGACGAGCCAGTTTTTGCAGGGCAGAGGGCCAAACCATGCTTAAGGTAGCATCGCTTGATGAGTTGTCAAATGGGTCGTTGTGGACAACTGTGCGCGTGGCGGACGGGCAGGTTTATTGGTCCGGGCTGGCCATGCGTCGTTGCCATTCCCCGGGGGAGACGTCCTCCACATGGGTGGCCACGTTCCACAGGTGGCCAAAGGGGTCCATCAGCAAGCCGGAGCGGTCACCGTAAAACTGGTTGGTCAGGGGCCGGATTTCCCTGGCCCCGGAGGTCAGGGCGCAACGGATGGCAGTTGAGGAACACTGGCGCTGGGTCATTACCTAAGAACACGCACCGGGACGGTGCGCGAACCCGCAGCCGGGGACGGCTGCGCTACGCTGGGGCCAGGACCGGGGCGCGGCGGGCGGCCGGGTGTTTGAAAACCCAATGCCGGTTCTTGCCAAGTCCGATGGCTCTGGCATAATTTACCGCTCAAAGCGGTATGGTTCGTTAGCTGCCTGGGGCCGCACGGGTGGGATGCACGCCAGTTTAGCTCAGTGGTAGAGCAACGGTTTTGTAAACCGTCGGTCGTCGGTTCGACTCCGACAACTGGCTCCCGCCGTCGCGCTGCGCGCTATGGCGGGCAGGCCCGCCGTTGAATCGGACGAGCGCTGTGGCGGGCAGGCCCGCCGTTGAAATCGGACCAGCGCTGTGGCGGGCAGGGCGGCCGTTGAATCGGACGAGCGCTTTGGTGGGCTGGGCGCCGGGGAACCGGATGGGTGCCTTGGTGGGAATGTGGAAGAATTTAGGTTGGCAGGCCAAGCTTTTAAGAAAGGGAAGGGGACAAGGATGAGCTTTCATTACGTTTATGTTCTGCAATCGCTCGCGCATCCGGAGCAGGTTTACACCGGCAGGACGGAGGATTTGAAACAGCGGCTGGCGGAGCATAATGCGGGTCGGGAGCCGCATACTTCTAAATTCGTCCCTTGGGAAATTCGCGCGGCGACGGCGTTCAAGGCTTTTGAAAAGGCGGTGGCCTTCGAACGGTGTCTCAAATGCGGTTCGGGACGGGCTTTTTTGCGTCGTCATTTTTGACGCGAATGGGATTTGTCGGGGCGCTTGCGCCATGGGGAGGGATTTAGGCTGGCAGGCCAGCCTTGAAAGGAGGGGGGGAGGAGGATTGGTTTCCATGACGTTTATTTTCTAGAATTGATTTCACCTCGGGATGCGGTTTGCCCCGTCGGGATTGAGGATTGGACTCAGGGGTTGGGCAAAATCACAACATTGCGGGAAAGATCTTAAAATAGGGCGTTTTCGGATGGTGCCAAGACGGTGCTGACGGTTTTGGGGGCGGCGCGGGCGGTGGCTGCGGGCAGGGAAGTTTGCCCGAAAATAGGGGGATGGCAGGGGGATTGGCGGGCAATGGTCGCCACTAAAGTTTTTCCATGACAGTATACATATAAAATACGGAAAGAATTGGCCACAAAAGAACACAAAGAGCACAAAGAGTTGGGGCGGTAAAACTGGGGAGCCAACGGATGGGGCCGGAATTGAGTTGATACCGTTTGGCAGCTGTGCCGGTACATGGCCGGCACATGGCCGTGGATGGGGCTGCCTTGGAGGTCAGAGGCGGGGGAGTCAAGTCCACTTTTGAAAGGGTGGTGATGCTTCATGGTGTCGCTGGTTGGGGGGACTGGTGAGGCGGGGAGGGAAGGCGGCGGGCTGCTTTTTCACTGCGCAAAAACATTACAAAAATTCCGCGAGTGCGCAGATTTTGCGCAGAGCGGGGCGTTAATTGTGCGACTGGCGGGGTTTTGGGGTTGGCATGAACAATGCTTGGTAACAGGGCAGGGCGCGGTGGGTACTGAGTACCCCGGGGCGCTCGTAACTAACACGAGAACAACGAGAAAACAGTCAACCTTAACCGGAGTTATTGCAATGAAACTAAAGCAACTGGCAGTCGTGTGCGGCCTCGCCGTCGCACTTTTATTCAGTGTCAACACTGTTACCGCCCAGAACAATGGCGGCGGCGGCGGTGGTAATGGGGGCGGGGGCGGTTTTGGCGGTGGCGGCGGCGGCG
>CAIZWI010000003.1 GCA_903936645.1 uncultured Verrucomicrobia subdivision 3 bacterium
CATTTGCCAGGGCACCAGATTGCTGTGATGTTCCAGCTCGGTGAGCAGAATAACGTCGCCGGCTTTGAGGTTCTTCGTGCCCCAGGTGTTGGCCACGAGATTGATGCTTTCTGTGGTGCCGCGCGTAAAAATAATTTCATCCGCGCTGGCCGCATGGAGGAAATTGGCGGTGCGCACCCGCGCCGCCTCAAAACCAGCGGTGGCGCGGTTGCTTAATTCATGGATGCCCCGGTGGACATTCGAATTGTCGTGCTCGTAATAATGCACGAGCGAGCGAATCACGGAGCGCGGTTTCTGGGAGGTGGCCGCGTTGTCGAAATACACCAGGGGCTTGCCGTGGACCTGCTGGTGCAGGATCGGAAAATCCTCGCGCAGCGTGGCCCAGTCGGGATTATGGGGAGTACTCATGGAAAGTTGGGAAAGTGAGGGTGACCAGTGACGAGCCCGGCAATTGACGTTGCTGGTCAGTCGCCACCCGTCACGCTTCACGCTTAAAGCAGCCCCAGTTGCAGCTTCGCCGCCTCGGTCATCATGCTCTGGTTCCATTGGGGTTCCCAGACCAATTCCACGTTCACATCATCCACGCCTTCAAGCGAGATGAGCTTGCTTTGGACGTCCTGGGCCAGCACCGGACCCATGCCGCAACCCGGGGCGGTCAGGGTCATTTTGACCTCGGCTTTGTAGCTGTTTTCCGCCAGCGCACTCAGGTGGCAGTCATAAATCAGGCCCAGATCGACGATGTTCACCGGAATTTCGGGGTCGTAGCACGTCTTGAGCTGGTTCCAGATTTCCTTTTCCAAGGACTCCGCGGTGACCGGCGCGCCGGTGGCTTGGGGCTTGGCGGCCACTTCCAGGCCAAGGGCGTCGGCATTCTGGCTGTCGATCCGGAACATGTTGCCGTTGACGATCACGGTATAGCTGCCGCCCAGCGACTGGGAAATGTGGGCGGTCTCGCCTTTTTGCAAGGTCACCTTCGTGCCGATGGGGACGACATAGGCCTCGACATCCCGGACCAAATTGACGGATTCGTTGTTTTGCATAGCGGTTTACAAGGTAGCTCAGTTTGGCGTAACTGCCAGAAATTCAATTTTGTTCGGATTCAGTGGTCACCGCCTGGTCCCCGCCCTTCAACGCGGACATCAAGGCATGCCAGGATAGAATGGCGCACTTCACGCGCGCCGGATATTTATAAATGCCGGCAAACACGGCCAGTTTGCCCACGTCGCCAAGGACCTTGCCGGTCTTGATCATTTCATGGACCGAGCCAAACATGGTTTCAATCTCCGCCCGGGTCTTGCCTTTGGCAAAGTCGGTCAGCAGCGAGGCCGACGCTTTGGAAATGCAACAGCCGGAGCCGACAAAACTGGCGTCGCGAACCGTGTCGCCGTCCATGTCCAAAAACAACTGCAATTGGTCGCCGCACAGGGGGTTGCGACCCTGCGCCGAGCAACTGCACGGCGTCATTTCGCGAAAATTTCGCGGCTTTTTGCAGTGATCCAAAATCACCTGTTGGTACAGGTCGTTTAAGTCTTCAAACATGATCGCTTTGCTCCCGGCTCCGGGCTCGCGGCGCAGGGACTTCGCCCCGCGCCGCGCGTCCCGGGCCTAGTTCGTTGCCAAATGATGGTTGGCTTCCAGGCGGTCCCAGACCACTTTGTCCAACTCCGCACGCGCGGCATCGCATTGCACCCGCTCAATGATTTCGCCGGCAAAGGCATGGATCAACATGCGCCGGGCCGTTTCCGTGCCGATCCCGCGCGAGCGCAGGTAAAAAATGGATTCCTTGTTCAACTGGCCGATGGTCGCGCCGTGCGTGCATTTCACATCATCCGCGTAAATTTCCAACTGCGGCTTGGTGTCGGCCGTGGCGTCGTCCGAGAGGAGCAGGTTTTTGTTGGTCTGCTTCGCATCGGTTTTCTGGGCAATTTCCCGGACCAAAATGCGCCCGTGAAACACCCCCTTGGACTTGTCATCCAGAATGCCGTTGAAATATTCATGGCTGGCGCAATGCGGCTGGGCATGCTCCACGATCATGTGATGATCCGCGAGTTGTTCCCCGCCGGTCAGGTACAGGCCGTTCAGAATGCATTCCAGCCCTTCACCCGCCAGATTCGTGCGAATATTCGTGCGGGATAACTTGGCGCCGAGCGCAAAGGAATGAATGCGGACATTGCTGGCGCGGCCCAAATGCGCGCCGATCATGCCAATATGGAAGGCATCGGCCGCCTCGCCCTGATACTTCACAAATTCAACCGTGGCGTTCTCCCCGGCCACCAATTCGGTGACTGTGTTGGTGAAATACGCGGCATTTTTCACCGCCAGATAGCTCTCAATCACGGTGAGTTTGCTGTTGGCCCCGGCCACGATCAAATTCCGCGGTTGAATCGTCGCCCCGCTCTTGCCTGCCGTGGCAAGGTGGATGAATTGCACTGGCTCCGCCACCGCGACACCCGCCGGCACCTGCACAAACCCGCCATCCAGGAAAAACGCCTGGTTCAGGGCTGTGAACGCATTGTTCTCAGTCAGGGCGCTGGCCCCCAGTTGGGCTTTAATAAAATCAGGATCACTCGTCAACGCCGCCCCCAAATGGCTCACGCGCACCCCGGCAGGGAGCGGGGCAATGTGGGACAACGCGGCGCAATACTGGCCATTGATAAATACCAGCCGGCTGCCGGGCAGTTTGGTGAACATTTGGCCCGCCAGCAAAGTCTCCACCTCGGGGGTGACGGCGGATTCCGTCCACGGCTCCAGCGGTAGTTTGGTCAGCGGGGCCAGGTTGGTAAAGCGCCAGTCCTCATGTGCGAGGGTGGGAACACCGAGTTCCACAAAGCGGGCCAGGCCGGCCTGGCGCAAGGCCAGTTGCCAGGCTGGCTGGGCCAGTGACTCCACCCGGCTGAAATAATTTACCAGCGGTTCCGTACCAGTGACATTCTTTTGCATGATTGACATGAGATTCCAAGCGGCACGTGTGGTGCCGCACTACAGGGTTTCACGCATTTGCCTTTTGCGCAAGTCTGGATAAAGCGACCACGGCAAGCGAAATCACGCGCCTCCCACTAGTAGATTTGACGCCGGGGGGAAACTTGGTAAGGTTGGGAAATGCGGAAAAACCCTCAACTGGTCCATCAGGCGCCGCCTCCCCTGGCCACCGACAGCCACGGCACCTAGTCCGTTGAATGTTTGCCGCGTTGCTAACCACCGTGTTGTTTTCCTGCTCCGCCCTTGCGGGCCGGCGCCTCCCCCTGTTTTTCAGCGGCACCCAGGCCAATTTCTTCCGCCTCCTCCTCGCTGCCACGTTGCTGGGCACGTGGTCGCAACTCTTTGGTTTTGGCCTCCATGGCGTGGCGTTTCCCTGGCTGTTTCTGAGTGGTTGCGTGGGCTTTGGGCTGAGCGATCTGGCGATGCTGCAAACCTATGCGCACCTCGGGGCGCGGCGGACCATGGTCATGGTCCAATGCCTGGCGGTGCCCCTGGCCACCCTGATCGAGTGGGCCTGGTTGCATCATGCGCCCACCCCGGTGCAATCGGGTTTTGCCCTCGTGGTGTTGGCGGGGGTCGGGGTGGCCATGCTGCCGAGCAAGCGGGATGAACCCACCCACGGCTTACAGGCGGGGATTTTTTTTGGTTGCCTCGCAGCGCTGGGGCAGGGGGGCGGGGCGGTGATCAGCCGCAAAGCTTACCAGGTGGCCCAGGACGCCGGTCAAACCTTTCACGGCGCGGGCGATGGCATTAATGCCGCCTACCAGCGCATGCTGGGCGGCTTGTTTGTCACCGTGCTGCTCTGGCTGTATTTAAAAGCCACCCGCCGGGCGGCGGGCGAACGGCCCAATAATTGGTCCGCCGGCTGGCCCTGGCTGGTCGCCAATGCCCTGGCGGGTCCCTCCATCGGGGTCAGTTGCTTCCAATGGGCCTTGATGAGCGAGAAAACCAGCATCGTGCTGCCCATCGTGGCCACCTCGCCGCTGCTGGTCATTCCCCTCACGCGCCTGGTGGACGGCGAGCGCATCACCAAACGCGGGGTGGCGGGCGGATTGATCGCCGTCGCCGGGGTGATCGGCCTGACCCTTACGAAATAAGCCTCACTCCAAATAGACAATCCCCTGGCGGACGGCGGCCAGCACCGCCCCGGTGCGGTCCTCCACCCCGAGTTTGGCGAACACATTTTTGAGGTGGGTTTTCACCGTGTCCTCCGAGATGAAGAGAGCCGTGGCAATTTCCCGGTTGTTCCGGCCGCGCGCCAGGCAGCGCAATACATCCATTTCCCGGCTGGTAAGCTCCTCGCGGCGGCGGCGTTCTTGCAGCCGGGCGGCCAGGCCCGCCGGCAGGCACTTTTCCCCATGAAACACTTTGCGGATGGTGCCAATGATTTCCTCGGCCGAGCTGTCCTTCAGCAGGCAGGCTTGTGCCCCCGCCTGGCAGGCCAGATAGATATCCTCATCGCAATCATAGGTGGTGACCACCATGGTGCGACAGGCGGGAAATTCGCGGTGGAGGGCGGTGATCGCGGAAACGCCGCTAAAGCCGGGCAGCCGCAAATCCATCAGCACCACATCCGGCGCCGTGAGGCGGAAGAGTTCCACCGATTCGCGGCCATTGCCCGTTTCGGCGACCACCACCATGTCCGGCTGGCTGGCAATCAGGGCAGTGAGTCCAATCCGAAACGCCGGATGGTCATCCACCACCATGACCCGGATGGCTTTGGTTTTCATGCGGCGGGTACCGTGGCCAGAATATGGGTGCCGCTGCCGGGCTGGCTTTCCACCAGCAACTGACCGCGCCATTGCCGCACCCGCTCGCGCATGCCGATTAGTCCAAAGCTACGGTGCCGTGCCGGCGCGTCCCCGGCGACAAAACCGCAACCATCATCCTTCACGGACAGGCGGATATCCGTCTCCCCAAAATCCAGGTTGAGTTCAATGGTATGAGCCTGGGCATGTTTGACCGCATTGCACAGGGCTTCCTGGCCAATGTGGAGCAGGTCATTTTCCAATAGCGGGGAAATTCGCCGGGGCCGGCCTGTGATGGTGAGCCGCGCCACCAAGGGGGAGCCTTCCGTGAGTTGGTTGAGGTTGTTATTCAGCGCCGAAACCAGATCGCCCTCCTGCAAGGCTTGGGAGCGCATGTCCCAGATGGCGTGGCGGGCATCGGCCAGACTGTGTCGCACCAGATCCCGGGTGATTTCCAAGTGCCGGGTGATTTCGGGCGGCGGTTCTTGCAGCCGGTTCTTAATGCATTCCAAATGAATGGAGATGCCGCCCAACCCCTGGGCAAGGGTGTCATGAATCTCCCGGGCCATGCGGTTGCGCTCCGCAAACACGAGGGCAAACTCCCGCTCCGCCGCCAGCCGACGGCCCTCCTGCGCGTGCAAGCGTCGGCGGGCCAGCCATAAACCACTGCCGGCGGCGGCGATTACCAGCCCGGCCAATACAGCGAAGGAATAAATGACCGCCGGCCGCGTCCACCATGGGGGCGGGATCAGCAGCGCCAGATCCCCGGCGGTGCGCAGCAGAATTTGGAACGCGCCGGGTTCGGATAACCCGCTGTTCAAGCCCACCACGCGATTCTGCACCGCGCAAACGCCCGCCATCTTGAAGCGACCGCCCACCGCCAGCTCCGGGGGCGGGAGTTTCGGATCATTCAAGCGCAGCATGGCCTGAAAATTCATGCCGCTTTCATTGTGGAATTCATAAAACTTCGCCCAGGTGACCGCGTATTGCTTGTCCAAGATGCCCTCAATCGTCACCAAGTTGCCATCCAGGCCGCCC
>CAIZWI010000004.1 GCA_903936645.1 uncultured Verrucomicrobia subdivision 3 bacterium
GGTGGGGCAGTAAATGGAGCCATGCCGCTCCCGTCCCGGCGGGACGGCCGGCCATGGCCCACGGGTTCAACCGTGGTAAGGCCTTGTCCCCAGCCCATCCCTAGGATGGAAAACCCGTACCCTATCTGCTTGGGCTAAAGCGAGTCCGCGAGCGATGGCCCCGGCAAGGTTGCTCCAGCCGTTCCTAGGCTCATAGGTCCTCCCCAACATCACTCCTTGTTCAACGTTGGAATCCCGCTCAAAACAAATCCCGCGCATACGCAAACAACGCCGGCGCGCCGCCGGTATGCCAGAATAAAACCGTTTCCTCCGGCCGGAACGTGCCCTGGCGGATTAAATGGATGAGCCCGCCAAATGCCCGGCCGGCGTAGACCGGATCCAGCAGAATTCCCTCCTGGCGGGCCATTAAATAAATCGCCTCGCGCTCCAAATCGCCAACGATTCCGTAGCCCGCCCCCGCGAAGCCGTAAACCATGGTCACTTCCGCCGGCGTGAAGTGGGTGTCGTACCCGATGTACTCCGCGCAGGCATTGGCAATCTGCGCCACCTCGATCTCATATTCCAAATGCTCCGGATCATTTTTATCTATCGAAATACCATGCAGCCGGCCCGTAAATACCGCCACCCGCGCGCCCACTAAAATCCCCGCCTGGGTGCCCCCGGAACTGGACCCAAAAACGATATGATCCACCCGCTGGCCCGTGGCGCGCAACTGCTCCATCAACTCCTGCATGGCCACCACGTAACCCGTCGCGCCCACGCCATTGGAACCGCCAACCGGAATGAGGTGGGGCCGGTGCCCCAGGGCGCGCAATTGGGCCTCCAAGGTAGCAAAGGTCGCCGCCCGCTGCGCGCGCTCGATCCAGTATTCTTGCGCCCCAAACAGGCGGTCGAGCAGCAGATTTCCTTCCGGTATTGCGGGTGGCTTTCCATTGAGGATTAGCTCGCAACGCAGACCCGCCCGGGCCGCCGCCGCCGCCGTTTGGCGGCAATGATTGGATTGCGCAGCCCCGGCTGTCACCAGGGTATCCGCCCCTTCCGCCAAAGCCTGGCCCACCAGAAATTCGAGTTTGCGCACCTTGTTCCCGCCCAGGGCCAGGCCAGTTTGATCATCGCGCTTGATCAGCAGGCGTGGTCCCCCCAGCGTCCGGGTGAGGGCTGGCAGTTCCCCCAGTGGCGTGGGCAGGCAGGCGAGCGGAAAGCGCGGTAGTTTTTCCAAGTGCATGCGGGATAGTGTTACCCTCCCAGCTCCGCTGGCGCAAGCCGGTTGCTGCCGGCCGGCCGGACAGGCGCATCCCAATGTATTGTCACCTTCAGTAATATATGACCTCAGCGATTGCGCTGTTTCAACCTGTGTAATGGGCGAAAGGGAAATAGTCGCGGAGCGACCGTGGAAATGAGCCAGCTACGAAGTGGCTGGTTGTCCGATCAAAAAGTGTTTGCGTTCTGGAGGAACGCTGGATTTCGAATCGTTCGCTGCCTCGGCCCTGTGTCGGCCTGCCGGGCAGACGCAACCAAATGTATTGTCATCTTAAGTAATATATGACCACAGCGATTACGCTGTTTCGACCTGTGTAATGGGCGAAAGGGATATTGTCGCGGAGCGACCGTGGAAATGAGCCAGCTACGAAGTGGCTGGTTGTCCGATCAAAAAGTTTTTGCGTTCTGGAGGAACGCTGGATTTCGAATCGTTCGCTGCGTCGGCCCTGTGCCGGCCGGCCGGGCAGACGCAACCAAATGTATTGTCA
>CAIZWI010000005.1 GCA_903936645.1 uncultured Verrucomicrobia subdivision 3 bacterium
GTGGTCGACATAGTTGGTTTTCGCGAGGGGCGAAATCACGATGGCGGGCACCCGAGCGCCGGGACCCCAGATGTCGCGGACAGGCGGGGCCACATGGTCCCAACGGCCGCCGTGTTCGTCGTAGGTGATAATGATGGCGGTGTGGGCCCACAGGGCGGGATTGGCCTGGACGGCGGCCACGATGGCGGCGACATGCTGCTGGCCTTGCAGCAAGGAAGCATATCCGGGATGTTCGTTGTCCGGGCCGAAGGGCTTGATGAAGCACACCGAAGGGAGGGTGCTGTTGCTCACGTCGGCGAAGAAGTTATTTTCGTCCTGGAGGTGCGCGGCGGAGCGGGCATTGCGCACGCCGTTGGTCCAGGGCGCGTAGTTGTCATAGAAGGCCAGCGGCTGGTGGTGCCATTGGAAGAGGCTGATCGCCGGGGTGTTGGTGTCCACGCCGTTGACGCCGTAATGCGCCGGATTGATGGAGCTGTAGTTCAGCGCGCGGTCAAAGCCGCCGGAGTACCACTTCCAGCTGACGCCCGCGGCTTCCAGGCTGTCGCCAATGGTGGGGATGTAGGGGCGGGTGGTGTCACCGGGGTTGCTGTCGTTCTGGGAGGGCAGGTAAGTGGCCGCCAGGGGGTTGCCGCTGGAGGGCAGATTCTGCGACTGGATGGTGTTGACGGCGTAGTTCTTATCGAACTTCTGGCCGGGGAACGAATATACCGTGCCACCGATGGGGGTGATGTTGCCGTCGCGAACCAGCCGGTAGGTGGACGCATTCAAGGAGAGCAAGCCATTGGAATCCAAGGCGGCGACGTTGTTGGGAATGAGGCTGGCGGCATTGGGATACACGGGGGCGGCAGCGGCCACCAGGAACTGGTGGTTCAAGAAGGAACCGCCGAAGGCCGAGTGGAAGAAGTTGTCGCACATGGTGTATTGCTGGGCGAGCAAGCCTTCGGGCATGGCGGAGGCGTCGAAATGGCTCATGACCAGGCCGGGGTTATCGCTCCAGGTGACAAACTTGTCCATGTTCCCGCCGTCAATCTGGAACTGTTCCTGCCAGTAACGGTGAACGATGTCGCCGGTCAGGGTGCTCGGAGTGATGTAGGCGGAGACATCATAGGGGGCCAGGGTGTTGACGATGGCGGTGATGTTGCCATTCACCGAATTCGTCGCGAGGAAGTGAGGATCCAGCGTGCCGTTGAGCGGCACGGGCGGATTGTTGGTGGGAAGAACGCTGGAAACGGGGTCATAAACCGGCAGCGAGGCGATGGAATTGCCGGAAACGCGGTCCAACTGGTTCAGGGACGTGGCGGAGGCGCTGGCAATGCCGTTGGCGCCGGGGAAACTGCCATAGAGGCCGTCGAAGCTCCAGTTTTCCTGGTAAACCACGATGAAGTGATTGATGCCGGCGAAGTCGTTCGCCGCGTCCACTTGGAAGCCGAAGATCTGGCGGGCGGGATTGTTGGTCGGATCATATTCCGTGAAGGCATTGATGGGCGTGGAATTGACGCCGATGCTCTTCACGGTGAGCGTTTTGCCATCGGCGCTGACGTCGAGGGTGTTGTAGTTGTAAGTGTCCGGGCTGTAGAAATCCACCGGTTGGCGGAGGGTGTTCGCCTGGGGGTCGCTTTCGCGGACCACGTCGTGCAAGCCAGGGTAGTTGGGGCTCAAGCCGACGGGATCAATGCCATTGGCAATTTGGGCCGAGGCGAGGCTGTCGACGATGGATTTAATGTCCACAAAGGTGTGGTTGGTGATCAGGTTCGGGCCGGTGGCGCCGAGCGGGCCGTCCACGATTTCAAAGCAATGGGGAACGGGGGCATAAGTGCCTTGAACCTCGGTCTGGGAATTGGTGGAGTACAACAATTCGTTGACGCGATTCTGGTGGTCGTCGGTGGTGAGGAAAACCACGTTATTGATGTGGTTGTCGGCGATGAATTTGAGGAACTGGTTGCGTTCGGCGCGATAGCCACCCATCCAGGATTTACCACCATCGGAAGCCACGGCAGCGTAGCCATTGTTGCCGCCGTTGGTGACGTTCAAGGCGCCACCGATGGGGCCGAGCTGGTCAATCGGGTCGGAGATGACCACAAATTTCCAAGGGGTGCCCGTTTGTTGCGCGTTCAGCAGGGTTTGTTCGACCCAGGCGAGCTGGGTGGCACCGAACAGGGTGCGGTTGGGATTGGCGGCGCGCACACCGGTGTCGTCATTGCCGGACACTTTCAAACGAATGTCCCGGTAGGTGCGGGTATCCGTATTGATGAGAATCACGTTTTTGCCCCATTGGGTGGCCGAGTAGAGTTGCGGGGTGCCATCGGTATTCAGATCGTTCGTGGCGCTGATCAGGCCACGGTCGCGGATGGGCTGGTAATTCAGAAACACGCGTTCCAAGGTTTGGAAGCCGAGGGTCTTGTTCATGAACGTGCCGGTGACATTCGCGTCATATTGCGTGGCCGTGCCGTCAAAGCCCGCGCCGGAGGGCATGCCGCCAACCGGACCGCCGGCCGGAGCGCCGCCGTTAATATATTGCTTGTTGCCCAGTTCGTGATTGTCGTACAGGGTGTAGTTGACCTGGGAGGCAAAAAAGGGCTGGAGGCCGGGCTGGCCGCCCGCGTTGACGGGGACGAACTGTTCGCGATATTTGCGGGAGAAGTCGTTGAACAACTGGGTTTGGGTGGCGGAGGCGGTGCTGGTCACAGCCGGCGAGTTGTTGTGGCCCACGGAACCGCTGGCGGTTTCGTAAATGGTGTCGCCCACGAAGGCAAAGAAATCCAGGTTTTCACCAGGAAATTTAGTGGCCAGAACATAGGGGCGAATGAGGCCGTCAACGTCGCCACTGAAGCCAAAGTGCACGGGCACGGCGGCAGTCGGGGCGGGCACGGTTTTGAAGGTGCCGACATTGCTGTAATTGGTGCCGTCGGTGAAACGGTAATAGTAACGGGTGTTGGCGGTCAGGCCGGTGGCATCCACTTTGGCCGTATAGTCATTGGTGACCACGGTGGAAACCGGGAAGGAGGCGGCCAGGGTGGAAAAGCCGTTATCGAGGGCCACTTGGGCTGTCAGGGCGGTGGCGGCGGGATTATTGGTATCTTGAGCGCGGGTCCAAAGAATGACGTCCGTGCTGGTGGCATCCCCGGCGGCCACGCCGGAAAAGACCACGTTATCATCCGCCTGGGCAGACCAGGCAACCAGGGACAGGCCGGCCGCGCCAAAGACGAGGCGGGCGAGCCCGGCAAAGCGGGATCGAGGGTTGGGATTCATGGCAATTCGTTTCAAGGATTCGTTTGTTGGTTGGTTTTTAATCGATGCGTGCAATGCTCATTAGCTCCGTACCAGACGACGAAGCCACCTCCCCAGCGGAGGCGGCATTCACCCGGTGCAGGCAATCAGCATTTAACCCGTGCATTAAATCACCGGCGTTTGACAATTTGATGGCAAATGGATGAATTCTGGGTGAAACGAATGCGGTGGGTTGTCCGTTTTGTGCCACCATGTTTGCCGGTAAATCAGGCACCAAGCGAGGTGTTTTCTGGGTAGATCGTTCCGGCATTGATCAAGGGAGCGTAAAATGTCACCTTCACAATTTGGACATTATGAATGATCTCATTCCGAGCGAACCGGCCAGCCGGCAGGTGGCAATTTTGGTGCGCAGTTACCAGCACTGGACCGGGCGGCCGCTGGTGCCAGAAATCCGGCCCGGTACCGAGCTGGCGGCGCGGCTTTTCGCCGCGCCGTTTGTGGTGGTTTCCCATGGCACAGAGGCGGATCCCATTTTAAATTATGGGAACCAGGCGGCGTTGACGTTATGGGAAATGACGTGGGACGAGCTGACCCGCACGCCCTCGCGCCTGACGGCCGAGGCGCCCAACCGGGAGGAACGGGCGCGTTTGCTCGACCAGGTGACGCGCCAGGGATTTATCGACAACTATTCGGGGGTGCGCATTTCGAAAAGTGGCCGGCGGTTTCGCATTGAGCGCGCCATCGTCTGGAATCTGCTTACGGACACCGGCCAGGTGTGCGGGCAGGCGGCCACGTTTGCGCAGTGGGAATTTCTCTGAGCCCCAAGCTTGTGCATTATTGGGGGTGCTTTAATTTAATGGTTTGATGATTGCACGACGCATCGTGGTGGTGGGTGGGGGCGCGGCGGGATTCTTCGCGGCGATCGCCGTGGCGGAGGCTGGCCCGGGGGGGGAGGTGCTCCTGTTGGAACGCACGGCGAATTTTCTGGCGAAGGTTAAAATTTCGGGCGGGGGCCGCTGCAACGTCACGCACGCCTGTTTTAATGGACGAGAATTCACGACTCGTTATCCGCGCGGGGAACGCGCGCTGATCGCGCCGTTTCAACAATTTCAAGCGAGCGATACGGTGGCCTGGTTTGCGGCGCGCGGGGTGGAATTGAAAACGGAGCCGGATGGACGGATGTTTCCGATCACGGATGACTCGCAGACGATCATTGATTGTCTGGTGACGGCGGCGTTGAAAGCGGGGGTGAAGTTGCACGCGCATTGCGGTGTGGAAGGGATCACGCGAACTGCGGCGGGCGGGTTTGCGCTGACGCTGTCCACGGGCAGGATTTTGGAGGGTGACCGTGTGTTGCTGGCCACGGGGGGGTGCCGCACGCCGGCGCTGGGGCAACTGGCGGTTTCCCTGGGGCACACGCTGGAAGCGCCGGTGCCATCGTTGTTCACTTTTCAAATTGCGGTTCCGTGGTTGCGTGCCCTGGCGGGGGTTTCCGTGGAGACGGTCGAACTGACGGTCCCGGGGGCCAAGTTACGGGAACGCGGGCCGTTGCTGCTGACGCATTGGGGGCTGAGCGGGCCGGCGGTGCTGCGGCTTTCGGCGTGGGGGGCGCGGAGTTTGCAGGCGTGCAATTACCAATTTCCGCTGCTGATCAACTGGCTGCCGGCTTGGAATGAGGCGACGCTGGCGGCGGAATTGCAGCGGCGGCGGCAGGCG
Organism: uncultured Verrucomicrobia subdivision 3 bacterium; assembly: GCA_903936645.1. Lineage (GTDB taxonomy): Bacteria > Verrucomicrobiota > Verrucomicrobiia > Limisphaerales > UBA11358 > UBA11358. The sequence continues at coordinate 4,945 of CAIZWI010000005.1, forward strand.
CATCCGGCGAAGCTGGTGACGAATGCCCCGGTGGCACCGCTGTCCGCGCGGTTATGGGAGCAACTGGTGGCCGCCTCCGGTCTGGCCCCGGACACGCGCTGGACCGCCCTTGGCCGGGTGGGGCAGCATCAGTTGATTCAACAATTGTTGCGCACGGAGTTTCCGGTGACGGGCAAAAGTTTGAACAAGGATGAGTTTGTCACCTGCGGCGGGGTGCGCTTGAGCGAGGTGAGTTTCAAGACCATGGAGAGCAAGGTGTGTCCCGGGTTGTTCTTCGCCGGCGAGGTGCTGGATGTGGATGGCATTACGGGTGGGTTTAATTTTCAAGCCGCGTGGACGACGGGCTGGCTGGCGGGGCGGGCGATGGCGGGGGCTTGAATCGTTTCACCGCCGCAGCCACAGGGAGCCGGTGGCTTCCCGCAGGGTGGTATCATTTTCTTACCCGAACATTTACATTCGCAGGAACACCCAGCCGGAGAAGGAGACGGCGATCAGGCCGGCGGCGGCGGCGAGGGACCAGAGCAGGCTCTTTTGCCGGGCGGCGAGGGCGAAGGTGGAAATGACCACGCCCATTTGGGCGGCGAGCATGCCGTAGAAAAACCGGGCACTGCGTTTGTGGTGGCGTTCGGCCGAGGCGTTGGACTTGCGCACTTGTAATTCGAAAACGTTGCCCACGACCTGATTCAGGCGGGCTTCGTTGTCGTAGCGGGCGGTGCCAAAACGCAGCCGGGCGGCGGTGAAACCCTGCAAGGTGGCGCGATCGGCACCGGGTTTGGTGAGGAGTTTTTCCACGTGGTCCAGGTTGGCGTTGAGGGGCTTGATGACGCCATCAAAGGCCAGGGCCTGCTCCTTGGCGGCGCTCATGGCGGCGCTCAAATCGTCCTCGGTGACCTTGGCAAGCAGCGTGGCGACCTCGGCCTCCGGCCTGGCGGCGGCGAGGGCGTCCAGGGCGGCTTGCACGTGGGGGGCGATGCCGGGCCCAGGCGGGGCGGTTGGTAGTTCGGCCTTTTCCAAGGCGGCCAGGGTGGCGGGAATGGCCGGGGCCTTGAGGGTGGTCAGGGCGGCGGTAACATCCGCACTGTTCAAGGGCGGGACGGCCAGGGTGGCTTGCAACAATTCGAGGGTGTTTTGCTGGAGGGCCCCGCGCAATTTTTTGGCCTGGAAATAACTCCATTGATCGCCGGCTTTGGACTGGAGTTGGGCGGCCAGTGAGCGATCGTACTGTGCGTGGGTCATTTCGCTGGAGGCAATCCCCGCGAGCAGGGTGGCGATGACGGTCATGATGATGGGCGTGGTACCCAGCACCTTGCCCCAAGTGTTCTGGGGCAGCTCGGCTTTTAAATTATCGGGGATTTGGGTCTTCATCGCGCGGCGGGCAACCGATTACTTCAAGGCGGCGTACACGCGGTGCACATCGTCGTGGTCATCCAGTTCGTGGAGGAAGGCGGTAACGTCCTTGCGGTCGGCATCGGAGAGCTCGGTGAAGCTTTTGGCGACGTAGCGGATTTCGGAGGCAATAATATTCCAGCCGGCGGCTTTCAAGGCTTTGGAGACATGGTCGAGATCCTTGATTTCGGTGAGAAACCGGGCGCCTTTCTGGCCTTCGGGCGTTTCATCGGCTTCCAAGGGTTCGTATTCCTGGGCGCCCGCCTCGATGGCGTCGCCCTCGGCATCGCGATTGATGTCGGTGTGGGTGGCTTCGACCACGCCGAGGTGGTTGAAGAAAAAGCCGACGCTGCCGGGCTGGCCGAGGGAGCCGGCCTTGAAAATGTTCCGGATATCCGGGGCGGTGCGGTTGCGGTTGTCGGTGAGGCATTCCACGACGACGGGGACTTTGTGGGGGGCGAAGCCTTCGTACACGACGGTTTCGAACTCGACTTTATCCTCGCCAATGCCGGCACCTTTTTTGATGGCGCGTTCTATGGTGTCCTTGTAGACGGACGCCTTTTTGGCTTTTTCGATGGCGGCAGCGAGGCGCGCGTTCAGGTCCGGGTCCGGGCCGCCCAGTTTGGACGCGACCATGATTTCGCGGACCAGTTTGACGACCATCTGGCCTTTTTTCTGCGCGTTGATTTCGCGCCCGGCTTGTTTCCATTGTGCACCCAAGCGATTAGTCTCCCGATTACGTTGTTAATGTTTTAGCTGTCGGCCAGTGTGCATTTTTCCCGGGCGGGCGTCAAGGGAAGCTGAGGCGAGTGGAGGCTTTGGGCTTTGGGCGCTGGGCTTTGGGCGAGAAGGGGAATGCCCGGTGGGAGGAGGGGGCAAACGGGGAATAGGGCAAGGCGGTTTTGGCCCAAAAGGGGGCCAACAGCGCGGCGATCGGGCAGGCCCTTATGGGTGCCCGATCGCCGATGGTCCCGGCGGTTAAAGAGCTGGGGTGGGGCGGGGGAGCCAGACTTGGAATTGGAGGCCGGTGGGGGTGAGGTTGGTGGCTTCAACGCCGCCGCCGATAAATTGGAGGATTTGGCTGGCCAGGGCGGGGGCGAGGCCGAGGTCGCCGCCGGGGAA
>CAIZWI010000006.1 GCA_903936645.1 uncultured Verrucomicrobia subdivision 3 bacterium
GGAGGTCCGATGTCCCTTCAGGACAGAATTCATTGATTGGGCGGGTGTGATCCAGCCACTTCGTAGCTGGCTAATTTCCACAGTGCCTACGGCACGGGTTGGGGGCATTGTGGGTGAGTATCCATTGGGGGGATGGGTGTTTTTTACGTTGCGGATGCTTGGAGCGGGGGGAGGTCCGATGTCCCTTCAGGACAGAATTCATTGATTGGGCGGGCGTCATCCAGCCACTTCGTAGCTGGCTAATTTCCACAGTGCCTGCGGCACGGTTTGAGGGCATTATGGGGGAGTATTCAGTGATTGGGCGGGCGGGGTCCAGCCACTTCGTAGCTGGCTCATTTCCGGGGTGGCTGCGGCACGGGGGGAAAGGTTTCCGAGGGCGAGTGCCCCAGGTTGGTAGGGGGTTGCGCCGATGGGGCTAGGTGACTTGGGAAAATGGGCGGGAATTGCTTCGGGGGCGTTTATAAGTCACGGATGATTCAAGGGAGGATTTGGAAACATCGTTTTTTAACCACTGGCCAGGGAAAGAAGAAGTTTATGGCCGGAGCACCACGCGGTAGTGGCGTTGGGGTTGGGCGGGGTTGAGCAGGTCGGTCTGGGAGAGGGTGTGGGCGGTGGCGGTGAGCACGGCGGAGAGGTTGGTCCAGGTTCCGGTGAGGCTGGTGGTATACTGGACTTGATATTTTTGGCCGACCACTGCGGGCCAGGTCAGGGTGATGGTGGGGGGATGGCCGGCGAGTTGCAGGGTGGCTTGAAAGGGCACGAGGACCTGACGAATCATTTGATTGTAGGTGTCGGCCACGAGGAGAAGGCCGTTGGTATTAAAGGCCAGGCCGTAGGGGTTAAAGTACCGGCCCGCGCCGTTGAGGCCGGCGGCGCTGCTGTAATTCCCCGCTTTCCCGGAAATGGTGGTGACGAAGCCGTTGGGGCTGATTTGGCGGAGGGTGTGGTTGAAGGAATCGGCCACGATCAAGTTGTGCGCCGGATCGAAGGCGAGCTCGGCCGGGCGGCAGAATTTGGCCGTGGCAGCGGGGCCGTCGTTGGTGCCGTCCACGCCCGGGGTGCCGGCATAGGTGGTGACCTGGCCGGAGGGGGTGATTTGGCGGATGGTGTCGTTATTGGCATCGCTGACGAAGAGGTTGCCAGACGGAGCGAAGGCCAGACCGCAGGGGGCGTTGAACTGGGCGTTGGTGCCCAGGCCATTGGCGGTGCCCCAGACGCCGGGGGTGCCGGCGAACGTTGAGACGCTGCCGCCGGTGAGGACCCGAATGAGGTGATTGCCACCGTCGGCAACGTAGATGGCACCATTGGTGGCGACGGCGAGGCCGAGGGGCGCGCCGAATTGGGCGGAGGCGGCCGGGCCATCGGCAAAACCGGGTTGCCCGGCGAGGCCGGCCAGGGTGGTGACCGCACCAACGGGCGTGATGCGGCGCAGGGTGGCGTTGCCGGTGTCGCTGACGAGCAAATTGCCGTTTCCGTCCAGGGCGAGGGCGCTGGGGGCGAAGAATTGGGCGTTGGTGCCGGGGCCATCCTGGGAACCGGGCACGCCTAATTGTCCGGCGAAGGTGGTGACGACGCCATTGGTGGCGATGGCCCGAATGGCATGATTGGCGCTGTCGGCCACATAAACGGTGCCATTGGCAGCAATGACGAGGCCGGCGGGTTGGTTGAACAGGGCGTTGGTGCCGGGGCCGTTGAGCGCGCCAGGCACCTGGGGCTGGCCGGCGAGGGAGGTGAC
>CAIZWI010000007.1 GCA_903936645.1 uncultured Verrucomicrobia subdivision 3 bacterium
GGAGCTTGCCCGCCGCCACCCCGGGATAGTTCCTCGACAATCGCCCAAAGGGGCGTAGGTTAATATAATTATGAAGGGCGAGGTCGTTTACTTATATGCCTTTGACGTGGCGAATGAAATTGCCACCTCGCGCGTGCAGGAAATCCTTTCGGAAAAGCCATTTCCGTTCGAAATCCGCATGGACCGGACCCTGCCCAAGGACATGCCGTTGTACAAGCCACTGGCCATTGAGCCGCATACCCTGCCGGCCAAACTCGGCGGGCGGGAGGTGAGCTTTCTCATTCGGGTCTATGATGTGGGTGTGGTGACCGTCATGATGCGGCGGGAGGTCGAAGCCCCCGCCTTGGGCGACTTGATGCCGTTTCATAATCCGCGTCTGGATGACGACGAAACGCTTGATTCCGTGGCTTTAAAACTCTGCGCCCAGGTCTGTTCCAGTCTGACGGAGCTTATGGTTGGCCAATCCGAATGCCCGCCCCCGCCCGAGGCTTACACCGTGTTTTGCCTCACGGAAATCGCCGGGGTCAGTGACGCCAATCTCTGGCTGGCCGAAAATCGCCGGGCGGTGGCTGGCCTGCTCAGCGAAACCAGCGCCAACCAGTTGAGTGAATCCCAAATCACCGAGGTGCTGCGCATCCAGCGTTCTTTCGAAAACACCGACCTGGCCATCATTGACTGGGATGCGGCGCTGGTCGTGGATTTGGGCGGCTACACCGATGACGTGCTGTACGCCCTCGAACTGGCCAACCTCCAATTGGAGGAATTTCGCGTGATGGACCGCCGGCTGGACGCCTACCTGGACCGGGCCTATGCCGATCTGGACCGCCGGGCCATGCCCATGTTTGGGGCGGCCACCAAAACCCTCCGGCATTTGCGGCGTTTCCGCGTGGATGTGGCCAAGTTGACCGACGAGGTGACCCACATCACCAAATTTTTCGGCGATTGGTACCTGGCGCGGGTTTACCTGGGGGCGCGGGACCGTTTTTATCTCGACCAATGGCGGGCCAGCGTGGAACAACGCCTGGCCCAACTCGACAAGCTCTACAGCGTCGTCCATGCCGAGGTGAACGAACAGCGCATGCTGTGGCTGGAAATCATCATCGTGATTTTCTTCGCGTTTGACCTGCTCATTCTGTTGGTGCTAAAGCGCTGAGCGCCCCCTTCGGCCTGCCCTCAATACGCTATGGCGAAATTAGTGCGGGAGGCATCCGTGACCGCCCAGAGATTAATGGGGGAGGTGGAAAGCGGGGCTTTCAAAAACCGCACGCTGCCGTCACAAAAAGCGTAATTGGACCCCAGAGCGTGCCGTTCCTGCTCCACCCGGGCCACATCATTGCCAAAGCCCTCGGTGGCGTCCTCCAGAAAATCCATGTAATAATCCATGGCAGCCGTTTGCTTTTCGCCAAAGATGATCGTGTCGGAGGAATGCACGATGGCGCTGTCTTTCATGCCCCGGGTGAGATTGCCGGCCATGTAATCAGCCATCTCCTCATCATCCAGGGTGGCGGCAAAATAATCATTGAAGGCATTGATCAGGTAGCTGCGCGGGGCCGCATCCGCCACGCGGGGGGAATTGGTGTCGGTCTGAATGAGCTGGCCATTTTTCCCGTCCGAGAGGCACACCAGCACTTTCACATTTTTGCCATAATTGGGATACAACCGGTCCGGCCAGCGGGCGCCGCCGCTGCGGGGCGGATATTGGTTCTGATTTTCATCCACGTACATGCGCACCGCCAACCCCAGCTGGCGCAAATTGTTGCCGCAGGCGATCCGGCGCCCGGCTTCCTTGGCCTTGCTGAGGCCGGGCAGCAGCATTGCCGCAAGAATCGCGATGATGGCGATGACCACCAGCAGTTCAATGAGGGTGAAGGCGGGCGTTCGCCGGTCATTACGATTATTTTTCTGGCTCTGGGATTTTTTCATAACCATTCGCTGCTGGTGTGCGTCTAATTCGACAATCATCCGGGTCGTGGACCCGCTCCATTCAATTTTATGTCTAAAAACAACTGGTTGCTCGTAATCGTCCTGGTGGCACTCACGACGGTGTACGCCGTCTGGTTTACCGACTGGTTCCGGCCCAAGACCATCCAAATTTTTCATGCCTGCCGCAAAGTGCGGGTGTTTGCGAATCAGCGCACCAAAAACGCGCCCGTCACCCTGCCGGTGATGTTTGGCCTGGGCGCCCGTTACCAGCTTACGGAATTAAAGGTTTGGCCGCTGGATGCGTGGCGGAGCAACCACAACGCCCTGCCCGTCTGGCATCTAATCTCCGCCACCAATTCCGCCCCGGTCAAGGAATTCATGTACGGCCGGAACATCCCCGGCATGAAACCGGCCATTCCGGGCACCCATGCCGAGCCGCTGGAACCGAATGTCTCTTATCACTTGTTTCTGCAAGCCGGCTCCTACAAGGGGGAGCACAACTTTGAGGCCAAGCCGGTGGATTAGGCCGGTTTAACCGCCGGGCCGGCCAGATGGCAGGCCACGTGGTGTTGCGGGGCCACTTCCCGCAGGACCGGGACTTCCGTTCGGCAGCGGGCCTCCGCCACCGGACACCGGGGATGAAATGGACATCCCGATGGCGGATGGATCGGCGAGGGCACGTCGCCCGGCAAAATGATCCGCTGCCGCTTGCTGTCCGGGTCCACTTCGGGCACGGCCGAAATGAGGGCCTGCGTGTAGGGATGCTGCGGCGAACGAACGATCGCCTTGGCATCGGCCAGTTCCACCACTTTACCCAGGTACATCACCATGACCCGCTGGCTGATGTGCTCCACCACCGCCAGATCATGGGCGATGAACAAATAGGCAATCCCGTGTTCCCGCTGCAAATCCTGCAACAAATTGATGATCTGGGCCTGCACCGACACGTCCAGGGCGCTGACCGGTTCATCGCAAATAATTAATTGCGGTTTCACGGCCAGGGCGCGGGCAATGCCAATGCGCTGCCGCTGGCCACCACTAAATTCATGCGGATACCGCTGGATATATTTGGCATCCAGACCCACATCCGTGAGTAATTCCTCGATCCGCTGACGGCGTTCCGCTTTGCTCGCGGTCAGTTTATGAACATCCAGCGCTTCACCGACAATGTCCTCCACCGTCATGCGCGGATTCAACGAACCATACGGGTCCTGAAAAATAATCTGCAACTGGCGGCGGCGTTCGCGCAATTCCCGCGCGCCCAGTTGGGCCAAGTCCGCCCCGCCAAAACGCACGCTGCCGGCCGAGGGGTCCACCAGCCGGACAATGGCCCGGCCCAAGGTGCTCTTGCCGCAGCCGCTCTCGCCCACCAACCCCAGCGTCTCCCCCGGGGCGATGGTGAAGCTCACGCCATCCACCGCCTTGACGGATTCAGACGCCCCGCCCAACCACCCGGTTTTCAGCGGGAAATGTACTTTTAAGTTTTCGACGGCCAACAAAGCCATTTCATTGTCTCCTATACGTGGGTGATTGCCGAATCTTGCACGGCATTTAAACAAATTGTTACCAGCCGTTGACGAGGCACCAAACCACTCAACATGGCCGCGCTGATCAGGCCAGCCAGACCCGCGAATGCGCTATGAAGGGTCGCGATGCCGGTGCCGTCCGGCTTGCCCGAGCGGGTCCCCTGACCGCCCGTGGCCGCACCGGATCCGACCTGAAACGGGATGGCCGCAACCTTCATGCGGAGAAATTAGGTGCAATCGCCCATGGCGTCAATGTGACAAAGGCGGGAGTTTCGCTCCGGGGGGGAGACAATTTGGTCCAGTCGGTGAGGTTTCGTCGTTTGATCACAAACGCGGAGCGGCGCAAACCTTCGTGGGGGGGGGCTTTACGGCGCTGGACGGGATTTTCAGAGATTTTGGCGCAGGTTATTGAATTACAGTGACTTGCTTCATTTTCACCGGTTGGAGGGGGGCTTTACGGCGCTAGACGGCAGGGGACCAGCGGAGTCCCAGTGCCGAAGGTTAACGCTCCTGGGCACAACCTGGCAGGGGCACGATTAGGTACGATTTTCCAGGATTTACGCCCCCCCACGCCGGGTCACGCGGGGTGTAAGGATCCAGGCCCGGTGCTCGCACCGCGACGGTGCGGGCTCGCAGGCATGCGCGGGATTTCCCACCGTGCGGGAGGTTGGATTATTTTTTTATTTTTTGGGGCCAGATGTACCCGGATGTAACTGGATAAGTTTCCGAAAGGCTTTGGGCGTTAGGCTCTGGGCTTTGGGCACAAAAAATTAAACGTCCGCCGGGCGGGCGAACTATGGCAAAGAACCGCCTTTGAGATGGCATAAGCCACCAGCACCCGGATCTAAGAATCCAAGTTGCACTGGCAATTTAGCATCATATGATGAGTTGTCAAACAAGCAATCCGGGCATATAATAAAAGTTTCGACTTGAATCATGCTCTACCAAACCGAGAACGATCGCACCTGCCTGGCTGGGGATTGGGAACAAGGAGCAACTGCTGGGGCATCCCGTGGCGGGGCCAAGCTGGGAAAGTTTTGTCAGTGAAGCGTTGATCGGGCTGGCCCCGCGCGGCACGGAGGCGAGTTTTTATCGAACTTCCGCCGGGGCGGAAATTGACCTGCTCCTCGCCCTGCCCGGCGGGAAATTATGGGCGATGGAAATCAAGCGCAGTTCCGCGCCCAAGGTGGAACGGGGGTTTCATATTGCCTGCGACGATCTGAAGCCGACAAACGCTGGGTGGTTTAGCCGGGTGATGACCGTTTTCCGCTGGATGCGCATACCGAAGTGACCGGGTTGTATGCTTTGGGGCGGCTTTTGCAGGCGGGGGAAGTGGCGTAGCAACAGGGGAACGCGTTTTCAAATGGATGCGGTTACCGAGCAAGATCGCGAAAATGTTCGTATGTATTGCCCGGGGAGTCCGTAATGGGAGTATTGGCAAGTTGCGGGTGCCCGTCAGATAAGCGGAAGGTTTCGCGCAGAGGCGCGGAGGGCGCAGAGGAAGGCACAAGATGGCGGGCGGCCAAGGGTTTCGGGATTTTTGGCGAGCGCGGCAATTATAGTACAATACCATTGACTCCTTTTGAGGCTATATTTAGTAGTTTATAATGAGTGCTCTCTTTAGTGGCCGCGTGCTTATTAAAATAGGCTAATACCATGCCCCGCCCCCCTATCTGTCTATGGCCTAACGAACTGGTAGAAACGCCGGTTGTAGTGGTTTGTGCCAGGATCGGTAAATTGCACCGTACCGAGGAAGTTTGTGACCAAGGCGACCGTTTGCCAGTTCGCCAGATTGGTTGAAGCCAGGACATGGTAGATATCACCCGACGAACCAGACAGAGTGATTTGAACGCTGGCGCCGGCTCGGGCAACTCGGGTGATAACCGGATTCAGAGCTCCCAGCGTCACATCATCCAAGGCAAATTGGGTGGCGCTGTTATGGTTATAAGGTGGCCACGCATAGCCACCCGAAGTGGTAAAGCGAATTTGGTTGATGCCAAGATAATTGAATTTAATCAGCGTTGGACTGGTGGCGCTGAGCGCGTAAACGTTACTGTATAGTAGAATTGAGCCGTTGTAACCGAGGGTTTGCAGGGCAAGGTTTTGATTCCACGCCGCCGTCAGCCAGGCCGAAAGGAAATTAAAAGGGGTGGAGGCAGAGATGACTGCCGATGCGCCGTAACTATTAAAAACCACGTTGCTGGCAGAAATCATGCCAACCGCGTAGCCGCTGGGGTAGGGATAATCGAACGCATCAAGCACATAAAGATTACTCCAGGTCAGGCCGTAATACCCATTCGTCAACGCCGTCCCAAAATCCAGGTCGGGAACGTCATCAAAGTGGATAAAGCCGGCACCGGCGGTCAAAACCGTCAACGTCGCATTCGAACTGGTCGCCGTGCCATAGGCATTGCTAACCACACAGTTGAACTGGGCACCGGAATCCGACACCAGGACATTAGTATCGGTATAAACCTCATTGGTGCCCCCAGCAATAAACGCGTTGTTCCGCTGCCAGAAGTAGCTAAACGGTGCCGTGCCGGAGGCGGTCACACTGAAACTGGCCATGCTATTGGCATAAGCGGTCTGGCTGGTGGGTTGGGACGTGACGACGGGCGGGCTGGGGGCGAGCCGGAAAACCGTGCCATTCCCACTGGTTCCACCGAACAGGGTGGTGCCGTATAACGCACCGTCTTTGCCCTGGATCAGGGGTGCGTCCGGAGAATTACCGCCTTTATTATCCTCCGTGAAATCATGGAGCACAGCAAAAGCAGAGCCATTGGTACTGAGTTCAAACACCGCCCCCCCGCCGCTGCTTCCACCACCATAGCCGGTTCCATAAAGGTTTCCCTCCACCCCTTGTACGAGTCCAGCCTGGGGGGTTTCCGGGTCGGTCATGTCGTCGAAACTGTAAAGAATGGTAAAATCGGTGCCATCCAGATTCAGCTTGAACACCGTCCCATTGTAAGTAGCACCGCCAGACCAACTGGTGCCATACAACGCTCCATCGGCCCCTTGTATCAAGGAGCAATATGGCACCCGGGCGTCCTGGTCCACGCCAAAAGTATGGATCACGGTATAACCACTGCCGTCCGGGTGGAGCCGGTAGAGCGTACCGGAACCGTTGGGGCCCGCTTGGGGCGTGGTGCCATAAAGCAGGCCATCCGATCCTTGAATGACTCCGGCGTCCGGTGAGAGGCCATAACCATCATTGGTTGCGAAAGTGTGGATCACGGTATAGGCCCCGCCCACCGGGTTGAATTTGTAGATGGTGCCCTGGTTATTCGTTCCGCCGTGAGTGGTCGTACCGTAAAGGTTGCCGTCCCGGCCTTGGGACACCCCCGAGAAAGTGTACGATCCATCCTTCGCATCGGTTCCAAAACTGTGCAGGATAGTAAATTGGCTGCCGTCGGGATTTATTTTGAATAGAGTGCCACCTCCGTGGATGCCACTTGAATAGGTCGTGCCATACAAGGTGCCATTGGTAGTTTGCAGCAATCCCCCGCGCGGAAACCCGCCCTCCTGAAGCCATAAGAAAGCGTGCAGTACGGTGAACCCGCTGCCGTCCACATTTACCTTAAACACGGTTCCTCCGTTATTATTCCCGCCCGCGGAAGTAAGACCATAAAGGGCCCCATCCTGCCCTTGGATCAGGTGCCCTTGCGGCGAGTCTCCGGTTGGTGAGAGGTTGCGGAATGATTCAAGCGTCTGCTCATTCCATTGACCGCGGGCGGGCGCGGCCAGGGCGAACACTGCAATGACAGCTACCGTTCGCAGGCTATTGATCAGCATTCGTACTCCGAGCTGAAAAATAAAGGAGGCGGTTCTTGATATTATCTTATTCCTGTCAGTTAATGGTCTTGGCATATTCAATCCTTGATCGTTTTGATGGCACCCGGCAAAAGCGAACCACAGGCCGGATTTTTTTTGGGGTATGCGCCCAAATCCTTGCCCCGGCCTTCTCGCAAGGACGTGGCAAGGGTCTTGGCAAGTGTCCTTATTATTGACACTTTTCCTTTACACGGAACCAGCCGGGCTCCGCGTAAAACCCTTTGGTTCCAAGTTAAAATAGTAGCTCCAATGTTCACAATCCTTTACGACTTACTCCCCAGCACTTGCCGGAGCATGGTTGAACCAATTGTTCTTGCCCGGTCAATTTCACAGTTGTTTCCACCTCACCGCCGTCAGAGCCGGGGTGAGTCCGAACGCACCCAACCGATCACGAAACAAGTTCACTTCCAATACGGACACCGCACCCACCGGCCGGGTTCCACTTCCACCAATTCCGGCAGGCTGGCGGAGCATTCGGGACGGGCGACGGGACAGCGGGGCGCAAAACGGCAGCCGGGCGGGAAATTGCCGATGCGGGGCACGTTGCCGGGAATGGCGGCGAGGCGGTCCTGGTTGCCCCGCAGCTTGGGCACGGAATTCATCAGGGCCCGGGTGTAGGGATGCAAGGGCCGGCGCAGCAATTCCCGGGCGGGGGCGAGTTCCACGATCTGCCCGGCGTACATCACGGCGACGCGGTCGGCGAGGTCGCCCACGATGCCGAGGTTGTGGGTGATGAGCAAGATGGCCATGCCGAGCCGTTGCTTGAGGTCGCGCAGCAAGTCGAGAATCTGGGCCTGAATGGTCACGTCCAGGGCGGTGGTGGGCTCATCGGCCACGAGCAATTGCGGCTCGCTGGCGAGGGCCATGGCAATCATCACGCGTTGCTGCATGCCGCCGGACATTTCAAAGGGATAATTGCGCAAGCGCTGTTCCGGGGCGGGAATGCCGACGAGCTTGAGCAGGCGGATCACCTCGGCATCGGTCGCCCGGCCGGGTTGGTGCAATTTGAGCGATTCCTTGATTTGGTTGCCCACGCGGAACACGGGGTTCAAGGAGGCGCCGGGTTCTTGAAAAATGTAACTCACCACTTTGCCGCGGATGGCGCGCAGTTCCGCGGTGGACATCCGGAGGACGTCCCGGCCATTGAGCCAGATTTCGCCGCCGGCATAGTGGGCGGGCGGTGTGGGCACGAGCCGGGCTATGGACTGGGCGGTGACACTTTTGCCACAGCCGCTTTCGCCGACGAGGCAGACGGTTTCCCCGGCGGCCAGGGTGAGGGATAGATCATCGACGGCGCGGGCGGCGTTGGCCCCGGCACCGAAGTCCAGTTTCAGGTTTTTAATTTCCAGCAGGGCCATGGAGCGCAATAGTTACGTTAACTTCACCTTAATTGATCTCAAGGGTTACCGCATGGCCGCCGGCTTGGAAAGCCTGAATCCCCGTCCCGCGGCGAAAAAGTTTCCTTTGTGCCGGACGGCCCGCTTGCTTAAAGTATCGCACACGGAAAGCCAGTGCCACTCTATGAGTCATAAATGGAAATTTTTTCGGGCGGGCGGTTTTGACCAGGTCAAGCTGGAAACCGGCGCGGATCTGGCCAATCTGGACCAGTTGGACCAAAAATTGTGGGTGGCCCTGGCCTGTCCCACGACGGGCCTGGAGTTTGACAGCCGCACCCTGCAATTCATCGACACGGACAAGGACGGGCGGGTGCGCGCCAGCGAGATCATCGCGGCCGCCAAATGGGCCACGGGACTGCTGAAAAATCCGGACGATCTGGTGCGGCCGGGCACGGCCCTGCCCCTGGCGGCCATTAATGACGCCACGCTGGAAGGCCGGCAAATTCTGGCCTCGGCCCGGCAAACCCTGATTCATCTGGGCCGCCCGAATGATCCCACGATCGCGCTGGAGGACACGACGGACACGGCGAAAATCTTTGCGGCCACGAACTTTAATGGCGATGGCATCATTCCAGTGGACGCGGGCGGAGACGACGCCACCAAGGCGGTCATCACCGAGGTGATCGCCGTATTGGGGGCGGTGCCTGACCGGAGCGGGAAGCCGGGCATCAACCAGGCCAAAGTGGATGCCTTTTTCGCCGCCGCCCAGGCGTATTCCGACTGGTGGCGGGTGGCGGAGGTGGACCCGCTGATCCTGCCTTTGGGCGAGGCGACGACGGCCGCGGTGACGGCCTGGCGGGCGGTAAAGGCCAAGGTGGATGATTACTTTTCCCGCTGCCGCCTGGCGGCGTTTGATCCCCGGTCCCTGACGGCAGTGAACCGGCCGGAGGCGGATTATTTGCTGCTGTGCCAGAAGGATCTCTCGGCCAGTGCGGCCGAAGTGGCCGGTTTCCCAATCTCCCAAGTGGCGGCGGGCAAGCCGTTGTCGCTGATGGAAGCGGTGAATCCCGCCTGGGCCGACGCCCTGGCGAGGTTCCAGAACACGGTGGTCAAACCCTGGCTGGGCGAGGTGACCACCCTCACGGAAGCCGACTGGGCCGCCCTGAACGCGCGGTTCGCGGCATATGAAGCGTGGTATGCGGCCAAGACGGGTGCGCTGGTGGAACCTCTGGGCCTGCCGCGCGTAAGGGCCATCCTGGCCAGCCCGGCCCAGGCCACGTTGACCGCCCTCATCCTGCAGGACCAATCCCTGGAGACCGAATCCATCACGATTGCGTCGGTGGAGAAACTGGTCCGCTATTATTTGCACCTGCACAAATTGTGCGTGAACTTCGTGAATTTTACGAATTTCTACCGGCGCACAGAACCGGCCATCTTCCAAGCCGGCACCCTGTTCCTGGACCAGCGCAGTTGCGACTTGTGCCTGACGGTGGATGATGCGGCCAAGCATTCGGTGATGGCGGGGCTGGCGGGGGCTTACCTGGCCTATTGTGATTGTGTGCGCAAAAGCACAGGCGAAAAGCTGAGCATTGTGGCGGTATTTTCGCAGGGGGATGACGACAACTTGATGATCGGCCGGAACGGCATTTTCTACGACCGCAAAGGCCGGGATTTCGATGCGACCATTTCCAAGATTATTACGAACCCGATCAGTTTGCGGCAGGCGTTTTGGTCGCCTTACAAAAAGCTGGTGCGGTTGATCGAAGAACAAGTGGCGAAGCGCGCGGCGGACGCGGATGCGGATGTGAACAGCACGCTGGCGACCACGGCGGCAGCCCCGACGGCGGCTCCGGCGAAAATGAAATTTGATCCGAGCGTGATCGCCCTGATCAGCGTGGCGCTGGGCAGTTTATCCGCGGCGTTTGCCTCGGTGCTGCTCTTCATGGGCAAGTTTGATCCCTGGCAAATTCCGCTGGTTTTGGGCGGCATCATGCTGATCATCTCGACGCCGTCATTGATCCTGGCCTACATGAAATTAAGGAAGCGCAATCTGGGTCCGATTCTGGATGCGAATGGCTGGGCGGTGAACGCGAAGGCGAAGATTAACGTACCGCTGGGGACCAGTTTGACCGGCATCGCGAAACTGCCGCCGGATTCGGTGGTGGATGTGGCGGGCGACAAGTTTGCGCAGCATTCCGCCCGGTGGCCGAAATTTCTCTTCACGGCATTTATCCTGGCGTGGCTGTATGCGTTCGTGGATGAAACCGGCGTGCTCTGGAGCCTCTCGAGCGGGGCTTATGGCCAAAAATCGGCCGCCCAACGGCAAAAGGATGAGGATGCGAAGACCAAGGCGGAAACCGCCGCCGCGAACGCGACGGCGGCCGCCGCCAAAGCCGCTGCCGGGAGTGGCACAACGGCCACGCCGGCCACGGCCACCACCAATGCACCGGCGGCGAAATGAGGACCGGCCTGACGCATGCCCCGCGAAACTAACTCGGCCCGCTCGGCCCGCATGGCCCGCATTCTCGCGGCCCTGCCGGTGATTTATCCGGAGGCCCATTGCGAGCTGAACCACCGGAATCCACTGGAACTGCTGATCGCCACGATTCTGTCCGCGCAATGCACGGACAAGCGGGTGAATCTGGTGACGGCCGAATTATTTAAAACCTACCGAACGGCAGCCGACTTTGCGAACGCGCCGCTGGCGGAGCTGGAGGCGGCGGTGAAGCCCACGGGTTTTTACCGGAACAAGGCGAAGAACATTCAGGCCTGTTGCCAGCAATTGATCGAGAAACATGGGGGCGAGGTGCCCCGCACGATGGACGAGCTGACCGCCCTGGCCGGGGCGGGTCGAAAAACGGCCAATGTGGTGCTGGGCAATGCCTTCGGGATTAATGTGGGGGTGGTGGTGGATACCCATGTGGGCCGGCTGGCACAACGGCTGGGGTTGACCCGGGAAACGAGCCCGGAAAAAATTGAAACGGATTTGATGAAGCTGGTGCCGCAGCCCCAATGGACGATCTTCAGTCATTGGTTGATCTGGCACGGCCGGCGGCGGTGCGCGGCGCGCAAACCGGATTGCCCTAACTGCGAATTGCAAACCGACTGTCCACGCGTGGGGGTCGCATGAATACCTGGCATTTACTATACGATGGAAACCAAACTGCCGCCCATAACATGGCGGTGGATGAAGCCCTGCTGGAGACCATGCCCCGGTGGCAGTTTCCGGTGCTGCGATTTTACGGCTGGACCGAGCCGGCGGCGACGTTCGGCTATTTTCAAAAATACGCGGAAGTCAGCGCCCGGACCCGCCTGCGCCCCTTGATTCGCCGGCCCACCGGCGGCGGGATCGTGCCGCATGACGCGGACTGGACTTACAGCCTCGCCTTTCCCGCCGGTCACGAATGGCACGGCCTGGCGGCGGTGACCAGCTATCACCGTGTGCATGCCTGGATTCAAGCGGCCTTTGCCCAATTGAATATCGTCACCGAACTGGCCCCGTGCTGCCTGCCCACGTCGCCGGGGGCGTGCTTTGCGGGATATGAAAAATCGGACGTGCTCTGGCAGGGGCGCAAGATCGCCGGGGCCGCGCAGCGGCGCAACCGGCTCGGCTTGCTGATTCAAGGATCGGTGCAGCCCCCGCCGGTTCCGGTGGCCCGCGCGGATTGGGAACACGCCATGCTCCAGGCCGCCCGGGCCGCCTGGCCAATAAGCTGGGCAAGGTTAGCCTCCGATCCCACATTTACCGCGAACGTGGCGGAGTTGGAGCGGGATAAATACGCGCAGGAACATTATAATCAAAAGCGGTGACGGACCGGTCCCCGGCGGGCATGATCAGTAACAAAGCAGCACCCATGGCGGCGGGGCGGGTCAGGATTACCTGTTCGGTCCGCTCGGGCGGCAGTATATCGCCATCACGAGTGCCGACCCGGGTTACACCGCCGAGCAAGGCACGGCCGGCGGCAAAAACCGGAGC
Organism: uncultured Verrucomicrobia subdivision 3 bacterium; assembly: GCA_903936645.1. Lineage (GTDB taxonomy): Bacteria > Verrucomicrobiota > Verrucomicrobiia > Limisphaerales > UBA11358 > UBA11358. The sequence goes on from CAIZWI010000007.1 coordinate 12,594, forward strand.
AGCACCACGGTTCACTACACGGCCGTTTATAATTCTCCGGCGGGCTATGTGGCGCTTTACACGAACGGCGTGTTGCAATCCGTCAACGCGGGGGTGACCACGCCGTTGAGCGCGGTGAATGACCTCTACAGCTACATTGGGCATTCGCTCTATGATGGCGATCCTTTTGGCGACATGACCCTGAACGAATTCCGCATTTACAACGGGGCGCTGTCGCCCAACGACGTGGCGGCCACGCAGGTGCTCGGCGCAGACGCGGTCCTGACCACTAACGTCAGCCTCACAGCCACCTCGGCCGGAGCCAATGTGGTGCTCGCCTGGCCGGTGGCGGCGGGGGCCTTCAATCTCCAGTCCAAAGGCAGCCTGACCGGGGGCACCTGGACCAATGTGTCGGCTCCGGCCGCGCAAATCGTGGGGACGCAATGGCAGGTGAGCGTGCCCAAAACGGGCGGTGCCCGGTTCTTCCGCCTGGTTCGCTAAGCGAGCCCGCCAGTATTAAGTAAGCGCAACCGCAGCGTGGGCCACCACGCGGCGGTTTGTTTTTGGCGGGCCATCGACCGCACAAAAATGCGATGGCAACGGGCCATGAATAGTCCATATTGCCTGATGTCATTCCCTTTCCCGACACTTGGCAAAGCCGGCAGTGGCACTGCCGCGCCGGGCGGGAACATGCTTAACCGATAATTACATTGTTTTTTGCCCCTGTGAAATCCGCCCTGCCTGCTGCGTCCGGTACCCGCGTTCTGCCATTACTGCTGTTACTCGCCCTGGGGGTGGGGACGGGCTGGCGACCGGCCCGGGGCGAGGCCATGTTGGAATTATTCCAGCAAACCTGGCCCCAGGTGACGCAGAAAATCCCGGAAATTGCCGAGGCTGGGTATGACAGTCTGTGGCTGCCCAACCCGGCCAAGGGCGACAGCGGGGCTTATTCCACGGGTTACGATGTGTTCGATCCCTTCGATCTGGGCAGCACGAACCAACAGGGCACCGTGGCCACCCGGTATGGCACCCAGTCTCAACTGATTCAAATGGTGCAAATGGCCCACCGGTTTGGCATCCGCGTTTATTTTGACAATGTGATGAATCACCGGGCCAGCACGGTGCCGGGGTACCCGGGATCGGGCACGGCCACGAACTATTATCCCGGCCTGATTCCGCAGGATTTCCATTTGCAAACGGTCACGGGCGGGTACCAAAACTGGCCGTCGGTGAGTGATTATTGCAATGTGCAAAATGTGGAGAACCAGCCGCTGCTGGGCTTGTGCGATCTGGCCCAGGAGCCAGGCACGCTCAACTGGAATTTCGGGGCGAGTGTCGGCAACACGATTACCAAGCCGGTGTTTGTCCGGTTTCCGGGCCGGCCGGATTTGTACCAGGACACCAATGGCCCGCTGCTCGGCATTGGTTGGGGTGGCGCGGGCTGGCGGCCATTTGATGGTCACGGCCAGCCGGTGGCCGAGGATGTTTCCACGTACCTCTGCCGCGCCGTGGCGTGGACACTGTACACCACGAAGTGCGACGGGTTCCGGCTGGATGCCGTGAAGCATGTGCCGGTGAGTTTTTTTGGCGGGGAAACCGGCCAGACGGATGACCCTTACTTTGCGGGTTACACGGGGGCCATTCAGGCGATGTACGATTATGTGCATGGTTATGGCAGCAACGTGACGACGAATGGCTACGTGGAAAAGGATGGGAATCGCAACAGTCTTTTCAACACCGAGGCGGCGCGCAATGACGCCATGATTTTCGGGGAATACGTTCCGTCCGCGCTGGCGAACAACAATTTCAACGACTTCCTGAATTCCGGGCTGCGGTTGCTGAACTTTGCCTTGTACAATCAAATGAATGCCGTTTTCGGCGGCACCTCGCTGGCGGGCATGGATGGCCGGGATTACACACCGCCGGGATCCAATTGCGATGGCAGCGGCAACTTCAGCATGGCGCAGGCGGTGAACCTGCCGCAAACCCAGGATGGCGACACGTGCTGTCCCGCCAACCAGGGCATGGAAGACGCCTACTTTTTCCTGCACGAAGGACTGCCGATGGTTTATTCCGATGGCTTCAACCATAACAGCGGCGGCGGCACCCCGATTGTGTCCGATGCCAATTTTCTGGGCGAATTTGGCGACAACACCATGCCGGACACCATGTATCTCCACCACCAACTCGCACGCGGCGGCACGTGGTCCCGTTGGAGCGACCAAAATATCGTGGCGTTTGAGCGCTATGATTATCGGGAGGGCAACGGAGCCCAGCCGCAAACCCAGGCGGTGGCGTTGTTCGCCATGAACACCAAAACCAGTTACCCGGGCGACATCGCCTTCGATGACGGGGTCGGCCAGGCTTACGACGGTTATTACGGCGGGCAGTCCATCTCCAATTCCCGGGGCGTCGGCCTGGTGGTCGGCTTTGCGCCGGGATCGGTGCTGGTGCAACTGGCCAGTTCCTCCCCCACCGGCGGAAGGGCCTACCAAAAATTACTGGTGCATGCCGCGACCTCCAGCCTCAGTGCAGCGCAGGCCTCCGTAAATAATGCCGATCCGACCCAGCGCCTGATTTATACCGGCGGCCAGACCATTCCCAGTGGCGGCGGGGCGATTGAACTTAACCTGCCCAGCAATGCCTGGGTAATGTACGGTTACCAATGGCCGGAGGCCAGCCGCGCCAATCTGGCCACCAACGCGATCGTGCTCCGGCAGGGCGGCCATGAAGCCCCCCGCCTGACCGTTTACCGGACGGACGGCCCCAATGGCGACCCGGGTTTCAACCCCGTTTATCCCTTCAAAATGGCGGGCCGGGTCGATGCGTATGGCAATGTCTTGGGCGGGGTGAATGTCTCCAATCTGACCTATGCCCTGGACATTCCCGTGGTGACAAACGCGAATTTCGACATTCTGGTGAACAGCGATGCCTCGGCCGTGAACGCGCTGGTGAAGCTGGATGGCGGCACCGATTTGAACAGCCAGATGGGCCTGGGTCCCACAAATTTCAGCAGCGGGCTGGCCCCCACCAATTTCCCCGACTTCCGCGACAACAAGCCGGGCTATGCCAGCGATGTTTTCCTGGGCTACGAACAGACGGCGTTTCAATTTCGGAATGGGCCGGAAAAATTTGCCGCCCGGAACACATTGAGCAACAACGTGGTGTCCCTGGGTGCGGAAACCTATCTCTACGTGGTGGGCGGAACCAGCACGGTGGTGCCGGGAACCGGTTATGGCGCGGGCATCACGAATGCCACGGCGGCCTGGGTTTATCATGATCCCGGGGCGACCAATACCGCCCTGGCGCCCAACAATAGCAGCACCCAGCGCGTGCCCCTGAGTCCGGCGGCGGGCCAGACCGTCGATGTGTATATGAAAGTGGGCTATCAGTTTCAGGCGAACACCGGCTATATTTATTACACCACGGATGGCTCCCAACCCGCCGGGGCTTTTGGGGTGGGCAAGGGAACCACCCAGGTGGTGCCCGCCTATTTTGTGAATCACGACAGTGCGCAAACCACCATTGATTGGTGGAAGGGCACCCTCCCGGCGCAGCCAGCCGGCACCGCGGTGCGTTACCTGGCGGCGTTTTTTAACAACGCCATCGGTCCCATTTCCGATGCCGAACGTTCCGGATCCAAGCTGTACGGACTCAACCGCGCCGCCATCACCAACTTCAATCCCACCACGGCCACCGTGTGGTTGCACAATGATTTGAATGTGAATAACACCGTCACCGGGCTGCCCTCGGGCTTTCATATCCTCCGGGCGCGCACCTTCCTGCCGCGCACCAACCAGGCCAGTGTTTACAACACGTTCGCCCAGACTTTTTATTACGATGGCGCCCTGCCCACGGGGGCGGTGGCGTTTCCCGCCAATGGCAGCAGCCTGACCACCCGCAGTTATACGGTGGTGATCCGCGCGGACAGCACCGTCACCGGCGTGGATTTTAACCTGCAGGACAGCAATCCCGCGAACGACGACCTGGTGACCGGCCAGCCCAACGGCAACGGCAACACGACGAACGGCTCCCCCGTCTTTGTGGCCGCCAGCGCCGTGACGCCGGATCCGACCTTGAGCGCGACCTACCCTGACTACCCGCAGGAATTCCGGTTCACCTATACCAACATTCCCAGCAGCGGGACGGCCACGATCTTCGTCCGGCTTAAGGAATTTGCCACGAGTGTCTATACGAATCGTTCGACCCTGCTGACCACCACCGTGAGCACTTTGGCCCCGGTGCAAGTCGTGGAGATTTCCAGCCCCGCCACCAATGGGGTGATCCTGCCCTACAGCACCAACACCACCTACCTGCTCGCGGCGTGCTTCAGCACCGCGCTCACCGGCAGCACCAATAATTTCAACATCCTGATCAACGGCGTGCTCCAGCCGCAAACCGCGTACATCCTGCGCCCCAGCGGCCCTTGCACCGGCATGAAGGCGATCTACTACAACTGGAATCATCCCCCGCTGGGCACCAACGTGATTCAGATCAGCTACACCAATAATTCACCCGTGCTGACCGACACCCGCAGCGTGATCGTCGCCCCGCCCTTGCGCATTGCCAGCCTGGCCGGCAACCATCAATTGGTCGTGTGGGCCAGCGCGCCGGGGGTGAATTATCAAGTGCTGGCCACGACCAACCTGGCGCAACCGTTCCAGCCCATCAGCACCGTGATCCCGGCTTCCGGGGCCTCAACGTTCTTCTACGACCCCAACCCCGCCCCGGCGAAGTTCTACGAAATCGAAATGCTGCCCTGAGAGGCGCTGGCCGCAGGCAGAATGAAGAATGAAGTAACTTCAGCCGGACACGTAGCCGCCGGTTTTTCCGGCGCCATGCCCGCACCCGCATAAATATGCGGTAGCCAGTCCGGACGCGATCCGCTATAAACGACCCGTACCCAAAATCATGAACTCATCCACCAATCAAGCCACCTTGTTTTCAGCGGCTGCCGGGCGGCGCCGCTTGCTTAAAAACGTCTTCACGGCCGCCGGCCTGGCCGGGGCTGCCACGCTGGCAGTCCAGGCGCAAATTACGGTCGACGGCACCCGGGACGCCGCTTATGGCGCGCCTTTGGCCACCCAAACGGTGAACACTGGTTTTGGGGACAGCACCGCCGGTGACGGCACCTCGGCCAGCGGGTCGGAACTGGATGCTGGCTATGGCAAGGTTGCCAATGGCAATCTGTACATCTTCCTGGCCGGCAACTTCCAAAACAATGGCAATCACGTGAATGTCTTCATCGCGGATGGCCGGGCTGGGCAAAGCATGCTGGCCGTGCCTGCCACCGGCACTTTGAAAGCCATGAATGGCTCCGTCTTTAGCTCTGGCTTTCAAGCGACCTACGCGGTGGATGTCAACGACTATGCCGGCACCCTTTATGCCGAGGAATATGGCCTGACGGGCACGGCTTCGGGCGGGTACGTTGGTTCTGTCGGCCTCACGGGTGGCATCGGCTCCGGCACCCCGGGTCCCAATGGCATTACCTACGGCTTAAACAACCTGAATGCCGCGGGCGTGAACGGCAACACGGGCACCGCAGCCGACCCGGCGGCGGCCAATGCGGTTGGCACCGGTTTGGAATTGAGCATTCCCCTCAGCCTGCTGGGCGATCCCACCGGCCCTATCGAAGTTCTGGCCGATATCAACGGCGGCGGCGACACCTACCTTTCCAATCAGTTACTGCCCGGTTTGCCCGTCAGCTCGGGAAACTTGGTAGCCGCCACCTTCAACTTCGGGTCCACACCCGGCCAATATTTCACCGTGCCTGCCCCGGAACCCAGCACCCTGGCCCTCGGCACACTGTCCGGCCTGGTCGGGCTCGCCGCCCTTCGGCGCCGGAAATAACTCTGCCACTGGTTTACCCTTCAACCTATCATTGTAACCGAAGGTGCCCCTTGGATTATCCGGGGGCACCTTTTTGTTTTCAGCAGTCAAACCTGACCGGATCCCCACAACGCACTTGATTTCAAATCCTTTCCCGGGCAGTTTGGCCCCGCCACATGCCTTTTTATGCCATCGCTTAAATGTCGCCTTTTGACGCGGCTCGTCCTGATTACCATTGCCGCACTGGCTTCGCCCCGGTTTCCGGCCGCCGCCCAAACGCCCGGCCCGGCCCCGATGACCGTTCCCCACCGGGCCTTGCCCCCGCTCCCGGAACCACAAAACGTGCCGCATCCCGGCCCCACGAACGATGCCCCTTATGCACCCCAGGCCATTTTACCCGGCGGGGTGGTCCTCCCGTTGTATGCGCCCGACTCGCCCCTCTTGAACCCGGCCCGGGTGCGGGAAGCCGAAATCTATTCCCTCAACCGGAGCGTGCCGGGACGGATTGATTACATCGTCAACATCCACAACCCGTCCATTGAAGTTCATCCGGCGGAACCGGGGCATAATACCGGCACGGCCATCATTCTGGCGGCGGGCGGGGGTCATCAGACCCTCAACGTCGGCCCGGAGGCCGTCACGCCGGCGGCCTTTTTTGCCAATTACGGCATCACGTCCGTCATTCTCCGCAATCGCTTGCGCAAGGATGGCTACAGCGTCCCCAAGGATGCGGTCAACGATGCCTTGCAAGCCATTCGCCTCGTGCGGGCACATGCCGCGGACTGGCATATTGACCCCAACAAAATCGGCATCATGGGGTTTTCCGCCGGGGCCGAACTCGCCGCCGCCGCCGGGCTGCAATACCCGGCCTTTGACGCCCAAAACACCCAGCCCGGGGATCCCCTGACCGGCGTGACGGCACGTCCCGATTTTGTGGGTTTGGTTTATCCCGGACCCACGCCCTTCAGCCTCAACACCAACGGACCCACGGAGGTTCCCCGGGACATGCCGCCTTCGTTCCTCGTTTGCGCCGGCTCGGGCGACCGGGTGCATGCCGCTTGGGCGGACGCCTATTTTGCCGGGATGCTCAAGCAAAGCGTGCCCAACCTGGAAATGCACATGTACGGCCGCGGCGGGCATGGCGGTGGCTTCAGCGACCGCAATGACACCCCGTTCGGCACCTGGCAGTTTCGCTTCATCGACTGGTTTCGCGATTTGGGCTTTTTAAACAAACCGGGGGTGCCAACCCAGGCGGCACTGGATGTACAAACGTACGTCAACCAGCCAGCCAAACCTAAATAACCGCAACCTAAAACTCTTTGCGCGGATCATAGTAAAAGGTTTGGTCAGGCAGCCCAAGGGGTGAGCAGGACCTAAGGTGGGTGCCTTTCAGGATATTGAGGACCCCGAGGCCGGACAACGCGAGCCCCGCCGGGATTGATCTTTAATTTATCAAGCCGGGACACCGCACGACAGTTTCCGGCGCCTTGCCCGGGCGCTGGCATATTTTGATTTTCAACCGGGGGCGGCGCCAAGCTTGCCCCCGGCGAATGTCCAGTGCCCCGCAGGGGCAAAACCAAAACCAAGGCCAGGGAAGAATTTGGTCGCACAACGGACGATCCGCTTTTCACCACAAGGCCCTTGATTTCCCTCCAGCACCCGGGCAGCATGCCGCCGTTAAAAGGCATAAATCCAAACCGCTTCCCTCACCTGACCGTTGGCCAACCGGGCCGCTGGAACGGGCCCGTTTTGCCGCCAATCAGGGCTGGCAAGATCACCTTCAACGCTGTCAAAGGCCACCAGGCCTGACACCCGGCCCACCTTGAAATTTACCCGTTACCAACAGTTTGTGGTCGCCCTGCTGGCCTTCCTGCAATTCACGGTCATTCTCGACTTCATGATTCTCTCCCCACTGGGAGCCATTCTGTTGCCCGAGTTGAACATCGCCACGGCCCAGTTTGGCCTGCTCGTTTCGGTGTATGCCTTGAGCGCGGGCGCCGCGGGACTGCTGACCGCCGGGTTCGCGGACAAATTTGACCGCAAACGGCTCCTGCTGTTTTTCTATACCGGGTTTATCCTGGGCACCGCGCTTTGCGGGCTGGCCACGAGCTATCATGGGCTGCTGGCCGCGCGCATTGTCACCGGCATTTTTGGCGGCGTCATCGGGTCCATCACACTGGCCATTGCCGCCGACCTGTTCCCCTTGGAAATGCGGGGCCGGGTGATGGGGGTGGTGCAAACCGCCTTCGCCGCCAGCCAGGTGCTGGGGCTGCCGATTGGCCTCTGGCTCGCCAATCATTGGGGCTGGCATGCGCCCTTTTTCATGATTGCCGGCCTCGGCGCGGCGGTGGGTTTCATCATTGCCTGGGGCCTGCGCCCGATTGATGCCCACTTGAAGGTCAAAAATGACCGCAGCGCCTGGCAGCATCTCTTTAAAACCGTTTCCAAGCCCGTCTACCTGCGCGGCTTCGCCGCCACCATCCTCCTGGCCACGGGCGGTTTTATGCTCATGCCGTTTGGCTCCGCCTACACGGTCAATAATCTGGGCATTCCCCTCACCCACCTCCCGCTGATTTATTTGGTGACCGGCATTTGCACCATCATCACCGGTCCGCTGGTGGGCCGCTGGAGTGACCGGATCGGCAAATATCCCATCTTTTTTGGCGGCACCGTGCTGGGCATGATCATGGTGACGATTTATTGCCACCTGGGCCTGACGCCGTTATGGCTGGTCATGCTGGTGAATGTCCTGCTGTTCATTGGCATCTCCGGCCGGATGATTGCCACGTCGGCCCTCATCTCCGCCGTGCCAGACCTGAAAGATCGCGGGGCCTTCATGTCGGTGAATTCCGCGCTGCAACAATTCTCCGGCGGGATCGCCTCCGCCCTCGCCGGCCTGATTGTGGTGCAAACTCCGGGCGGCCGGCTCGACCACTACGGACTCCTCGGCGGGGTGGTTGTGGCCGCCATGCTCATCACCCTGGTCCTGATGTATTCGGTCCACCAAATCGTGCAGGCCAAAACGAAGACCACACCGGCACAAGTGCAGTGAAAACTCCTGGTTACCCGCCGCCCGATGGCAAGCCATGGCGGACTGGTGGTAAGGGAAAACACTTCAAAGCTATAAATCCGCTTCGGTCAGACCGGCGATCTTCATTTGGTGTTTCAGCAACCCGGGTTTTAAAGGATGGTTGCCATGAACTGGAATCACGATGCGTTCCTGATGTCCGGTTTTGGTAAGAATATGATGACTGCCACTAATGCGTTTTAGCCGCCATCCGTGGTATTGCAGGATGCGCAGAAATTCTTTTCCCGACACCTGCTTCACACAGTAAGCTCCAGCACGGTATCCTTGGGGTGAGTGGCCGAGACTTCATCATCCACCGAAAGCCAGAGTTCGATGGCTTCGCGCAGGTTGGCCTGCAACTCATCGAGGGTCTCGCCCTGGGTCAGGCAACCCGGAAGCGCCGGCACCTCCGCCCAGAATCCGCCCTCTTCCGCCGGGTGAACGATGGCCTTCAATATCATAGGCTCTAAATTATCCCATTTTCACCCCGGTTCAAGCGGTGATTTGTAACTGAGCACTCAGGAATCCCCCTCCTGCAACCCCGTTTTCCAGACCACATCGCACTTCTGGCAATAAAACAGATAATCCCGTTTCCGCGCCGGGTCCCGGTGGCGCGGCAACCGGGCCTGGCATTGCGGACACTGATAACGCCCCAGCACCCGATGGTGCAAGACCGCCAGACTGGTAATCATGGCGACGAGAATGACGCAAACCAGCACCACACCAAGCCGCTCATGCGTCTTCATGCAAGCGCCGAAGACAATCACCCCCAACAGCGGGGAAACCAGAAAGATGCCCATGAGCGGCGCCACAAAGCGCTCAGCAAAAGTCGGGTCGTCTTTTTCAATGGCCATAGCACAGTTAAGATCCCAACCCAGTAAGGCAACTCACTGCGCGGCAGGCAATCGCCCCGGGCGGGTAATCCCCTGAAAGCATGATCCCAGTTTTAGGCCCTGGCCAGCGAATATCCGGGGTCCCCGGCGTTGCTGGGTTACCGCCCATGCTGGTGCAATAGTTCACGAAGACGGGCATTGAATTCAGTGGCCTGCTGTAATTGCTCCAGCGAGTGGTGCAGCCGGTAGCGCCAGTAGTAACTGGCAATGGCGGGCACATTGATGCGCTCGGCATCCACCTCGGCCCGGCGCAACTGGCCATCCATGCCCAGCAAATCCTGCAATTGGAAAATGCTCCACATGGCCGGGGAAGCCAGATGCTGCCGGACCACCGCCGCCACGATTTCCGGGGTGGCCTCTGCCGGGGCGTTGCCGGGCAGGCCCAGTTCGCGCTGGTAAAATGCCTGGGTCAGCGCGGGCTCTTCCGTCCACCAGCCACGAATGGTGCTCATGTCGTGTGTGGAGGGGGTGACCACGCTCAGGTAGGGAGCATCCGCCGGACGCGAGAATTGCTGCGCCGGATTTTTGGGCATGCGCTGAATTTCCAGGCTGAGCAAACCCAGATCGCGCATCACCTCGGGTACGCACCCGGGCACCATGCCCAAATCCTCGCCGCAAATCAGCATGTCGGTGCCCCGTTTAAGGGCGGGCAATTTTTGCAACGCTTCGCGCCTCCAAAAGTCATCCTGCCGCCGGTAGAAATAATCCACGTACAACTCGCGCAAGCGCGCCTGCGTGTCGGGAGCCAGGCGCTGAAAGGACCGGGTGGTCTCCATGCCGAACCGGAAGTGGAGCTGGCCTTCCGCCTCGAGCAGAATCACGTTGCTAATGAGGTCAAACAACCCAAGGCGCAAACGGGCGTTCAAGGGATTGACCGGTTGCCCGGCAAAATAGGCTTCCACCTGCCGCTGGGTGGCAAATTCGGGTCGCAAGGTAAAGAAGTCGCCGCCGGTGTGATGCACAAAGGTCTCGCGGACCAGCGCTGCGTCGCCGCCAAAAATCTCCTCCAGCACGGCGCCGTTGATGAATGGCTGGGTAAAGCGTTTGCGATCCAGAAAAATACCGTGGTGGGCAAACTCCGCCGGCTCCACGGGGATGGCCGGCACAAAGTGGCCCAGAATGCCCTCCACCGCGTGCGCCGGGCTGCTCCAGATCCGGAAAAAGCCCAGGATATGATCAATCCGGAAGGCATCGAAATAATGGCCCATTTGGGCAAACCGCTGCCGCCACCAGGCAAAGCCATCGGCGGCCATGCGGGGCCAATTGTAGGTGGGGAAGCCCCAGTTCTGGCCCTTGGCGGCAAAGGGATCGGGCGGCGCGCCCGCCTGCATGTCCATATGATACAGCTCCGGCTGCTGCCAGGCATCCGCCCCGTGCCGGTAAACCCCGATGGCAATGTCCCCCTTCACCACCAACCCCGCCGCGTGAAGGTGCGCGGTGGCATCCTGCAATTGGCGGTGCAAATGGTATTGCAGGAAGTAGTGAAACTCGATTTCGGCATGGCCCTCCGCGAGGGCGGCAATGGCGGCGGCGTTATACGTTTGGTGCTCCGGCCAGCGACTGAAATCGGGCGTGCCGTGTTTATCCCGCAAAAAGCAAAACGCGGCATAGGGCACCAGCCAGGCCTGGTTCTCCGCAAAAAAGCTCCGGTAGGCCGCCGCGCGAAAGGTGGCCGCGCGTTGCGCGGGATAAATCTTTTTCAGGAAGCCCAGCTTGGCCGCCATGACCGCCTCATAGTCCACCTCCGGCAGCGCATTGAGGCGTTGCCGTTCCGCTTCAAGGGCGTGGAGCCATGGCCGATGTTTGGCAGTTACCACGTCCGCCAGATTGATATACTGGGGATGCAGCGCGAAGGCGGAGATGGCGGCATACGGATAGGAATCCTTCCAGGAATGGGTGGCGCTGGTATCATTGACGGGCAGGAGCTGGATGAGTTTGAGCCCCACGATCCGGCCCCAGTCGGCGAGCGCTTTCAAATCGGCAAACTCGCCCACCCCAAAACTGCTGGCAGTGCGCAAACTAAAGACCGGCACGGCCACCCCTGCCCCACGCCACGCCGGCAGTGGCAGCAAGGCAAAGCCATCGTTCACCACGGTATGTTTGCCGAGCGCCGGGACATCCCAAAAACGGCGGTTGGCACCATCCTCAAAGCGCACAAAAACATGCTGCGCGACATCAAAAACCCCATACTTGTAAACGATCGGAAACGGCTGGCCGTGCAAATCCAGCGACACGACAAACTCGTCACTCGCGGGCAGGCGCTCCAGCAACCGGGGGGCGGCGGTGTGCCAATGGCCGAGCAGCGGCCCCTCGCCCAAGAGGCAGAGGGTCTGCCCGGGTGCGAGCAGGGGGGCCTTGACGCGAAAGGTATGCGTGGGGTGTTGGGGAGCGGATGATTTAGCTGCCACCGGCGGGACGGCCGCGAGGACTTGCCGGAATGGTTGGGTGGAAAAAACATTTTCGACGGCCCCGGCGGGGTTCCAGGTGTCGAGCACCAGGAGGTTGTCGCCCGGAAATTCGCCCGGCACCAGGGTGCGGTTGCGTCCCCAATCGGTGGTTTGCGTGCCGTCCGCCTGGCGGAGGACATAGGCGTAATTTAACTCCATCCGGGCATCCGTTTCGGCCAGGGGCAGGGTAACCTCCCAGCCTTCGTGGTCCACGTAGCGCAACGGCACGGGATCGGCCGGCAGGGGATGACAGCCCGCCAGCCAGAGGGACTGGCCGGGTTGCGTGTGGAATCTAAGCCGAAATGTCAGGGTCATACCCATATGAATAACAGTCCCGGCGAAACTTGCAAACCCGCACGAAAATGCGGGTGCCGCACCCGGCCAAGTATGACGACTTTGTCATTTGCCCTGCCGGCCAAATTCAGTTAGCTGGTAGGGCAGGCAAACGCCCGCCCCCAGGCGGGTTTTGGCCAGACAGCAAACCATGCACATCCTGGTCGTCGAAGACGAACCGAAAACCGCCGCCTTTATCCGGAAGGCCCTGCAAGCCGAGGGTTTCACGGTGGCGGTGTGCCCGGAGGGGGACGCGGGGCTGGCGGCGTGCGAGGCGACCACCTTTGACGCCCTGGTGCTGGACATCATGCTGCCGGGGCGCGATGGGCTGAGCGTGCTCCGCCGGTTGCGCGAGCTGGGCCAGCGCATCCCGGTCCTGCTGTTGTCCGCCCGGGGCGGGGTGAATGAACGGGTGGCGGGTTTGAATGCCGGGGCGGATGATTACCTGCCCAAACCCTTTGAACTGGCCGAACTGGTGGCCCGGGTGCGCGCACTCATGCGGCGCAGTGGGGAACAAAAACCCACCGTGCTGCGGGTGGCGGATTTGCAATTGGACACCCTCACCCGCCAGGCCCGGCGCGGGGGGCAGGAAATTCAACTCACCGCCCGCGAATACCGCCTGCTGGAATTTTTGATGCGCTCCGCCGGGCGGCTGTGCGGCCGGATGACGCTCATCGAGAACGTCTGGGACTATGATTTCGACCCGGGCACTAATTTAGTGGAGGTTTACGTTCGGCGGCTCCGCGAAAAGATCGACGCCGACTTTGAACCCAAGCTCTTGCAGACCGTGCGCGGGGCGGGATATCTTCTCCAGCAACCGCCATGAAGATCCGCACCCGCTTGACGCTTTGGTACGCCGGAATTTTGATATTGTCCCTGCTGGTGATCGGGCTGGGAACCTACCATGAAATTTCCGAGCAAATGCACCGCCATCACCGCCCGGATGGCGAGGGTCATGCCTTGGATGAGGCCGGAGAGATGGTGCTGTTCGTGGGCCTGCCGGCGGTGGTCCTCGGCTTGGTGGGCGGGTGGTGGCTCACCCGGCGGGCCCTGGCCCCGGTGGCCCGGCTCACGGCGGCCGTGGAAAATATTCACGAACACAACCTGCGCACCCCCCTGCCGCGCAGCGGCGCGGGCGATGAACTGGACCGTTTGACCGAGGTGTTCAATGCCATGACCGCCCGGCTGGATGATTCCTTCATCCGCATCCGGGAATTCACCCTGCACGCCTCGCATGAACTCAAAACTCCCCTGACGATCTTGTGTGGCGAGACGGAAACCGCTTTGCGGGATGAGTCGCTCTCCCCCAGCGAACACGACCGGGCCGCCAGCCAGTTGGACGAACTCCGCCGGCTCACCCGCATTGTGGATGGCCTGACACTCCTAGCCAAGGCGGATGCCGGGCTGATCCCCCTGGCGCAGGAACCCGTGCGCTGGGATGAACTGGTGCGGGATAATTTTGCCGATGCCCTGATCCTGGCGGAACCCCAAGGCATCCAGGTGGAACTCAGCGCGCGGGAAACCGTCACGGTGCTGGGGGACCGGCACCGGTTGCGCCAGTTGTTATTGAACCTGACGGACAATGCCGTGAAGTACAACCGGCCCCAGGGGCAGATTCTCATGGTGCTGCGCCGGGTGGGTGACATGGCGGAATTGGTCATCTCCAACACGGGCAAAGGGATTCCCCCCGAATTGTTACCCCGGGTATTCGACCGGTTTTTCCGCGGGGATGCGGCGCATGGCAGCGCAGTGGAAGGGTGCGGCCTGGGCCTGAGCATCGCCAAATGGATTGTCACCGCCCATCACGGGACCATAAAAATTGAATCTCCGGATGCGGAGTTGACCACGGTCCGGGTCCGTCTTCATATTCACAACCCATCTGCATGAAACGCTGGTTGATCATTTTAAGTCTGGCTGGAATCACCGGTTGCGCCCGGTTTGCGGAGCATCCCCTGGTGCCGGCCCAAACCGCGGCGCAACTGGACGCACGCGGACTGGAAGCCCCCGGCCTGCGGCAGTTTATGGCCGGCCATTTGGGCCACCCCCTGCCGGTCTGGCCCTTGCCCGAATGGGATTTGACCAGCCTCACGCTGGCGGCATTTTATTATCATCCCAGTCTGGCGGTGGCCCGCGCCCAATGGGCGGTCACCCAGGCGGACATCAAGACCGCCGCCGGCCGGCCCAATCCCTCGGTCACGGTGACCCCGGGCTATGACAGCTCGGCGACCAGCATTTCCCCCTGGCTGCCGATGATAAATTTCGACTGGCCACTGGAAACCGCCGGCAAACGCGGCAAGCGCCTGGCGGAGGCCCGCGCCCTGGCTAATTCCGCGCAGTGGGACATTGTCACCACCGCGTGGCAGGTGCGCGGCACCTTGCGCGACACGCTGCTGGACGCCCAGGCCGCCGAGCGCCGGCAGGCGCTGCTCACCCAGCAAGCGGCCCTGCAAGAGCAACTGGTCAGCCGGCTGGAACAACGTTTGGCGGCGGGCGACATCGCGCGCACCGACCTCGTTACGGCGCAACTTGCCCGCCAAAAAATCCGCCTGGATCAACTGGATGCGGATAGCCGGGCCAGCGAAGCCCGTTCCCGCCTGGCCGGGGCGATCGGTCTCAGCCGCACCGCGCTGACCGGGGTGCGAATCAATTGGGACACCGGCACCAACCTGCCCCCGGCGCTCAATGCGTCGGAAGCCCGCAAGCTGGCCTTGGTCGCGCGCTCGGACATCCGGGGAGCTTTGGCCGATTACGCCGCTGCGGAAGCGGATTTACAGTTGGAAATCGCGAAGCAATATCCGGATGTGCATCTGAGCCCGGGATATCAATACAATCAGGGCGACAACCAATGGACGCTCGGCCTCTCGGTGGAATTACCCGTCTTAAACCAGAACCAGGGTCCCATTGCCGCGGCCGCGGCGAAGCGCCAGCTGGCGGCGGCAAAATTTCTGGCCGTGCAAGCCCGGGTCATCAGCGACCTGGACCGCGCAGTGGCCGCCTGGCAACTGGCCCAGGCCCAGACCGGTTCCGGCGACCGCTGGCTGGCGACCGAAACAGCCCAGGCCGCCGCCACCGCGGCCCAGGTCGCAGCCGGCGCGGGCGACCAATTCGATATCCTTGCCGCGCAATTGGAATTAACCAGCGCCCGCTTGGTCCAATTGGATAACACCACCCAGTTGCTCCGTGCCCGCGGGGCGCTGGAGGACGCCTGGCAACGCCCGTTGGATTCCCTGAACCCGGAAGTATTCAAACAATTGTCCGCCACCACCATCGAACTGGAAACGCATCCATGAAGAACCTGACTCCCCATCGCCTGCTGGGACTGGGCACAGCCGCGCTCTTGGTCCTGACCCTGCCCCAACCAGCCCGGGCCGATGCCGATGACAAACCGGCCGCCAAAGCCGGCGACGCGGCTCCCGCTGAATCGCCGGTGAAACAAAATGCTGATGGCGAAATGGTGGTGACGATCAGTACCGAGACCCAGCAGCGGATCAAGTTGGCATTCGGCCATCCGGCGGTGGCACAATGGCAGCCGGAGGTGACGGGTTACGGCCGGCTCCTCGACCCCACCCCGCTCCTCACCGCGGTAACCGACCTGGCCACCGCTCGTGTCAATGCCGAGGCCTCCACCCGGGAACTGGCGCGGCTGAAGACCCTCGCCGCCCAAAACAATGCCTCCACCCGCGCGCTGGAAGCCGCCCAACTGGCGGCCGACAATGACCAACTGGCCCTGACGACTGCCCGGGCTAAATTTGCCGGCGACTGGGGGCCGGCCCTGGCGGGTCGCACGGATTTGGCGGCGCTGGCGCAAACCCTGGCCGACCGCCAGGAGTCGCTGGTGCGGCTGACCTTGCCGGCGGGGGAAAAGCTCACCGAACCGCCCGCCAGCGCGGCACTGACCGTGTTTCCCGATGAGTCACAGTTACTGGCGGCTGAATTATTGGAAAACAACCTGGGCGTGGACCCGCAGACCGAGGGCCAGATTTTTCTCTTGCTCGTCAAAGCTCGCGCCCTGCCCTTGGGGGCCTCGGTAACCGGGCACTTGAACCGGACCGGCCAGCCACTGGACGGGCTGGAGGTTCCGGCCGCGGCCGTGCTCCGGCATGACGGCCAGGGCTGGGTGTATGTGCAAACCGCGGCCGACGCCTTTACCCGCCGCCACATCCCCCTGGACCGCCTCACCACGAATGGCTGGTTCATTACCAACGGTTTGAGTGCCACGAATGTGTTGGTCACAACCGGGGCGCAAACCGTGCTTTCCACCGAACTGAGCGGCGGCGGTTTCAACACGGGCACCCGGGATTAAGCCATGCTGCGCCACATCGTTGATCTCTCATTGCGCCAGCGCGGCGTGGTCATCACGCTGGCCCTGGGGCTGATTGCCTATGGCTGGCTGGTGGCCTCGCGGGCCAAGCTGGATGTGTTCCCGGAATTTGTCCAGCCCCAGGCCACCGTGCAGACCGAGGCCCCGGGCCTCGCGGCGGAACAGGTGGAAACCCTGGTGACCAGTCCGGTGGAAAATGCCCTGAACGGGGCGGGCGACCTGGACGCGATCCGGTCAGAATCCATCCAGGGCCTCTCGGTCGTCACGGCGGTTTTCAAAGAAGGCACGGATATCCATATTGCGCGGCAAATGCTCGCCGAACGGCTGGCCCAGGTGGCCGGTGAACTGCCGGCCGGGGTGAAAGCCCCCGCCATGGAACCGCTCACGTCCTCGACGATGGATCTGCTCAAGATCGGACTGGTCTCCACGAACCTCACCCCCATGGAGCTGCGCACCTTTGCGGACTGGACCGTGCGCCCGCGGTTGCTTTCCGTGCCCGGGGTCGCCGCGACCAAGGTGTTCGGCGGCGAGGTGCGGCAATTACAAATCCAGGTGCATCCGGAACGTTTGCAAGCCCTGAGGCTTTCCCTCTCGGACGTGCTCACCGCCGCGCATGAGGCGACCGGGGTGCGCGGGGCCGGGTTTGTGGACACCGCCGCCCAGCACCTGGTGTTGCAGAGTGAGGGCCAGTCGCTCACCGCCGGGGCGTTGGGCAACGTCGTGATCACCCAGCGCAACGGGCAGAGCCTGCGCCTGCGCGACGTGGCCAGCGTACAGGCGGGTGCCGAGCCCAAATTTGGCGATGCCCTCATCAACGGCCGCCCGGGCATCCTGGTCACCACGGCCAGCCAGTATGGGGCGAACACGATGGAGGTGACGCTCGCGGTGGAAAGCGCCCTGGAAAACATGCGGCCCATGTTCGCGGCGGAAGGCATCGATTACGTGCCGGCGCTGCACCGCCCGGCCACTTTTATTGAACACGCCATCAAGAACATGAAGTCCTCCCTCGTCCTGGGGGCGGTGCTCGTGGCGGGGGTGTTGTTTTTATTCCTGCTGGATTTGCGCACCGCGCTCATCTCGTTCATGACCATCCCGTTAAGCCTGCTGGCGGCCATTGCGGTGCTGGACCATTTTGGCGTGACGCTCAACACCATGACGCTCGGCGGTCTGGCGGTGGCCATCGGCGTGGTCGTGGACGACGCCATCATCGACGTCGAAAACATTTTGCGGCGGTTGCGCGAAAATGCCGGCCGGCCCACGCCGCACTCGCTCTTCACCGTGGTGCTGGAGGCTTCCCTGGAAGTCCGGACCGCCGTCGTTTATGCCACCTTTATTGTGGCCTTGGTATTTGTGCCCGTGCTGACCATGAGCGGCCTCCAGGGTCGCTTTTTTGCCCCCCTGGGCGTGGCCTTCATTCTGGCCATCCTGGCTTCGCTGGGGGCGGCGCTGACCGTCACGCCCGCACTCTGCTACGCCCTGCTGTCCCGCACCAAACTCCATGCGGAACCGGGCTACCTGCGCTGGTTGAAAAGCGCCCACCGCCGGTTGCTGGAGGGGCTTTCGCACTGGCCCAAAACCATTATTCTGGTGACCACCCTGGCTTTTTTACTCGCGGTATACACCCTGCGTTTTTTTGGCGGGGAACTGCTGCCTGATTTTCGCGAGGGCCATTTTGTGATCGGCCTGACGATGGCCCCCGGCACTTCGCTGGCGGAAATGCGCCGGCTGGGCACGGAAATTTCCGCTGAATTATTGCAAAACCCGCATATCAAAACGGTGTCCGAGCAGATTGGCCGGGCGGAGGGTGGCGAGGACACCTGGGGACCGCACCGGGGGGAAATGCACGTGGAATTAAAACCCGTGAGCGGCGAGGATGAGGCAAAGGTGCAGGATGAGATTCGCGCCGCCCTGGCGAAATTTCCCGGTGTGGAAACCGAAGTACTGACGTTCCTGGGCGACCGCCTGGGCGAGACGATTGCCGGGGAAACGGCCCAGGTGGTGGTGAATGTGTTCGGCGACGATCTGGAGGTGCTGGACCGCAAGGCCCAGGCGGTGGCCGAAGTGCTCGGCAAGGTGCCCGGCGCGGCGGATGTGCAAGTGGCGGCGCCCCCCGGTTCCCCCCGGGTGATGATCAAATTGCGCCCTGACCGCCTCACCCAATTTGGCTTCCGCCCCGTGCCGGTGATGGAAGCGGTGCAAACCGCCTACCAGGGAGCCATCGTGGCCCAAACCTACGAGGGCAACAAAGTGTTTGAAGTGGTGGTGGTGCTCGATGCCGCGACCCGGCAGCAGCCGGAAAACCTTGGCCAGCTGCTGATCAACAATGGCCAGGGTGTCACCCTGCCCTTGTCCCAGCTGGCGGATGTTTACGCGACCACGGGCCGCTATGCGATTCTCCATGACGGCGCGCGCCGCCGGCAGACCGTCACCTGCAATCCTGCGGGACGCGACGTCAGCTCTTTCGTGGCGGAGGCGCAGAAACAAATCGCCAGCCAGGTCCAATTCCCCGCCGGTTGCTATGCGGAGTTCAGTGGCGCCGCGGAGGAACAGGCCAAAGCCCAGCACGAATTGTGGCTGCACTCCCTGCTGGCCGGGGCGGGGGTGATTCTGCTGCTGTGCATGGTGTTTCAAAAGGCGCGCCATTTGTTCCTGGTGCTGGCCAATCTCCCGTTTGCCCTGGTGGGCGGGGTGCTGCTGATTTTCCTCGTCGGCCATTTTGGCGATGCCCCGGCGGCCCTTTCCCTGGGCACGCTCGTCGGGTTTGTCACCCTCTTCGGCATCACCATGCGCAATTCCATCATGATGATCTCGCACTATGAACATCTGGTCAACGAGGAAGGCATGACCTGGGGCCTCGAGGCCGCCATGCGCGGGGCCACGGAACGGCTGGTGCCCATTCTCATGACCGCGCTGGTCACCGGTCTGGGACTGCTGCCGCTGGCCCTGGGCGGCGGCGAGGCCGGCCGGGAAATTGAAGGCCCCATGGCCCTGGTGATTCTGGGCGGCCTCGTCACCTCCACCCTCCTCAACTTGTTGGTGCTGCCCACCCTGGCCCTGCGCTTCGGAAAATTTGGCGCGAGTTAAACTACCGAAAGCCGGCAACATGAGTTCACGTTCACAAAATGAAGGGAAATTCGGTTACTGGGAGGAATTGCCCGGCGGGGGACGGCGTTAACAGCTGGATGTGCCAGTTCGGCATGGCTGGCAGGCACGTGATTTAAAAGAAGTGGACCGGCAGGAATCCACCTTGCGTTTCTGGCAGGAAATTTAGGACGATAAAGGACGCTTGGTGGAGGTCCACGAAAAAGTATAGGATGATGCCATGACGATCACGAAAGCGACCGTTGCCAACCAGATCGCGGCGTATCTGCCTCACGAGCTAACGTTGGCACAGCTGGTTGACTGGGCGGAATCAGCCTGGATGGAAGGCGAATTTTCCCTGAATTTTGGATTTTGAAGTTTGAAGTTTCCCTTTATTGGGCAGCCAGACTGCCCAGCACCTCCACCTCAGCAAGTGCTGCGGGTTGTCCGGCGGGCAGCCCGGTAAACGTCACCCGCACAAATCGCCCGCGCGCGCCAGTCTGCGCCCGGTCATGCCGCCCGGCGTCCGTCAGGGTTGACTGGGTTTGATCACTGACCAGCGTCCAATGAGAGTCGCCGTCGTCGGAAATTTCAATTTTATACCGCCAATGGCCTGCGGCGGGAAAGGTCAGGTGAGTTTCCGCCACGGTCACCACGCGCTCCAAATCCACGCGCCACCAGGCATTACCGCGCGCTTCCGTGGCCTGCCAAAACGTGGTGGCATTCCCGTCATTGGCCAGGCGCCCGCTGTGGCCGGGCGCTTCACTGCTCGCACGGGTCGGATTTTCCAGACCGTAACTGGCCACGGCGGGGGCGCTAGTCGAACCAGTATAACGCACATAGGGCCGCACCGGCGCGGCGGGGGTTTTGCCCGCCACAAATGGCGGACCGCCCAGCGACTCGAGGGTGAGCGTTGCCTCCGGCAACCCCGGCGAGCTGGCCCGGATCACCGTTTTGCCAGCATAATAGGAACGAAATTCAATCGCCGCCTGGCCATCGAGAATCACAATGTCTGAATCCGGCGCAAACGTGATGCTGGGCCCCGTCGGAAATTCGCCGGGACCGGCGGCGATGGTCAAAGTGACCGGGGGGCAGTTGGTGAGGATTCGCCCCGCCGCATCTACCACCGCCACAATGATTTGCGCGTCATCCGTGCCATCCACCCGTTGCAGCGTGGTTTTGTCGGCGGTCAGACGCAGCCCGGCGGGGGTCCCGGCCCCAGGCCATGCCGGCGGGGGAATGTGCCGGTATTCATTGCGATACCAATAATACTGGCGCTTGGGCAGCCGGAAGTAATCAATCATGCCCATGCCGCCAAACCGCTTGCCCGCCACGCTGCCATGGTCAAACGCGCACCAGATGGCCTCGCCGCTGCGCCAGGGAAACCGCCACGGATACGGCTGGGTCTGGTCCAGCCCCTTGGCCGTGAGCAACTCATTCCAGCCGGGCGCATATTGCCCGGGCCGGTCGGCTTCGGTGGAACCGTATTCGCTGATGACACTCGGGATGCCCGGATCCAGGAACAGCCGCGCGCCGTCGCCATTGTAACCGGCAATATCCCCCAGCTTGTCAATGTCCCCCCGCTGGCACCCGCCAATGGCCGCCGGCCGCGTGGGATCCAGCTCATGGCTGTAGGCCACCAACTCCTTGAGAAACTCCTGCACTTTCGGCAGCGTGGTTTTATCCGTGAAAAACACTTCGTTATCCATGCTCCACACAATGACACTCGGGTGGTTGCGATGGATGCGGATCATGTCGCGCAAACTGTTGCGCACGCTCGCCCGAAATTCCGCCTCGTCTTCCGGATGCCGCGGATACGCGCCGCTGTTTTTAAAATCGCCCTCGCCATGAAAACTGCCCGAGCCCCAGAAATTATTCTCCGACCAGAACATCACCCCCAGTTCGTCGCAGGCGGAAACGAACGCGGGCGCATGCGGATAATGCGAGCCGCGAATGAAATCAAAGCCCGCGTCCCGGACCATTTTTACATCGCGATAAAAGCCGCTGTCCGCGACCGCGTCCCCCCAGCCGGCGTGGTCCTGATGCACATTGGCCCCCTTGAAATAATAATGCCCGCCGTTCAGGAACATCCCCTGATCCGCCGTCCATTTCAGCCAGCGAAAACCCAGGGGCGAAGTGAAGTCATCCACCGCTTTTCCCCCGTCGAGCACCGTCGTGCGCACGGAGTAAAGATTGGGTTCCGCCGGCGACCACAACCGGGGATGGCCAATGGGCTCGCTGGTTTGGTCAAAGACCAGCGTGCCCTGTGGGGGCACCGTCTGGGTGGCGGTCATGGTGGTCACCAGCGTGCCGGCAGCGTCCCGCACTTCGGTTTGGACCGTGGTTGCCTTGGCACTGCGGGTGTCATTGGCAATTTCCGTCTGCACCCGCACGGTGCCGGCGTCCCGGGACACCTGGGGCGTGGTCACAAACGTGCCATACCAGGCAACGTGCAGCGGCGCTGTCACCACCACCCGCACATCCCGGTAAATCCCGCCACTAAAGGTATGCTCGCCACCCCGGGGTGCCAGGCGGGCATTCCACAGGTTGTTCACCCGCACGGCCAGCACATTATCCCCGGTATGCACTGCCTCGGTGAGGTCAAAGGTAAAGCCCGTGTAACCGCCCCGGTGTTCGCCTATCCGTTTACCGTTCACAAACAGCTCGGCGACTTGAAACGCCCCGTCAAATTCCAGGTTGATGCGGTGCTTGCGCCAGGCGCGCGGGACCGTGAGGGTCTTGCGATACCAGCCGTACCCCTCATAAAAATTCGCCGATAAAAAGTACGGTTCGCTGAAGGAATGGGGCAAATGGATGTTTTGCCAACCCGCGGTGTCGAAGCCCGGCTTTTCGGCCCCGGCCGGATCACCCAATTGAAACTGCCATTCCCGGTTGAAATTAATCACCTGCCGGAGCTCCGCCGCCGGCGCCGGCCGCAGGCCAGCCACCAGCAGTGCCAGCAAAACCAGGATTCCACCAATAAATCGCCGGGGCAAATCCCGGCCTGTGCGCAGCTTCACTTGAGTGTCCATATGCATGTAATTGTCCTGCCAGCCTGCCCGGGTTTGGCGTCCCGGGCAATCTTGAATATGAGGCAGGCACTGTTCGGACCGCCTGAACTTGCTCCGCTGCATTTTGAACATGGGATTTGGCCGTTGCCTCCACGTTTGCGCCAAACACTGGACACCCTGCCCCGCCCGCGTTATGCTGCCCGCGCATGACAGGCACCGAACGACTCCTGGCCGAATTAATCGCGCTGCCCAGCGTGAACCCGGCCTTTCTGCCGGTGCGCCACCCCCACGCCGGTGAAAAGCGGGTGGCGGATTTCCTCTCGTCCGTGGCGGCGAACGCCGGGCTGGACGTGGAATTTCAAAAAGTGCTGCCCGGGCGCGCCAATATCCTCGCCCGCTTGCAACCGTCCGGCCCCATCCGGCAGACCATCCTGCTGGCACCCCACCTGGACACCGTGGTGGCCGACAGCACCCAATTCATTCCCCAACGCAAAAACGGCCGCCTGTCTGGTCGCGGCGCGTGCGACACCAAAGGCTCCGTGGCCGCCATGCTCACCGCCTTGTGCGAACTGGCTGCCGCGCCCGGACGTCCACAAGCCACCGAAATCGTTTTTGCCGGTTTGATCGACGAAGAAAATGCGCAGGAAGGTTCCCGCGCCTTGGTCGCCAGCGGCTTCCGGGCCGACCTCGCCATTGTGGGCGAACCCACGCGGCTCCAGGTGGTCACCGCGCACAAGGGCAGCTTGTGGCTGGACATCGCCACCCAGGGCCGTTCCGCCCATGGCGCCACCCCGTCACTCGGTCGCAATGCCGTGCATGCCATGGCCCGCATTGTGGACTGGCTGGAAACCGGGTACCGCACCCAATTAAACCGCACCCGGCATCCCCTCCTGGGCACCGCCACGGTGAATGTCGGTAAAATCTCGGGCGGCACCCAGCCCAACATCGTGCCGGATCAATGCGTCATTTCGGTGGACCGCCGCTTGCTGCCCGGTGAGACCGCCGCCGCCGTCCTCCGGGAAATCCTGGCCGGCATCAAAGCCCAAGGCTGGACGGCCACCGCCACGGCAGCCAAACTGGCCCCGGCCGTGCCCCTCGAGACCGACCCGGCCCTCCCCCTGGTCCACCAATTCCTGACTTCCGCTGGCCAGAAGAAAACCGTTGGCGTCGATTATTTTTGCGATGCCGCCGTGCTGGCCGCCAGCGGCACCCCCAGTGTGGTCTTCGGACCCGGCAACATCGCCCAGGCCCACACGGCGGATGAATGGATTTCCCTGGCTGAATTGGAGCGTGGCAAAAACTGGTTGCTGCGTTTTCTCCGGACCCTGCCATGAGCGAAACGCCCCCCTCCAGTGCGGCCACGAGGGCGGCCCACCGGGCCACGTTTTTCCGGCAAAGCGGATGGATGATGCTCGCCACCATTATCGGTGGCGTGCTGATGTGGGCGGTGCACCTGCTTTCCAAAGCCATCCCCGCCGCCGAATACGGCACGCTCATCACGTTGCTGTCCGTGGTTAACCTCATTCCCACCCTGCCCTTGCAAATGGTCTTCACCCAGCAAACCGCCCTGGCCCACGTCAACGGCCGGACGGCCCAGCTGGCCGGACTGCTCCGCTGGACCGGCTTCAGCCTGCTGGGGGCCGGCCTGCTGGGAGCGTTGGGGCTCACCACCCTGCGCCGGCAGCTCACCACCGACTGGCATCTGGTGAATCCCGCCGCCCTGCCCCTGTTGCTGGTGGTGATCCTGCTGTCCCTCAGCCTGCCCGTGTTTTCGGGGATCATGCAGGGACGCCAGAATTTCCTCTGGCTGGGCTGGTCGGCCATTTTTAATGGCGCCGGCCGCATTACCTCCGCCGTGCTCATCGTGCTGGTCGGGCACGGCCTGGCCACTGGCATCATGGTGGCGGTGGCCGCCGGTTTGGTGGCCGCCTGCGCCCTCGGGGCCTGGCAAACCCAAGCCCAATGGCGGACGCCCCCGGAGCCCTTTGATCATAAAATCATCTTTGGCCAGGTGCTCCCCCTGATGCTGGGCTTTGGCGCCACCCAATTTCTCTTCAGTGCCGACACCGCCTTTGTAAATCTGTATTTTGGCCCGGAACGCACCGCGCCCTACGGCGCGGCCGGCACCCTGGCCCGCGCGCTGTTATGGCTCGTTCTGCCCCTGGCCGGCGTGTTGTTTCCCAAAATAGTGCACAGCCACGCGAAGTCCGAAAATGCCAGTCTCCTCGGCATCTCCCTCCTGATCACGGGGGCTTTCGCCGGCCTTGGTTTCCTGGGCTTGTGGTTGCTGGGCCCCTGGATTGTCCCCTTGATTTTCCCGGCCGCCTATGCCCCCGAGACGCTGGCCGTTTTACCCTGGTACGCCGCCGCCATGATCCCTCTGGCCCTGGGCAACCTCCTCGTCAATGACCTCCTCGCCCGCTCCCGCTTCCGCGTGGTGCCCGCACTGATGCTGGTCGCCGCCACCTACGGAGTCGCCCTCACCAAATATCATGCTAGCCCCAAGCTGATTCTACAACTGCTGGCCGGATTTAATCTCTTGCTGCTGGTGGTATGCGTCGGATTTGTTTGGCGCGAGAAAAAATACGGGAAGCCCGGACCGCCGGATTAGTATCGGTGGTTAACCGAAGTTAAATCAATCGCCCGGTCGACCAAAAAAGACCTCCCCCCCATTTGCTTTTGGCGGTTTGGCGTGATATATTATTCAGGTTCTTTGTCATTTTTGGTTCGTGCGCCGGGATCCTCTCATCAGGAAGCACTGGCGTGGAGTCGACTTATCCCCGGCTCATCCAATCATGAAGAACTGCTTTGTTTTGCCTTGGCAAGCGGCCCCGCGGCGCGGCTGTAACGGCTTGGTTAGCTTCAGATCGCCACATTTGCGCCAAACCCGAGCCGTTCATTTAATTAGGCGATCCACGTCACTTTCTGGACGCTGGCAGCTCGCACTATAGCACCGCACCGCCCCCCGTTTATCCAGTCCACTGGCCAAAGGCCAATCCAGGCCGGATAGGCAGTGTGCCAACCCTTTTTTACCCAATCCAACTGCATAACCCCAACTAACCAACGTACCATGAACCACCCAACCCATCCGCGCACACGCTACTACCGGCTCCATGGCCTCCCTTACCTGCTAATCGCCCTCAGCCTGGTACTCGGCCTGATCAGGTCCGCCCCGGCCCAAGGCACAGCCTTTACCTACCAAGGCCGGCTCGATAACAATGGCACTCCAGCCAATGGTTTGTATGACTTCCAGTTCGGCCTGTATGGCTCCACCAACAGCCTCACCCCGGTGACCGGCACCGTGCCGCTGACCTTGCTGGCCACCCCCGTGACCAATGGCCTTTTCACGGTTAGTCTGGATTTTGGCTCGGTGGCCTTTACCGGTGCCAGCAATTGGCTGGACATTGCCGTGCGCACCAACTCCGCCGCCCTCAATTTCAATCCGATCACCCCCCGTCAGCCAGTCACCCCCACGCCCTATGCCATTTTGGCCGCCAACGCCCTGACGGCAACCACAGCCAGTGGCTTCTCCGGGCCGCTCGCCGGTGATGTGACGGGCACCCAACTGGACACCGTGGTGCAAAAGCTTGGAGGCATCCCGGCTGCCACTATTGTGAGCGCCATAAATCTGACAACCAACGCCAGCACCAACGCCCTCGCCAACAC
>CAIZWI010000008.1 GCA_903936645.1 uncultured Verrucomicrobia subdivision 3 bacterium
GACATTGACGCCCTGTCGCGCGCCCTCTACCGGATTCCCAAAACGGTGGAAAAATTTGTGGAACGCGTGCTGATCGTGCCCAACCAGGTCAAAGGCGTGGACTTTTCCCAACAAGTCCCCCTGCTGGAAGAAGCCACGGAATGCGTCTTGCAACTAGTGCAGTCGCTGTCGCGAGGCATCAATCTGGAGGAAGTCCGCAAATGGAATGACCGCCTGCAACATCTGGAAGGCCAAGCGGACAAACTGATCCTGGAGATTTACCGGGATCTGTTCAGCGGCCGCCATGATCCGTTGCATGTCATTGTTTTGAAAGACCTTTACGAACTGCTGGAAAAGGTCATCGACCGGTGCCGTGATGTCGGCAATGTGATTTCCCAAATTGTCCTGAAAAACTCCTGACGGTCATGCTCCTGCTCTTCACCGTTATCTTGGTGGCGTTGATCTTCAACTTCACCAACGGGTTTCACGACACGGCCAACGCCATTGCCACCGTCGTGGGCACGAAGGTATTGACGCCGCGCCAGGCCATTGTGCTGGCAACCGTCACAAACCTGCTGGGGGCCATGGTCGGTGCCGCCGTGGCCAAAACCATTGCTTCCGGCTTGGTGGATTCGCACTTTATCGCGCCCGAATTCGCCTCCGCCATGCTCGTGTGCGCGCTGGTGGCGGCCATTTTCTGGAATCTCCTCACGTGGTATTTCGGGCTTCCCTCCAGTTCCAGCCACGCTTTGATTGGCGGTTTGGTGGGCGCGGCCCTCGCGGCCGCGCATGGCAATTGGTCGGCCATTATTTGGTGCAAATTTCCGGCGGCCGGCCAGCACTGGTGGATGGGCAGTGGCGTCATGTACAAAGTCGTGATCCCCATGATCATTTCGCCCATTTTAGGCTTTTTCCTGGCCTTTGGCTTGATGACGCTGCTCTATTTCCTGCTGCAAAACGCCCGGCCCTCAGCCGTCTCCCGTCACTTCGGCCACTTGCAACTCCTGAGCTCGGCTTATATGGGATTCAGCCATGGCACGAATGACGCGCAAAAAACGATGGGCATTATCGCCCTGGCACTGGTGGCCGCAACCAAGGCCGGCACCCTCGACGGACTGCCGGACTGGCTGGCCTTTTTAAAAACCGCAGATACGCTGCCGGGCCAAACCCTGGTCATCGCCTTGTGGATCAAAATCCTTTGTTCCCTCACCATGGCGGCCGGCACTGCCAGTGGCGGCTGGCGGATCATTAAGACGCTGGGCCACAAGCTCGTCAAACTCCAGCCCGTGCATGGCTTTGCTGCGGAAACCGCTGGGGCCACCGTGCTGCTGGGGACGGCCGCCATGGGCATGCCGGTTTCCACCACCCACGTCATCACCACCGCCATTATGGGCGTGGGGGCTTCCAAACGCTGGACCGCCGTCAAATGGCCGGTCGTCAAGCGCATCCTCTGGGCCTGGGTCCTCACCCTGCCCGTCTGCGCTGGCTTGGGTTATTTGATGGTGCAAATCGTGCACGCGTTCGGTTACTGAGTCCTTGGCCGGTGAGGTTGGCAGTGCCCGCCAGCACCACTGCCTGAGTCCATTTTCGGGATAGCTAGAAATGGTTGTCTTCAGCACAATGCTGCCGATGACCACTTTGACTGTGCCCATGTTGAAAATTTCCCGGCTTTCCCTGTGCGTCGCGGTTGTAACCGCACTGGCTGGCCATGCCGACGATGCCGCCACCAATGCCCTGCCCGCCTCCCAACCCACCCCGTATCTGACGCCCGCCGAGGAGCTAAAAACATTCGTTTTGCCGCCCGGTTACCGTATGGAATTAGTGGTGGGCGACCCGGACATCAAGGAACCGGTCGTGGCGGCGTTTGATGGCAACGGCAGTATGTATGTGGCGGAAATGCGCACGTACATGCAGAATATCGATGGCACGGGGGAACACGCGCCCCGCAGCCGGGTATCGCGCCACTGGTCCAGCCGGGGCGACGGCCATTTTGACCGGCACAGTGTGTTTATTGATCACCTCCTGCTCCCGCGCATGATTCTGCCGCTGTCCGACGGCGTGCTGGTGAATGAAACCGATTCGGATGATATCTGGTTGTACCGGGATACCAACGGCGACGGGGTGGCTGATCAAAAGACCTTCTTTTATGCCGGGGGCAAACGCGGCGGTAATTTGGAGCATCAGTCCAGTGGCCTGATTTGGGCCCGGGACAACTGGCTGTA
Organism: uncultured Verrucomicrobia subdivision 3 bacterium; assembly: GCA_903936645.1. Taxonomy (GTDB): domain Bacteria; phylum Verrucomicrobiota; class Verrucomicrobiia; order Limisphaerales; family UBA11358; genus UBA11358. Next base: position 2,202 of record CAIZWI010000008.1, read on the forward strand.
TCAAACCTTGAATGCCTACCGGCTGCGCCTGAGCGGCACGAATGTGATCAAGGAAAACACCCCGCCCAATGGCGGTCAATGGGGTGTCGCGCAAGATGATTATGGCAAGCCCTGGTTTGTGAATGCCAGTGGGGAGCAGGGGCCGACGGATTACCAGGCGCCCTTCATTTATGGTCCGATCAAGGTAAAGGATGAACCGTCCCAGGAATTCATGGAAGTCTGGCCGCTGGTTGGCCTGGGAGACGTGCAGGGGGGCCCCCACCGGTTGCGACCGGAAAATAAAACCCTCAATTACATCACCTCCGCCGCTGGTGTGGATATTTACCGGGGTGACCGCCTGCCGCCGGAATTGCGTGGCGACTTGTTTTTCGGCGAGCCAGTGGGCCGGCTGGTCCGGCGTGGAAAAGTGGCCGTAAATGCCGGCGTCACCCATCTGACCAATGCTTGCGGACATTCCGAATTCATTCGCTCCACTGATCCCAATTTCCGCCCGGTCAACCTGGTGACCGCCCCGGATGGCACCCTGTATATAGTGGACATGTATCGCGGGATCATCCAGGAGGCGGCGTGGGTCAACGAAGGTTCGTATCTGCGTCCCCAAGTGCAGGCCCACCAACTGGATAAAAATTTCGGCCGCGGCCGCATCTGGCGTCTCACGTACGATGGCCTGGCCCCCGGTCCGCAACCGCACATGCTGGACCAAACCCCGGCGGAATGGGTGGCCTACCTGGGCCATCCCAACGGCTGGTGGCGGGACACCGCGCAAAAACTGCTGGTGTTGCGTGGCGACCATTCAGTGGTGCCGGCCTTGCTGGCGATGGTGCGCAGCCACCCCGATCCGCTCGCCCGCCTGGGTGCGCTCTGGACGCTGGAAGGCTTGAATGTGCTTCCACCGGATTTGCTTCGCGCCACCCTCCATGACCCCGACGGTCATGTGCGCAGCGCCGCCATTCGGGTGAGTGAAACGCTCTACAAACAAGGCGACCACTCGCTCGTGCCCGATCTCGCCACACTGGCGGGCGACCCCGACCCCAGCGTCGTGATCCAACTGCTCCTAACCGCCAATTTGCTTCAGTGGACCAATGCCGAGAATCTGATTGAAGCCACCATCTCGGCCAACCCGGACTCGGGAATCAGCATCATTGGGGGGCAACTGCATCCACCGGGCTCAGGGTTCGGGAACTACTCGGGGCCGGACCGGAAGTTACTCGACCAGGGGGCCACGATTTACAAAACCCTGTGCTTCGCCTGTCACGGCCAGACCGGTGAAGGCGCGCCCATGCCCGGAGCCCCCAAGGGCACCACCATCGCCCCGCCCTTCAAGCATTCGGCGATGGCCACGAATCTGAGCGATTCCATGGTCAGCGTCCTGCTCAAAGGCATGAAAGGCCCGGTGGCCGGCAAAGCCTACGACGCCCAGATGCTCGCCATGGAAAATAATGACGACACTTGGGTGGCCGCCGTAACGTCGTACATCCGCAATAGCTTTTTCAACAACGGCTCCCTCGTCCGCCCGGCGGACGTGGCCCGGGTGCGCGCGAACCTCAAAGATCACAATGCCCCGTGGACCGAGGCGGAACTGGCGGCCGCTGTGCCCCAGGCGCTCACCAACCGTTCCGCGTGGCGAGTGTCGGCTAATTACAACGCGCAGACCGCTGCCCGGGCCATCGATGGCGACCTGGGCACCCGCTACGACACCAGCACCGACCAGGTTCCGGGCATGTGGTACCAAATTGAATTGCCACAGCCGGACCTCATTACCGGCCTGCGTCTGGAAGCGGCCAGTTCCCGCGAGGACTATCCCCGGGGCTACCAAGTCCAACTCTCCGCCGACGGCAAAACCTGGGGCGACCCTGTGGCCACCGGCACCGGCACCCAGCCCACCACAGAAATTCTATTCCCTCCTGCCGCCGCCAAATTCATTCGCCTCACCCAAACCCGCTCAGTGCGCGGCCTTTTCTGGTCCATCCACGAGTTCTCGATTTATACGCCAGGGATAATCACCAAGGCCGCCCCCGCGACCAAGGGGTCGTCCAAGTTTGAATAGCATCGCTCAATGGAAAACTCTGGTCATTAGTTGGTAGTCATTCAGCATAATGGCCGCACCAAGGGTTGGGAAACCTGCGGTGCCAGCGCCGGCTGCCCGACTCCAAGCCAGCGCCGGTCGGCAGCAAAACAGCCGCCCCCGTTTCCGGGAGCGGCTGGTGAAAGGTCAGGCGTTCAGCTTACTTCTTCTTGGGCGCTTTCGCCGCGGCGGCCGCCTTGCGCTTCTCTTCGATCGCGGCCTGGGCGGCGGCCAGACGGGCCACCGGGACGCGGTACGGGGAGCAGCTCACATAGCTCAAACCGATGCGATGGCAGAACTTCACGGAATCCGGATCGCCACCGTGTTCGCCGCAGATGCCCAGCTTGATGTCGGGGCGGGTGATGCGGCCCTTGGCAATCGCGATTTCCATCAACTGGCCCACACCGGTCTGGTCAATGGAGGCGAAGGGATTCTTCTTCATGATCTCGGCTTCCTGGTAGGCCCCGAGGAAGCTGCCGGAATCGTCGCGGCTCATGCCCAACGTGGTCTGGGTCAGGTCGTTGGTGCCGAAGCTGAAGAACTCGGCCGTTTGCGCGATTTCATCCGCCGTCAAAGCGCCGCGCGGAATTTCGATCATGGTGCCGACGCTGTAGGTCAGCTTGACCTTCTTCTCCGCCTGCACCTGCTTGGCCGTTTCGTGAACGATCGCGACCTGGAGGTCGAGTTCCTTCTTGAAGCCGACGAGCGGGATCATGATCTCGGGCTTGCACTTGATCTTTTCTTTGACGCATTGCGCGGCCGCTTCAAACACAGCACGGGCCTGCATGCGGGTGATTTCCGGGAACTTGATGCCCAAACGGCAGCCGCGGAAGCCCAGCATGGGGTTGAATTCATGCAGTTCGTGCACGCGATGGATGATCTTTTCCACCGGGATGCCGAGCTTGGTCGCGAGGTCCAGTTGCTGTTCCTTCGCGTGGGGCAGGAACTCATGCAACGGGGGATCGAGGAAACGGATGGTCGCCGGGAAGCCTTTCAGCGCCTTGAAGATGCCGAAGAAGTCATCGCGTTGGTAGGGCAGGAGCTTGGCCAGCGCGGTTTCGCGGGCGGCCAGGGAATCCGCCAGGATCATTTCGCGCATGGCGTCGATGCGGTTGCCCTCAAAGAACATGTGTTCCGTGCGGGTGAGGCCGATGCCGGTGGCGCCGAAGGCCACGGCGTTCTGCGCCTGCTCGGGCGTGTCGGCATTGGTGCGCACTTGCAGGCGGGAGGCCTGGCCGCACCATTTCATCAATTGCGTGAAGTTCTTGAACTTCTCGGTGGCCTGGGCGGCTTTGTCGCCATTGATCAAGCCGGCAATGATTTCAGACGGCGCGGTTTTGATGGCGCCCGCGTACACGGTGCCCGCCGTGCCGTCGATGGAGAAGAAGTCACCCTCGTTGTAGGTCGTGCCCGCCACGGTGATGGTCTTCTTGTCGTAATTGATTTCGAGGGCGGCGGCGCCGCACACGCAAACCTTGCCCATCTGGCGGGCCACCAAAGCGGCGTGGGAGCTGACGCCACCGCGCGCGGTGAGAATGCCCTCAGCCGCGATCATGCCGCGCAAATCCTCCGGGGAGGTTTCGACACGCACCAGCAGCACTTTTTCGCCGCGCTTTTCCGCTTCCACGGCGCGATCGGCATTGAAATAGATTTTGCCGGAGGCCGCGCCCGGACCGGCCGGGAGGCCGTTGGCGATGATGGTGGCCTTCTTGATTTCTGCGAGGTCAAACACCGGGGCGAGCAATTGGTCGAGCTGGTCGGCCGGATTGCGGAGCACCGCGGTTTCGGCATCAATCAGCTTCTCCTTGACCATGTCCATGGAGAACTTGAGGGCGGCCATCGCGGTGCGCTTGCCGTTGCGGGTTTGCAACATGAACAAACGGCCTTCCTGAATGGTGAACTCGATGTCCTGCACATCCTTGAAATGCTTTTCCAAGGTGGCGCGAACTTTGATCAGTTCGTCGTAGGACTTCGGCATCTGCTTCTTCAGCTCAATGACGGGTTCGGGCGTGCGCACGCCCGCCACCACGTCTTCGCCCTGGGCGTTGATGAGGAATTCGCCGTAGAACTCGTTTTTGCCGTTGGCCGGGTTACGGGTGAACGCCACACCGGAACCGGAGGCGGAACCCGTGTTGCCGAACACCATGGCCTGCACGTTGACGGCCGTTCCCCATTCCGTGGGGATGTTGTACTTGCGACGATAAACGATTGCCCGGTCATTCATCCAGGAACCGAACACCGCCCCGGCCGCGCCGCGCAATTGATCCCACGGATCGCTCGGGAAGGTCTTGCCCGTGCGTTCCTTGACGAGCGCCTTGAAGCGCTTCACCAATTCCTGCTGGTCTTCCGCCGTCAATTCGCTGTCGACGATGTCCTTGTGATACTTCTCGTGCTTGAAACCTTCGATGACCGTTTCAAACGGTTCGTGATCCTCCCCCTCGCGCTTCTGCACCCCCAAC
>CAIZWI010000009.1 GCA_903936645.1 uncultured Verrucomicrobia subdivision 3 bacterium
CCCATCCTGGCCCAGCCCTATGGCTTTGCCGCAGTAACGAACAACCCCAGCTTGGATCTTTACCAGATCAATATTTACGGGGTGCCTTGGATTGTCGGGGCCAAGAAAGGCCTCCCCAACTTTAACGAATTGAATATGCTTAATACGGTCCAAGTGACGCGCAAGCTGCAAGTAACCCGTCCTACGGCCAGCTCTGCCGACACCTCGGTATACCACACTAACCAATTGTTCATAGTGGGTATTACAAATTATATTGGGGCTTCATTGTGGAACTCCTATGACCAAAATTTCACCGGTATAAATGGCAGTGGTAACATTACTATTTATATGCAGGATAATCTGCGGGCGGTTCTTACCAATGATTTGGGATATTACAAAAGCCAGATCACTAACCTTAATTTTGTTGCAAACATTAGCCTGTGGCCAGGTTCAGCGTGGACTTACGCCTCCCCAGATGTTCCTGCTCCTGTGCCAGCATCTTTCATTGTAACCAACTGGACCTTTCCTTTACTGCCACAATCTGCTTATCAATTTCAGAATAACACTTTCGTACCCGATTCGGTTCTAAACCCGCCCTTCGAGACAAATTATGTTGGCACGCCCCCGGTTCCCCAATTTCCACAATTCGGACTCGCGGCCACCAATTGGCTTCAAGCTTTCGTCCTTGATGGGCCTCCGGGAAACAAGCATGTGATTGATTACGTTCAACTCAGCGGTCCAAGTAGTAGCACCAATCTTTATCCGATCCTTGCTGATCCTTCATATCCTCAAGTAAAAGGTGATCGGTTTATGTGGAGTACTAATGGATATACGCCTCCAGCACTCACCCCAGCTTATGGGGTTGCCAATCAACTCATCGTATCAAGAGGTTTGGCTAACCCTCCTCTTAACGGTGGTCAATGGGCACCAAATACGCCAAGTCTTCCAACCACGGCGGCCCAAACCGCATTTTTTAATGGATTTTGGCAACCAACCTGGAAAGATCTGGCTGGTAATCGCCATACTAACATCGAATTGGCCGTGCAGGCACCCTACACTCCCACAAGGACTATTTATAATTATGTGCTTTGGCAGGCAAATGATCCATTAGTGCATTATTTGGCTAGCGATCTTCATTATGAAGATGCTGCAACTACCGGTTGGCATACTTCAGACACGGTGGGCGCTACCATCAATGCCCCTGGACTAAATCTGGCGCAAATCGCAGATCGCTACCAACCTTGGGGTCGCTCGGTTCAAATGGCTAAACTTTCGGGCGTAGATACCAACTCATTTAACCTGGCCTACAAAGATCCCATGGTACGGGGTTCGGATGACTGGGATTTTCCCACGAATCTCTTCCCCAACATTGGCTGGCTGGGCCGGGTGCATCGCGGCACCCCGTGGCAGACGGTTTATTTGAAGTCCACCGATATTTTAAGCCAGACCAACTTGTTCACCTCCGGCACTCCCACCATGAATCCCGGACTGAAAACCTGGATGGTGTGGAGCGGGGACACTGGAAATCAGTTCGATGCCACGAACACCTCCCCGGCGTATGACCGGTGGTTGTTTGACCTCTTCACGGCCGCACCGAATCAAAATGCCACTCTGGGCCAGCTTTCCGTCAACCAGCCGCATCTGGCCGCCTGGTCGGCGATTTTCAGCGGGCTGCCGGTGCTCACGAATCGGGCCGGGACAAACTTGACCGTGTTTGAAATTGCCGGCACGAACGGACCCAATTCCTACCTGGCCTATATTTGGAATTCCATTCTGTCGACCCGGACCAACTTGAACCTGTTTCCGAAACAGGTCTATACGCATTTAGGCGATGTGCTGGCGGCTCCGGGTTTAACGGTGCAATCGCCCTTTTTATCGGCTGTCCAGAATGATCCGGCGCAAATCAAATACCACACCCTGATCACTGATGAAATGTACGAATGGCTCCCGCAACAGACGCTGGGGCTGCTGAAGGTGGGTACCCCGCGTTACGTGGTTTACTGTTATGGCCAGGCTTTGAAGCCCGCTCCCGGCGGCACCCTGGCGGGTGGCACCTATGCCCTGATGAATACGAATTATACCGTGGTCGCGGAATCGGCGGTGCGGGCGGTGGTGGAAGTGCAGGGGGCCACGGGGTCGCGGCCCAATGTGGTTTTGAAGAATGTAAATCCGTTGCCGCCCGATTGAGTTTTTGTTTATGAATGCTCGTTATTTAAAACGGATTTTGCTGGTGCTGGCGGTGGTTCTGGGGGCTTGGCTGTGGTGGCCGCGGGCAGCGGTCAAGCCGGTGGCGGTCCGCCGCACGGTGGTCGCCGCCCAACCAGCCGCGCCGTTGGTGCCGGCGGCCAGGCAGCCGGCCAACTTGTTTCTCCATCCCACGGTGGTTTCCAACACGGTGGCCGGGGCCGCCGCGACCAACAAATTTGCCCGGCGGTTGACGAACACGACGCGCTCCTTGCATGAACTGATGCATGAGCCGCGGGCGATCTTGCTGGCGAACGCCTTGCTGGACACTCGCTTGCCGCTGAATCTCACGATTCCCAAAAACTTGCAGGCCAGCGGCGAACCCGGGGCCTTTATTGTGCAGGCTAACGGGGCAATTGGTGCGGATTTTCGCGCAATGCTGGCGGCCTCCGGTGCCCAGATCGTTTCTTATATTCCCAACAACGCCTATCTGGTGCGCGCCTCGGCGGGGCAGGCGGCCGCGATCACGGGCAGCAGTTTGACGGCGGCGGTGCTGCCGTATGAGCCATACTACAAGGTGTCAGCCAGTTTGCTGGCGCAGGCCACGCAGGACCAGCCGTTGCCGGCGGAGGCGTTGCTGAATCTGGGCGTGTTTAAGGCGGACGCCGCGGCCACCGAAGCGGCGGTGGAAAAAATGGGCGGGGTGATCGTGGCGCAGGATGTGTCGCCGTTCGGTCCGATTTTCCGGGTGTCACCGCCGGCGGCATGGACCGCCCTGGCGCAATTGCCCGGGGTGCAGGTGGTGGAACCCACCTACCGCCGCCGCGAGGCCAATGACCTGGCGCGGGTAACCCTGGGGATTTCGGCGGACACGCTGACCAATGCCAATTATCTCGGCTTGAATGGCAAAAATGTCACGGTGGAAGTAAATGATTCCGGCATCGACCAGACGCATCCCGACTTTTCCCTCACCGGCACAGCGGAGACCGGACCCGCCGGGGGCTCCCGCATTCTTGGCGATTCCCCGGGCAGTTTGGTGGACACGGACGGTCACGGCACCCATGTGGCCGGTATTATTGCCGGCAATGGCTCCGAGAGCTACTCGGTGACGAATCCTCCCAGCGGTTCGCTGACCAATGCGGATTTCCGGGGCAAGGCGCCTTTGGCCACCTTGTTTTCGGTGGGCTTTGAAAATGGCAATGACACGCCCTACAACACCGCCGTGCGCAGCGCCTTCACCGATATCTCCGACATTTCCGATTACTATTTGCAATCGATGGCCGCGCGGACGAATGCCCTGATTTCCAACAATAGCTGGACGTACGCCGGCGACAGCTATTACGACCTCGCGGCCGCGAGTTTTGACGCCGCCGTGCGCGATGCTCTGCCGATGGTTCCGGGGTCACAACCGGTGTTGTTCGTCTTTGCCGCCGGCAACAATGGCGGGGGCAACGATGACGGTGCCGGCGGGAATCCCGACTCGGTGGAATCACCCGGCACCGCCAAGGACGTCGTGACCGTGGGTGCCCTGGAGCAGTTCCGAAATATCACCAACATTGTCACGGATCAATTTGGCAACTCGAACGCGGTCTGGCAGGCCGGGACGGATTCCGGCACGCAGGTGGCGGGTTATTCCTCCCGCGGGAACGTGGGCGTCGGGGTGGAGGGGGATTTTGGCCGGTTCAAGCCGGACGTGGTCGCGCCGGGCACCTTTGTCGTGTCCACCCGTTCGAGCCAGTGGAATGACAACGCCTATTATAATCTGACCAACACCCAAACAACGGATTATCCCTCCGAGGTGGTGGACACCAACGGGTTGAATTATTACAACGTCCCCGTCCCGCCCAATGCCGTGGGCGTTAACATCCAAATCAATCCGAACAAGCTGTCGCCGAATCCCTTTGTGAACCTCCCGATTTACGTGGAGCAGGCCAACTATCCGATTCCCCCGACCTATGATTTCGTGAAGTCAAATAATGTGGTGAACATTCCCTCCGATGGTCCCGCCGGTTACCTCGGCCAGATTGTTGGCAACGGCTTTTGGTTTGCCATCGGCGACAGCACCAACATCCCGGTCAATTACGACGTGCAAGTCTCGATTTTGGTCACGAATGACGTGGGGGATTATTACCTGGTGCTGAGCAATCTGAACGCCACCCTGGCACCGTATTACCGTTATGAAACGGGCACGAGCATGGCGGCCCCGGCGGTTTCCGGCATGCTGGCGTTGATCCAGGACTATTTCACGAACACCTTGCAATCGATCCCCAGCCCGGCGCTGCTCAAGGCCATGCTCATCAACGGGGCGCGCGTGACGGGCGGGAATGATTTTGCCGTGACGAACAACCCCAATTTCCAAGGCTGGGGGCTGGCGAATTTGCCCACCTCACTGCCCGCGGCCCTGACCAACCAGGCGACTCACCCCACGACCACACCGTTTTTCTACCTGGATCAAAGCCCGACCAATGCCCTGGCCACCGGGGATAGCCAGACCTTCAAGATTACCGTGGATCCGGGCGCGAATGCCGATCCGCTGCGCTTCACGCTCACCTGGACCGATCCGCCGGGCGACCCGAACGCGGCGATCAAGCTGGTGAACAATCTGGACATCGTGGTGACCAACCTCGACAGCGCTTATGGCAGCAACACCACCCTGCATTATGTCTATTATGGGAATAATTTTGCGACCGCCGGCAATCCGCCCTTCAGCCTGGCGGCCGGGACGAACGGTGCCCCGAAGCTGGATGTGGTGAACAACGTCCGCAACATTTACCTGCCCTCACCCCTCTCCACGAATTATACGGTGACGGTTGTGGGCCGCAGTGTGAATGTGAACGCGGTTTCCGCGCAGACGAACAATGTGGTGCAAGATTATGCCCTGGTGATCTCCGCCGGGGACGGTTACGTCAGCAACGCCCTGACGGTGGTCGCGGGGCCCGTCGTCAGCAGTCTGAATCAGGACACCACCTACGTGGCGACCACGAATGCCCCGTTGATGAACCAGACGGCCGGCGAGAACACGCCGTTGCTGGGGACGAATTCCGTGGTGGGCGTGAACACCAATTCCGCCCTGGGCAGCAACAGCGTGGTGACGCTGGGCATGACCAATCAATGGCATTTTTACGTGGTGACCAACACCCTCGGCTACGCCAACGCGGCGTTCCTGACCTTCTTCCCTTATAACCTGTCGGTGCCCCGTATGGGGACTCTGGCCGGCACCACCGCCCAGGCGGTGCGGCCCGAGGGGGACATTGACCTGTACGTCGCCAGCGAACCGGGGCTGCTGAACCTCGATCCGACGGTGATTTCCAATTGTGTGAATGGGGTTGGCGGCGACGCCGCGTCGCTCGGCCAGGGCGGCACGGAGTTTGTCGCGTATTCCAACTCGGTGCAAAACCAGGTGTATTACATCGGCGTGAAATCCGAGGATCATCAGGGGGTGAATTATGGCTTCCTGCCGGTGTTCAGCGCCTATCCTTTCAGTACGTTGAATCCGGACGGCAGCCAGTCGGTGTATGGTTTGACCCTGCCCGCAAACATTCCCGACGGGAATCCCAAGAAACCCGGGGTGGTGAATGTGTTTGCCCTCGCTCTGTACCCGATGACGGTCAACGAGGTGATCGAAACCAACGGAATCGGGCACCAAAATTACGGCGATCTGGCTGGTCAATTGTCCCATGCGAGTGTCATCGATGTGTTGAACAACCATGACGCCTATGGCAACTCCCTCGGTTTGGACCCCATCATCTATTATGATGCGATCAACAATCCCATCAACACACCGATCGGCCCGGTGTCGGTCTTGAATCCGCACCTGTCGGACGGTCCCGGGAGCCTGGTCAATTTCCAAGGCCAGCCCGCCGTGGGTCCGTGGATTCTGACCGAGACGGATAATTCTTATACGCAAACCGGAAGTGTCTCGGTCTTTGGCCTGCGGATTTATCCCCATAACCCGGCGGACAAGGGCATCCATGTCTATATCTCCGGGCACTCCTCCTATAATGATTATGTCGATGTGCCGGCCGGCGTGACGAATTTCACCCTGAGCGTCACCAACCAGACCCTCCCGCCCACCCTGCCGCCGCTGGAATTATACGAGCGCTTTGCCTCGCCGCCCACCCCGCAGCCCCAACCCACGGTCTATGACCAGATGGCGGTTTGCAGCAACGGGGTGCCGCCCGGCGGATCCATTTCCGTGTCCCCCACCTCCCTGCCGCCGCTCCAGCCGGGGCGCTATTACTTTACGGTGTACAACCCCAGCACCAGTCCGGCGACGAATGTTTACATCATCGCCAAGTTTGATTACGCGGCGGTGCACGGGTCGGCCGATTTCCTCAGCACCGGGTCGGTGCCCTTGCAGGATGACTCCGTGGTCACCAACACGCTGGTGATCACCAACACCGACAAAATTTATTCGGCGGCCGTTGGGGTCGTGCTGGATCACCCCCGGGTCTCCGATCTCACCCTCACGCTCCTGGATCCCACCGGCCAGCGGTACATTCTCTTCGAAAACCGGGGCGGCCCGAACGCCCAGAATCTGGGCCATCTGAATATTACCACGAACTTCTTCGGCACCGTGTCGGCGGGCGATCAAAAGGGCAGCACCAATTCTATCGGGCCGGTCCCGACCCAGGGCACGATCATCATCAATTATGATTTTTACCAGGTGCCGGACCAAATTGATGTCTATTACGACGGCGTCGATATTTTCAGCAAGTTTGTGAACAACGCCGGCCAGTTTGTGATTCCCTACGGGCCGGGCACGGGGACCAACATCACCATCGTGATGGACCAGGGCGGGGACCCGTCCGGGCCCTCCCTCTGGACGTACACCCCCTCGGTGGTGAACGAAAATTACACCTACCTGACGTTTACCGATGACACGAATCTGGCGCAAATCCTGATTAAGTTCGCCCTGCCGCCCTTCGATTTGACCGATTTGGGCACGAATTACACCCTGAACAATTTCGAGCTGACGACGAACGGCAATTATCTTGCCCCAACGAATATCTATGATGCCTTTGGCGGCTGGCTCGTGCCGACCAACATTGCCGGTGTGGGGACCAATGTTATCACCCTTACCAACAATCAGGTGAGTGTGGTGACCGATCCGGCGTCCGCCTACGACGGCAGTAATTTCCTGGCCCTGGCGAACGGGACCATCACGCGCCTGCTGTCGACCGTGCCGACGCGCCAGTATTCCGTGAGCTATTCCTACCGTGGCGCGGGCATTGCCGGTTGGTGGCGCGGTGAAGGCGATGCCAACGACAGCGCCTATCCGGAAACCAACGGCAACAACGGGCGCTTGATCGGGCGCTTTAACTTCCCCGCCGGCGAGGTGAGCCAGGCGTTCCAGATGGCGGATACCGGCCATAATTATCAATTTGCCGGGACGAACAATTACGTCCAAATCCCGCAGTCGCCCTACCTGGATGTGGGGACCGGGAGCGGCTTGACCATCGAAGGCTGGATTAACCCGACCAACCTCTCCACGCAAGCGCCTTTGGTGGAATGGCTGGCCCGGGTGCCCACCAATTCCGCGATCACCAACATATCTATTCTCGCCGGGCCGTTTTTGAATCGGTCAAGCAGTCACTATTATTATCTGCTGGCGGCCACCAACTGGACAACTTCCGAACGTTGGGCCACGAACCTGGGCGGTCATCTGGCCACGATCAATGATGCCAATGAGCAGAGCTGGGTCTACAGCACCTTTGGCAACTATGGCGGCACCAATCGCAACTTGTGGATCGGCTTGAATGATGCCCTGGCAGCGGGCAACTATGTCTGGACCAGCGGGCAGCCGTCCAGCTATCGCAACTGGCGCACCGGCGAACCCACGGATTTGAACGGCGACCATTACACCCTGATCCTGGGGGCCGCGAATACCACCCCCGGCCTGTGGGTCACCGCAGCCGCCAATGGCGCCCAGACCGGCGGTCCGGCAACCACCAATAATTACGGCGTCGTCGAGGTGGATGCTCTCCAACCCAACGGCGTGCAATTGTGGGTGTCCGTCACCAACTCGCCCGCCACCGGGTCGGGTATTCTCAACAGCAACGGCTGTTTGTACGCCAATCTCGTCGACGCCACCAATGGCGCTCATGAAATCTGGTCCACGCCCGGGTTGGTCCAAAGCAACGTGTACCAGCACGTCGCATTGACCTATAACACCAACTCGGGCGTGGCCACGCTCTACTACAATGGCACCAATGTGGCTTCCACCAACCTGGGCGTGTTCATTCCCAAGACCACCGGCGACGTGCTGCTCGGCAAGGACATGAGCCTCCTGGCGAATAATTTCTTTTCCGGTGCGATGGACGAAATGAGCATCTACCGCCGGGCGCTCTCGGACGCGGAAATTGCCGCGATTTACAATGTGTCGGCCCAGTCCACCAACAACCCCGGCACGAACGGATCCGTGGCCGCCCTGGGCAAGTTTAATCCCCAGTATCACCCGGCGATGAGCCTGGCCATGGCCACGGTGACGCTGGACACCCGCACGAACCTGATCTTTGGCGACAACACCAACTGGCAGCGCGTGACCTACACCTTCATCGCCACCACCAACGCCACTTTGTTCCAGTTCACCGGCTTGGAACCCGGCATATTGCTGGATGACTTTACCGTGAGCGAAGCCGCGCTGGGTAATCTGTATTACCATCCCGAGGAACCGCTGTCCGGCTTGGTGGGCGAGAGCGCCGCTGGCACGTGGACCCTCGAAATTCAGGACAACCGGGTAGGGGCCACCAACGCCATTCAAAGCCTGGTCAGTTGGGAGTTGAATCTCGTGTTGCAGACCAATACCCCGGTCCCGCTGACATTGTATCCCCAAATGCCGGGTACCAACACCATTCCTCCCGGCCAGACTGCCTACTTCACGGTGCCGGTCCCGGATTGGGCACATTTTGCCACCAACCTGCTGGTCTCCGCCAACGCCCCGGTGAATATGTACTTCAACCAGACCAATTTCCCGAGCGGGACCGGTCCGGGCGATGTCACGCTGCTGGCCAACCAAACCAGCGGCATTGGGTTGCCGATCATGATGACCAACGGCCTCTACCCCGCGAACCTGCCCCTGTACACGAATCAGTCCTATTTCCTCGGGGTTCAGAACATCAGCACGGTGCCGGTGACCGCTGTGGTGGAAGTGGATTACGATATCACCGCTTTGACCAACAGCGCCCCGTTCACCGCCACCCTGGCCACCAACGAGGCTGTCCGGTACTTCTCCTTTGACGTCACCTCCAACGCCTATGCGGCCACCTTCCAGTTACTCAAACTCTCCGCCAATGCCAACTTGGTGGCGAGCTACGGAACGCCGCTGCCCACGCCCACCACGGCGGCCTATGGCAGTTTCAACGCCTCCAACGCGGACCAGAGCATTTACGTCCTGACCAACTCCACCCCCGTGCCGCTCATGGCCGGTCGGTGGTATCTCGGGGTGTATCGCATCGCCCCCGGCCCGGTCACTTACAGTGTGCTGGCCAAGGAACTGGACACGCCCACGCCCAACGTCATCAGTCTGACGAACAACGTGCCCTTCACCTTCACCATGGGCCCCGGTGCGGCGCTGACGAACTTCTTCCTGTTCTCGCCCACCAATTACGCCCGTTTGGCCCCCGCCATGCATTTTGAGTTGTACCATCTGTCGGGCAATGGCGATTTGACCGTGCAGACCAACGGCCTGCCCTTGACCCCGCCGTTTTACCAAAGCAGCCAGGAACCCGGGCGGACAGCCGAGTACGTCACCGTGCGCACGAACAGCGCCCTGACCAATCTCACCGGCCTGTGGTATCTGGGCGTTCCCAACCACGAGGTCACCAACCTCACTTACACCATTCTCGCCGTGGTCGACACGAATGCCCAATCGGCGTTCCCGGGCGCCGTCGGCACCGGATCCGAAACCCCGGGCGGCCGTGGCGGTACCAATATTTATCATGTCATCACGTTGAATGACGATGGACCGGGCAGCTTGCGGTACGGCCTCAATACGGTTGGCACCAACCCCGCCAGCATCCTGTTCGATGTGTCCGGTAATATCGCGCTGCAATCCCCGCTGGTGATCACCAACGCCTACCTGACCATTGCCGGCCAGACGGCCCCGGGCGACGGCATTACCCTGCAAAATTTCCCGACCCTGTTCTCCGGGGCGCACGATGTGATCATGCGCTATCTGCGCTTCCGTCCAGGCAACACCGGCACGAATGTTACCTCCATCTTCTACGATGGTTTTGATGGGCCAGCCTTGAGTGCCGAATGGCAGGCGACCCTGCCCAGCCCCGCCTTGAATGCGAGCTCCCAAGCCACCTACGTGGGCGCGCCGCAATCTGGCTTTGCGACCCTCGGAACGAATACCGTGTTGCGTTTGACCAACACGCTCACCGATCTGACCCGCCGGGGCTGGAGCACGGCCTCCAGCTTTACTGGCAGTAACTTTGTTTACGATGTCCGCTTCAACACCCTCGTGCAATCCGCCGCGACCAGCATCGATGGATTCCTCGAAATCTGGCTCATTAATGCCACCAATAGCAGCCTGTACGACATCGTTTCGCCCTTTGGCGGGAGCTATGATGCCAGTAAAACCTTCTGGGCCGGCAGCAGTATTGACGGCAGTGGCGGCACTACCAGCTTCGGTTACCTAGACAACACGTGGTACCACTTGGTACTGAAAGGCAATGGGAATCAAAACATTCGCGCCTCCATCACGGATGATAACGGGGTGGAAAAGGCTGGCATGGATTTGAACCACCCTGCCACCGCCTTCGGCTCGGGCTTCCGCTTGGGCTTGTCCCAATCGGTGGGATTACCCGGTTCCGCTTATCCCGTGGATGTCGCGGTGGATTACGCGTCACTGACCGGCCAGATCACCGAAAATTTGCCGGCGAATGCCAACTTTGGTGTCGGCGACTCGCTGGCCTTTAGAAATGCCCGCAACATCATCATCGACCACGTCTCCGCCTCCTGGAGTACGAACGCCTTGGTGGAAGTGCTCAATTCCAGCAATATCACCGTGCAATGGTCGGTGCTCGCCGACAGTTTCCACAGCACCAATGGCCTGGCCGGGCAGGGGTCGGTGCTGCGCTTTGGCCACGGTGATTTGAGTTTCAACCACAATCTCTACGCCAATAACTACACCGCCAATCCGCTGTTGGGTGACAATCTGGGCCTGGATTTTGTCAATAACGTCGTTTACAACTGGGGCATTCTCCCCGGTTCCAGCATTACCAATGACCCGGTCGCCGATCCCAAGGGTTTCACCAACCTCCTTAACTTCGCCGCCAATTACTATCTGGCCAGCACCGCTTCCGCGACCAACTCCATCGCCTTCTGGGGCGGCAACATCAATACCTGGATATTCCAGACCAACAACTTCATTGATGCCTACACCAATCAACTAACCGTCGGGACCAATACCCTGTTCATCTTGAATGGATCCGATACTGGCTGGAGCATGTTCACCAACCAGTACACCGCCTTTGGCCTGCCGTTCACGCTGCCCCCGCCGGATGGTACCAATACCGTGTTCCCCTCCGCGCCCGCCGAGCCCGCCTATCAAGCTTATGAGCGCGTCCTGGATTTTGCCGGGGCCCAACTCAACCGCGACCGCGTGGATTTGTCCACCATCAACCATGTGCGCACCCAGTCGGGTCGCTTCATCGATTCCCAAGACCAGGCGGGCGGCTGGCCCGGCCTGAGCAGCCAGCCTGCGCCCCTCGATACGGACCAGGACGGCCTCCCCGATTATTGGGAGACCACCTTTGGCCTCAACCCCACCAATTCCGCGGATGGCGCCAGCCTGGTTCCGAACACCGGCTTCAGCCAGTTGGAAACCTACCTCAACTGGCTGGCCAGCCCGCATGCTGTGACCACCAAGGCCAATCCGGTCAGTGTGGACTTGTTCACCCTCGCCGGTGGCACCGGTCGTTTGTCGTTCTTCGTGACCAACGCCCTCAACGGATCGGTCCGGTTGACCAACAACGTCATTACCAATTATTTCCTGGCGAATGGCATCTATACCAACTCCGTGGTCATCCGCAGCAACAGCCTGGCCATCTTCACGCCCACGAATACCTACACCAGCTCCCTCACCAATCCGGCCGGCTTTGACTTCTATGTCACCAACCGCGACACCCTCGCTTCCCTCGGACCGGTGAGCGTCAGTGTGGTGGTCAGTGCCACCAATCTCGCCTCCGCCCCCGTCCTGATCGATCTGACCAATGGCGTGCCTTACACCCTCACCAATGGCAATCCCGGGGCCGTTCTGGCCAGCATGTTCCGCTACACGCCCACCCATGCCTCGCCGGGAGCGCTGGCTTTTGAGTTGTACGCCCTAAGTGGCAATGCCGGACTCCTCGTGCAAACCAACGGCCTGCCCGTGGCTCCCACTTACTTCGCCAGCAGCACCAATGGCGGGACCAACGCCGTTTTGATCCTGGTGCAAACCAATGCCGCGTTAACCGATATTGGCAGCCGCATCCTGCCCAACCTCAATGGGCAATGGTACCTGAGCGTGCCGAATTACACCTCCAATAACCTCACTTACACCATCTTGGTCCAGGAGATTCCGACCGCCCCGACGATCATCGACCTGACCAACAACGTGCCGTTTACCTACACCGCCGGGCCCGGGCCCGATCTCACGAATTTCTTCCGCTTCACGGCGTCGGATTCGCCGAGTTCCGTGCTCTTCCAATTATACAACCAATCCGGCAATGGCGACCTGACTGTCCAGACCAATGCCCTGCCGTTCGCCCCGGTCCTTTACCAGACCAGCCAGCAGCCGGGAAATAGTCCGGAGTCCATGCTGATTACCACCAATGGCGGACTGGCCAGCTTGAATGCCCGCTGGTACCTGGGTGTGCCGAACAACGAGGCCACCCAGATTACCTACACCATTATGGCCGGGGAAGTTCCCAATCTGTCCGGCACCGTTACCCCGGGTACGCCCCTCACCAATGCCGTGCCGCCGAACAGCACCAACTTCTACCTCGTCAATGTGCCCATCACTGCCGATTGGGTGACCAATACCCTGCTGTTTGCCTCGGGTCCCTTGAACGTTTGGTTCACTACCAACACTCCCCCAACCACCGGCAATCCGACCGATGGCTTGCTGCTCGCCAACGCCACCAGCGGGCTGAATGTGTTTGGCACCAACCTCACGGGCCAGGTATTTGGCCAGGCGCAATTGGTGCCCGGTTCCTTCTATTATTTGGCGCTGGTTAACACCAACTTGAATGTGCCCGTCACCAACGCCGTCCAAGTGGACTTCCATTTGGTTCCGCCGGTGGCCTCCGCGCCGGCTGTCATTACGCAATCGGCGACCAACATCTCCGCCTTCGCCGCGACCTTGCAGGCATCGGTAATCCCCCATGGTGGCACCACCACGGTCTGGTTTGCCTATGGTCTGACCACGACGTATGACTCCTTCTCCACCACCACCCTGCTGAGCAGCAATTTGTACAGCACCTGGCCGGTGGCGACAGTGGTGGGCAGCTTGTTGCCAGGTAACACCTATCACTTTGCCGCCCTTGCCACGAATGATTTCGGGACCAATTACGGTGGCGACGTCAGCTTCACCACCCCGCCCGCCCCGCCGGCCGTGACCACGCTGGCCGCCAGCAACATTACCGCCACGGCCGCCTCGCTCTGGGCGCAGGTCAATCCGAATGGCGCCTCCAGCACCGTCTGGTTTGAATATGGCACGGACACCAGCTACGGCTCCACCACCCCGGTAACGGTGCTGGGCAATAACCTGAACCTGTCGCAAGCCGTGACCTTGGGTATCGCGAACCTCCAACCCGCAATGGTGTATCACGTCCGTGCCGTGGGGGCCAACCCGGCGGGCACGAACTACGGGCAGGATGTGTCCTTCGTCAGCCCCCCAACCGGACCTTCGGTCCTTACCACCCCCGCCGCCAACGTCACGGCCATCGGTGCCACCCTTCAGGCATCGGTGGTGCCGAATGGCGCCGATACCACGGTAAGGTTTGCCTACGGCCTGGATACCAGCTACGGCAGTTATTCGGGCACTGTGCTGGTAAATGGCAATCTGACCGGTCCCCAACCGGTGGGCCTGAGTGTCGGCAACCTCCAACCCGGGCTGGTGTATCACTACCAGGCCATCGGCGTGAATGCTTATGGCACGAATTACGGTGGCGACCTGACCTTTACGACGCTGGCGGCCATCCCGGCCGTCACCACGCTCGCCGTCACCAATCTGACCGCCACCAACGCCACCTTGCCAGCGCTCGTCAACCCCAATGGCCTGGCCACCGCCGTGTACTTTGCCTATGGCACCACCACCAATTACTTCGCCACCACCCCGCCGGTGCCGTTGACGGGCAGCTTAACCACGTCGCAATTGGCCAGCACCTTGCTGTCCGGTTTGCTGCCCGGGGTGGTTTATCACTATCAAGCGGTGGCCACCAATGGCGTGGGCACCAACTACGGCGGCGACCTGAGCTTCACCAATCCGGTTTCCCCGATCGGAATTGCCAGCCTCGTGGCCACCAATCAGGGCGGGATCAACGGTTACCTGCTGACCTGGCTGGCCCCGACCAATTACCAGTTCAAGGTCCAGTGGAACGCCGCGCTCGGCTCCGCCACCTGGCTTAGCTTTACCAACCTGGTGAGTTACACCGGTCCCGTTACTGCTTCCAACGGAGTGTTCACGTACTTCGATGATGGCAGCCAGAGCGGTGGCTTGGGTGCGTTGCGCTTCTACCGGCTGCTCCTCAACCTCCCGCAGGTCTTCACCACCCCGCCGCAATTGCCCCCGGGCGGTGCCGTGTATCGGGTCAATCCGCTGACGCCCTGGACGGTGAATAATGCCGCCACCGATTCCAACGCTCTGGCCGTGCTCAGCTACACGCTCACCAGCACCGTGACCGGCACCAACCAGCCGGTCATTGGCACCAACAGCGGTATCATTACCTGGACCCCGGACTTGAGCCAGGGCGGGCAAACCGCCGTGCTGACCACCGTGGTTACTGACAACGGAGCCATCCCGCTCAGTGCCACCAACTCCCTCACGGTGATTGTGAATCCCATCCCGTACTTTTATTCCGTGAAAGTCAATACCGAGGGCGTGACCCTGCAATGGTCGGGAGCCGCGAGCAATCAGTTCCAGGTGGGCTATACCACCAACCTCACGAGCCCGTGGACGTATGTGCCCATCGCGCCCCCGTACCTGACCTCCTCGACAACGAACTTTACGTATCAGGATACCAACTCCGTGTCGGGAACGAAGTTCTACAAGCTGCGCCAGTTGCCGTAAGCGTGGGGTTCACCTGGCCTGGAGCGAACGACCTGTGCCGGCCATGGCTGGCCGGTAAAATGCATCCGCCGGCCAGCTCTCGCAAGCTGGCCGGCGGTCATGAAACATTTAACCCGGCGGTCCGCCTGATTCCCCAGGGCGTTACGGCAGCAAGCCGTCCACCGCCAGCTTTTTCCGGAGCTTGCCGTTATCCGCCACCATCGCGTAGCGATACTGCCCTTTGACCACCAGGGTGTGAAATTCACCCCCGGCGGCTTCCACCATCAAACCACCCGCCGCAAAGTCCCACAAGCTGATGCGCCGCTCCACATAGGCATCCAGCCGGCCGCTGGCCACATAGGCCAGTTCGAGCGCGGCGGAGCCCAGGATGCGCAGTTTCTTGGCCTTGCGCGCCAGCCGGTTCACATGCGGCAGGCATTTTTCCAGGCTGCTCTGGCTTTTGGAAAAGCCGATGGCAATGATCGAATCCTCCAGCCGCGTGTGGGTGCTTACCTTCACCGGCCGGCCATTCAGGCGGGTGGGCCCGCCCCGGATCACCGTCCAGAGTTCATCCGCAAAAGGATCGTAAATGACCCCCACCACGGATTGTTCCCGGTGTTGCAGCGCGATGGAAACCGCGGCATGGGGAATGCCAAACGCATAGTTCACCGTGCCGTCAATCGGGTCCACCACCCAGCGATATTCCGCCCCCATGTCGCCGGTGATTCCCTCCTCGCCCAGCACCGGGATCTGCGGGAAAGCGCGGCGCAGCGATTTCTCGATCAGCTTTTGGCAGCGCACATCCAGCTCGAGCTTGATGTCATGCGGATCGTCCACATTGACGTGCTTGGGCTTGTGCCAGTTTTTATGCATCACGGCACCCGCCGCGCGCGCGGCACTCACGGCGGAGGCCAGGGCGGATTTTAGATTCAAATTCACCACGGTTTTATGCCAGCAGAATTGCCGCGGGTCGAGATCAAAGGCAACCCCTCTCAACGTGGGGGTGGGGGTCAAATTTCGACTAACGCCCTGGCTTGGGTGAGATTAGGGAATCACTTCCTTCCGTTCCCCCACCGCTTCCCGTTGTGCCCGGCTCTTGAGTGGCAGCAGGCGGTTTTCGGCGGCTTCCAGCGTCTCCAGCAAATTGGCCGCCTCCAATAACCGGGGGGTGCTCACGTAACTCGCCCCGGCACCATACAATTCCTCCACCTGGCTCAGCAACTCCGCATGCATCAGGATCATGGCGTCCGGGTTCAGCTCCCGCAACTGCCGCAACATTTTCAGGTTGTCCGCCCCCTTGAGCACCGTGTTCGGCAGCGTGCAGATAATATACTCCGCCGCCGGCACTCCCGCATGCACCAGCACGTCCCGGCTGGTAATGTCCCCATACACCGCGTGCACGCCCCGCTGATGCAGCCGTTCATGCACCACGGGATTAAAATCAATCACCACGATTTCCGGCAGCAGATCGGGGCGTTGCCGGCAAACCTCCTCCATCAGCGAACTGGCCGTCCAGGAAAAACCCAGCACGCAAATCCGCCGGTGGCGATGATCCCCGCCGACGGGTTCCGGCGTGGCCGGCAGATCTTGCAGCCCCAGCCGGTTTAACCAGGGCACGGCCCCGCGCAAGATCGTGTCATTCCCCAGAATGGCATACGTGGACCCAATCGCCAGGAAGGCAAAGGCGAACGCCGCCATGCCAATCGTGTGGTCCGAAACATCCCCGCTCGCTTTGCCGAGGGCCAGCAGCACCAGCGAGAGTTCGCTCATCTGGCTCAGGTTGATCGCCGGCAGCAGGCTGGTCCGATACCCCTGGCGCATCAGGTATAAGGCGGGGAAAACGGTCAGCAGCCGGCTCGCCACCAGGAACAGGCTCAACCCCAGGGCCCAGAGCATAAAACTCCAGGTGGGCAGGGGAATTTCCATGCCCAGACCCACGAAAAACAAGGTAATGAAAAAATCCCGCAGGCTGGTCACCTTGGCCACCACGTCCAGGGTGTAAGGAAAGGTGGAGACCATCATCCCCGCAATGAGCGCGCCCATGGCCGGGGAGAGTTTGAGGTAATCCGCCAGCCCCGCCAGCGCAAAACACCACGCCAGCGCCCCCACCAATACCAGCTCCGGCAGCCGGGCAATCGAGCGAAAGACCGGCGGCAGCACAAAGCGGCTCGCCAG
>CAIZWI010000010.1 GCA_903936645.1 uncultured Verrucomicrobia subdivision 3 bacterium
GGCACCCGTCCGGCCGCAGGGCCTGGATCCGCAGAAAAACTACATCATCCATGAAATGAATCCGGCCCCGGGCCGCGCGACCCTGCCGGCAGAAGGCCGGACGGTGAACGGTGCCGATCTCATGCGCGATGGCATCGTGCCGTCGTGCGCGCATGCCGTGGAAGCCTCCGTGATCGAACTCGGGACCTAACCTGCCCGCGTTTGGCAAGTTTACCGGTTTGACCAGCGGATTAAATCAAATCATGGCCAATGAACCTCATTCCGCCGAATGGTTCGGCGAGCCGCCTGACTATGGGTGGAACCGCGAGTTCCTCCAGCTCATGGCCACCTGCTGGCGGTTGTCAGCGGCCGGTTCAGTCGCGAATATTGGTTGCTGATGGGGACACTAAATTATTTGGTTTCCGCCCCGAAAACCGTGAGCGGCAAAACCGGGTGGGGTCACCGGTGAAAACTCTCCGGCGGACCGAGATACGAGGGCCGGACGCCCCCGAGATCCACCACCAGCTTCTGCAAGACCACGCCGGGATCAACCATCCACACTTTGAGCGTATGCGGCCCGGGTTGAGCCAGGGCGAAGGATGCTTTTACCTTGCGCACCCCGTCACTGACCGTGGTTTCCCAGTCCCGATTGCCATCCCCGCCACCCACGGAAAACGTGGCGGGCACGGCAGTGATGATTTGCGGGGCAGCGTCGTCAAAGGAGGCGGCAAAACGCAAGCCCCGGCCGGCCACAAAGTTCAAAGTCGGGGACAGGATGAATTCCACCGGCACCGTTCCCGCATGAAAAAGAAACATTTGGTATTCCAGGCAAGGGGAAGATTCCGGCGGATTCACACTGGCCGCTGTCACCGGGAAGACTTCCATCCCCGAAAGGGTGTTGCCCAAATCGGGAATTTTTTCCCACCGCACCGCCCCCGCGCCCGTTTGCCGGGTAAAGTGTTCCGCCTCCATCGCCACATAGCCATCGGCCTCGATGAAGCCCACCCCCGGTTCGACCTCGGGCACCAGCGAATTGGCTAAACGAACCTGGACGGCCACCGTGTTCGTGCCCCCATCGGTAATGGTCACCACGCCATTGGTTGCGCCGGCCGGCGCAGTCTGCCAGTCGATTTTAACGGCGAGTCTCAACTCTTTTTCAATGTGGCCGTGCGGTTGACTCAGCAAAATCCAGGGCGCACTGGCCGAGGCGGAAAAGCCAAAAGGCGTTTTTCCCCGGTTGAATATCTCAATGTAGTGGGTTGGCTGGTTGAATTTATCGAAAGCCGGCAATACCGCCTCGTCACCCGAGCCAGGCCAGGCAGCGGTGGCTCCCTCAATGGCCACCCCCATTGGGGCGCTTTCGGGCACACTGATTTCCGCCAGCCGGGGAAGGCTGTTTTTCGCCGGTTGCTGCCAGGAGGTGTACCCAATATGGGTCTGGTCCATCATGTGGTTCCATTTACCACCGGCCAGGGTGTGGTTATAGTAGTCCGCCAGCGCGGCATCCGCTTGAAACCATTCCCGGGCTTCCGCGGCCCGGTCGTTGGCACTGGCCCGGCCTTGTGCCGCATATAAATGGTTTTTAGCCGTGGCCAGATAGAGTGCGTTGAGATTGGCACTGGCTTGCACCGGATACCTGACCTGTTCAAAAAAAGCATCCCGCCGCCCGGCGGGTAGTCTTTGCTGGATGGCCTCCGCCTCGGCGGCCAGCGCCTGCCAATCCCCCACCACCGATTCCGCCTCCTGGTAATTCACCAGGCTGAAGGTATCCGGCCCCAGCAGTTCCGGTTTCCGACGGCCATTGTAGTGCGTGTATTTGGCCACCATATCCGCAATCGAGTCGGCCAATTGCGGACCAAATTCGCGGGCCGCCCAGAGGCGCGTGTATTCGGTGAGCGATTCCTTGGGCCAGCGGGCCGGGTTCCACGCCAGGTTTAGAAAGAATTCCGCCGGGAAGGCCACGTGCTGCAAATGACCAACATTTACGATCCAAATGCGATCAGCCCCATATTGGCGGGCGAGATTCATCTGTTCCCAGATTTTCGGCAGGGGGCTGGTATTGACCCACTTGTAATTGCGCGGCCCACCGACGTAATCAAAGTGATAGTAAATTCCGGAACCGCCCGCCCGCTCACGGTCAGCACCGGAGGGCAGCCGGCGGAGGTTGCCCCAGTTGTCATCGCACCAGAGCAAGGTAACGTCGTCCGGCACCCGCATGCCCAGTTCATAGTATTGCTGCACCTCCTTGTAGAGCGCCCAGAGCTGGGGTACGGTGGCCGCGTTCGTCTGATAGACTTCTTTGATAATGTCCCGCTGGCTGGCTACGATCACCTCCAGCAGCGCGATGTTGGCGGTGTCGGACATGGGCGTGTCAATCTTGCCCCGCATGGCCATGGTGATGAGGCTCTCGCAGTGCTTGTTGCGCTCCATGCCCTGGCGCCAAAACGTTTTCAGCTCGTTGGAATGGGTTTCAAAATTCCATGCGCTGGCCGGATAACCCGCCCGCCCCCACTCCTTGTCCGCCCGCATCATCGGCTCCACATGCGAGGTGCCCATGACAATGCCATAGTCATTGGCTAATGGGGCATTGAGCGGATCGTCCTCATTGAAACAGTTATCCCACATCGCGGGCCAGAGGTAGTTCGCCTTCAACCGGAGGAGCAGCTCAAAAACGTTCGTGTAAAACGCGTGGTTGTATCCGCCAAAGGTGGCCTTGGCCCAACCTGTAAGGTCGGGAGCCTCGTCATTGAGGAAAATACCGCGATATTTAACCGCCGGCGGCCCTTGGGCGAAACGCCCGGCCTTCACATACAGTTCATCATGATGCGTCGCCGGCACGTCGGCCCAGAAATACCAGGGCGAAACGCCCATGGCCTCGGACAAATCATAAATGCCGTAAATGGTGCCGCGGGGATCGCTGCCGCAAATGACCAATGCGCTCGCCACCCCCGGCAGTGGCTCCCGCACCACCTGGATTACAAACGATTCCCACTGGCCGCGCAGTCCCCTCACGTCCACTTTGTTTTCCGCCACCAACTGGTCCACCACGGGATTCTTACCCAGGGTGCCGATAATAATCCTATGTGCCCCCAGACCAGGTCCTGCGTTGGTGAGTTCTGGCGTTTTGCCGGTGACCCGCGCAATGTCGTGCTGCAAATCCTGTGCCGCCCGGACCACGCCAGGATGGTCGCTGGCCGCCACTTGGATGCTGGCCGCCGTTTGCCCTTGAACCAGCGGGAAGCTGCCCGGGCTCGCCTGCCCGGCAACATCTGGCTCCTGCCCCAGTGCCAGACTCACCTGTGGCATGAGCAACGCTCCGAAAACAACTAACCCAAGGATGACTTTTGGGGGGAAATGGAAATAGCGCATGGCGGCATTCAATTTATTGTGGCGGCATCCAAATACGGAATTCACCGCTGCAGTGCAGCAGGGCCATCATGTACAGCAAACCTTCATAGTAGCGCTCCAAGCCCGCGGGGGTGGGGGTATTCCACAAGGCTTCAACAAACTTTTTGGCACGTGGATTCGTGGCCGCCAGGCTCGCGACCGCATTCACCGCCACCAACCCCTCGGCATGCCGCGGGTCCAGTTGCTTCCCCTCCAGAGTAAATTGACAGCCATAAGCAGCCAGGCCCTGTTCTTCAAAAAAGGCCTGCAACCGGTCGCTCAAGACCGGTTCCCGCGCATCCTTGCCCCACCAGGACCAGTCCACCGACCAATTACCGGCGGTCCGGAACGCGTCAAACCGAAAATTGGCGGCCCCCCGGTTCCGGCCATTGGTGATGGTGGTTCCATCAAAGTTGGCATAATCAGGCGTCAGGCCGGTGGCCGGGTGGGCCGCCCGCGGGAAAAAATCGCGACTCGCCACGGCTGCCGCCCGCCAAAATTCCCGATCGGCCGGCGGCCCCCAACGGCCCCACAACTCATAGAACGCCGGCAAATGGTAGGAAGGGTCGGTGAAGGGCGCCCGCTCAGAACTGGGCGAGAACAAAATCATCTGGTGCGCGTCGTCAACCAGCGGGCCCGCCGTGACGGTGATCGCCACATTGGTGTTGCTGTGGCGCAGGTGCACACTCCCCGTGATCCTGGCCCGGTGCCGGAGGTTGCTGAGCAATGCATCGGCCTGCCCCGCATAATCGTAGATGCCCGACCCGTTGCCCCAGCGGTGGGCGGCGAAATAGAGCGCCATGACATAATAGGATTCCCCGTCCGGAGCCACAAATTCGCTCATCGCCATCCCGTTGGTCTGGGCCTGCCAGGAGAAAAATCCGAAGGACGGATGACCGGGCGCAGCGTGGTACAAATAGGTTTTCGACCAGTTCCAGAGTGCCTTGAACTCGGCCGGCCGGTTCATCTGCACAGCGATCATCATGCCGTAAGACAATCCCTCCGTGCGCACGTCCTGGTGCTTGATGTCCGTGATATAGGCCAGCGGACCATTCGCGTTGGTCCCGGCCGCGAAATAAACCGCCTGACTGGCCGGGTCGCCATGAAATAATTGCTGGAAGGCCGACTCCAGCCGGTTTTGAATATCGCCCGGCGAATGGCCGGCCTCTGCCAATAAATTGCGGTAATGCCCGGTGGCGTAAGCCCCTGTGCCCGCGGAATCCCGGGCCGGACTCGCCGTTGCGCCCCAAGCCACCACCGCGGCCAGCCCGCAGCTCCAAGCCCGCCGGCCGCGGCAAATTAATCGTAACAGATTCATGGGTTTGTCGGTAATCATGTTGGTAAATGCGCACTGGAGCCAGTCAATTCCCTTGGTCGGTCAACCTCAACCCAGGTGGCTAAAAGTCCGGGCCGGGATTTATTTAAATTTTATTTTCGCGGCAAAGCAGGTTAGGTTCAAGCAACCACAAAATTTTATGGACGTCTACGATCATCCCACCTTTAACATGGCGTGCCAGCAATTCGAGCTGGTCGCCGATCAACTGGAAATCCCCGCCGCCGAGCGCCCGCGCCTCAAGTTTCCCAAACGCTCGATGATTGTCTCCCTGCCCATTCAGGGCGAGGATGGCAGCATGAAGGTTTACACCGGTTTCCGGGTGCAGCATCACCTGACCCTCGGACCGACCAAGGGTGGCCTGCGTTATCATCCTGCGGTGACCCTCGGCGAAGTGGCGGCGCTGGCCATGTGGATGAGTTGGAAATGTGCCCTGACTGGCCTGCCTTATGGCGGAGCCAAAGGCGGCATTGCCTGCGACCCGCACCAACTGTCACCCCGCGAATTGGAACACCTCACGCGCCGGTACACCCAGGAAATGATGCCGTTTATCGGACCGCAAGTGGACATCATGGCCCCGGACATGGGCACGAACGAGCAAATCATGGCCTGGATGATGGACACCTACTCCGTCAATATTGGGCATTCCGTGCCCAGCATCGTCACCGGCAAACCCGTCTCCCTCGGTGGCTCGCTGGGCCGCCGGGAGGCTACCGGGCGCGGGGTGGCGCATTTGGTGGCCCGGGCGGCCGATGCCATTGGCCTGGATCTCAAACAAGCCTCCGCCGTGGTGCAGGGGTATGGCAATGTGGGGGCGGTTTCCGCCCAAACCCTGGTTGGCTTTGGCGCGAAGATTATCGCGGTCAGCGACGTTTTCGGCGGCGTTTATAATGCCGGTGGGCTGGATCTGGCCAAATTGGACGCCCACGTCGCACGTCACCGCACCGTCAAGGGCTTTGCCGAAGCGGAGCCGGTTACCAACGATCAGTTGCTCTTGATCCCCTGCGATGTCTTGGTGCCGGCGGCCATGGAACGGCAAATTACCGCCGCCAATGCCGGGCAGATCCAGTGCCGCATCCTGGCTGAGGGAGCCAATGGCCCCACCACACCCGAGGCCGACGCCATTCTGGCCCGGCGTGACGAAATCTTGGTGATCCCGGATATTTTATGCAATGCCGGCGGGGTGGTCGTGTCCTACTTCGAATGGGTGCAGGATTTACAGAGTTTTTTCTGGAGCGAAACGGAAGTGATGGAACGACTTTACCGCATCTTGGACGAGGCCTTTGATCGGGTGTGGCACCGCGCGCGCGACCAAAAGACCTCCCTGCGCATGGCCGCGCTGGGCGTGGGGATTCAACGGGTGCGCGAGGCCAAAACCCTTCGCGGGTTGTTTCCTTAAAGCCCAGGCTGGCCACCCGCTCAGGGGAATTTCAACTGATAAAAACGCTGTTTCAGCCCGGGGTTGTTCGTATCGGTAAACGACACGGCCCCGCCCGGCGAGGCGACATTCGTTTGCAACGGCAGCCAGGCCGTCGGCGCTGCGAGATTGGTCGCCACTTGGACGATATAGGTGCGGTTGGGAATGCCGCCAGTGCTGGTGAGCATGGGATTGACACCGTTCAAAGTGGCCGTCACCCGTGGCACCGCCACCACGACCACCGGTGCAATGCCGCTGGTGACGCTGCCGGCCGTGTTGGTGACCACCACGCTATAATTGCCACTGTCGCTCAGCACGGCCGGAGCGATGATCAGGTTGGTCGTGGCGACCCCCGCCAGGCTGCCGCCATTGGCCAGGCTGGCGCTGCCTTTGCGCCACTGATAACTCAAGGGTGCCGTTCCACTGGCGGTCACGCTCAAGCTGACGCTGTTGCCCGCATAATTAGTCTGCCCCGTGGGAGCCGAGACCGCCAGGACCGGGCCGGCGATGGTTAGCAACGCGGGCGCACTGGTGATGCTGCCCCACTGATTCGTGACCACCAGCGTGTAGGTGCCGGTATTACTGGCCGCCAGGCTGGTAAACGTCAGGCTCACATTAGTCGCCGCGAGATTGGCCGCAGCGGTTTGTGGATTAAAGCCCAGGGTTTGGGTGGCGACCAGGTTCGTGGCATTTTGGTACCAGAACACCGTCGGCGTATTGCCCGTGACTGCGGCACTCAGCGTGGCCGTCGCCCCAATGGCCGTGCTCAGGCTGGCCAGGGAGTTGGTAAAGCCAGGCACGTAGCCAAAGGACCAGTAGGAGTTATACTGCTGTTGGTTAACCAAGATATTGGTGCCAATGGAACTGTTGAAAACAATGAAATAATTCCCACTGTTGGCCGGCGTCACCTGGCTGGCCGGCAGCGTCCAGGCACTGGTGGTGGGCAGGCCCGACGTCGATTGATTAAACCCCCACTGGTACGTGTTCACGGCGGTGCCCACATTCGTGAGGGTGGTGGCTAGGGTCAGGGCATTTCCTGCGGGATAGAAATTGGTAAAATTCAACACCAGATTATTGCTGCCCGGAGTCTGGCAGACGGTCAGGTAGCAACTGGCCGGGGTGGAAGCCACTTTGTTGCTGGCAACGAGTTGATACAAGCCGGCATTGGTTATCTGCACGTTCGTCAGGACGAGCGAATTATTCGTGGCCCCCGGAATAAAGGTGATCCCTTGTTTCCAAAAATAGGCCGGGGCGGGATTGCCAATGGCCCCGCCACTGAGGATGACCGTCGATCCAATTTGGGCGATGGCGTTTTGTGGTTGCACGGCGATGGTGGGGGCTGTCTGGGCCAGTCCGGCGGGCTGAATCAGCAAACTGGTGGTGCGGGCGGCGTCCACATTTCCCTTGGTGGAACAGCCGCTGGACTCGTAGGCAATCAGCCGGAAGGGCAGGTTGGTAAAGCTGGTGGTTAATGGGATATTCGGCGTCCCGCTCACGGTCGCGGTGTTGCCTCGAGTGTAGGTGATGGTGAGTCCCGGGGCCAGCGTTAACGATCCTGAAGCCAGGCAGCTCCCGTAGAAACCCGTGTAACTGGCATTGGAAAGGGACATGGAGCTGACCGACCCCGCATGGCCGCCCGAATAGGTCACTACGCCCGAGTAAAAAACCCCGTTGGTGGCGGAAGGCGGCGAGATGGAAATGCTAGAGGCACTGGAGATGGCGTCATACCCGAAGTAGGCCAGACCGCCCGCCAGCCAGGGGAATACATAAGCCCAAGTCGGTCCGGCCGCGCTTTGCACGGCGGGCAGCACCGAGCGCAGCAAAGGCATGAACGGCAGCAATCCCGCCAGGAGCAATGGCAGGCTTTGATTCAGTTTTTTCATTGGGTGATTTGCTGGGTGATTTTAAAAAGTTGGGGTTTAGTGCGTCGGAGCCGTATTTTCGGTCGGCGGAGCCATCACCACAAAGGTCGGCAGGCCCATGGCCCCAAAATAGTCCAGGACTTCGCGCGCCGGTGATTCATTGGGGCGTTCCGCCGGGTATTTGACCACGATAAAGTCCTGCAAGTGTTTGACCACGGCACTTTGATTGAAAACCGTTTCTTCCATGGCAACGCAGTTCTTGCACCAACTGGCGCGGAAATCAATGAATACGGGCTTGTGTTCGCGGCGCGCCTGTCTGAGCGCCGCAGCGAGCTCCAGATTGGCATCCGGCACCACGGCGGCGGAACCGGGGGCGGCGGCGAGATTGGTCTGGCTTCGCTGGGAATCATACAGTCCCCAGGCCAGATGACCGTAATAACCGGCAAAAACTAAGATCAACACCCCGAAACCATGTTTGACATGGTTCATCCATTTTCCCGGTTTGGGTAGAAATGTCAGGCTGGCCCCGGCAAACGGCCAGGGCAGGGCCATGCCCAGCCCCAGTAAAAAAGGCAGCAGCAATCCGGCCACCTGGCCCTTCGCATAGAGGTTCGCTGAAAGCAGCAGCACGGAGATAACCACCGGGGCAACGCAGGCGCCGGCCAGCAAGGCGGCGATGCCGCCGAAACCAAAGGCCACCAGCGAGCGGCTTTTCAAGCCCCGCACCTTGGTCCCCAGATTGCCCTCAAAGCGCGAAAAGTCCAAATCCACTTTGCCGAACATGGCCAGGGCCAGAAAGCCAAACACCAGGGCAATCACCACGTTGAACCAAATGGAGGAGTTGAGGGTGCCAAATTTGGCCCCCGTCAGCACCACCATGAGTCCCAGCATGCCATAGGTCATGGCCATGCCGGCACCATAGACCGCCCCGTGCATGAACCCTTCGCGCCGGGAACCGGCGGCTTTGCCGGCGCCGATGATGGCCAAGTTAATCGGAATCAGGGGCAGCACGCAGGGCGTGAAATTCAAACATAACCCGCCCACCAGAATGAGTAATAAAGTAAGGGCCATCCCGGCCTGATTGAAGCGGTCCAAGGGATCGCTGCCCGTAAGACCGGACTGCGAATGGCGCAAGAAGCCGATAAATTCCACCGGTCCCAAATAGCCCGTCTGCCGGGCTTGCAATTTAAAACCCTGGCGTTGTTCGGTCCAGTCCTCCGCCGCCGCCACGGTTTTGGGCGGGGCAGAAACCGATTCAGCGTCCGATTTGAGCACCGCCGCCACGCCACCGGTGCTCACCAGAAATTCGTGGCGCTCGGGAA
Organism: uncultured Verrucomicrobia subdivision 3 bacterium; assembly: GCA_903936645.1. Taxonomy (GTDB): domain Bacteria; phylum Verrucomicrobiota; class Verrucomicrobiia; order Limisphaerales; family UBA11358; genus UBA11358. Next base: position 9,301 of record CAIZWI010000010.1, read on the forward strand.
AATAACAGGCCGAGTTGCTGCAACCCTGAAACTTAACAGTCAACCCGGCCGGCAGCGAACCCTCCAGGCGAATTTCGGCGGCAAAATCCTGATTGTAGAAATGTTTTTCCTGGCCGGTTACCTGATCCACCGCGGCCACCGGTGTCGGGATTTTAACCGGCGTTAATTCATCGCCCTGGGCGTTCAGAAAATGCAAGTGGTCGGCATACAACCGGTGGTCGGGGGGGATGGCAAACGCAAAACGGACCACCGTCGCGGCCGCGTTGGTAGCCAGCGTGGCGCTCAGCTTAAAGGGACTGGGCGCCCGGGCCGCCTGCACCGCCGGGGCCAGCCACAGCAGCACCAAAGCGAGGAGGCACCGCCAGCCGGCCAACCGCATGACAGGGGTAACCTTCACCGTTAGTTGCACCCACAGCCACCGCCGCCCACGCCTTTGCCCCCGGTGGCCATTTCCCGGGAAAAGTACACGTGATCCATTTGTCCCTCGCCCAAGGGGTCGCGGTCACCGCGCATGGTGTAATCAGCGAGTGTGCCCCGCTGCCAGGGTTTGACGGACTGACAACCGGTTATGGCCAGCCCAAAAACCGCGAGGCCGAAGGCAAGCAACTTGATTTTCATGGTCTTAATGCTTCAATAATGCGGCGATTTCTTTTTCATAGGCCGCCTGGCTTTCACTGCCATGAAAGCCGCTGTGGACGAACGCGACCTTGCCGTCCGTCCCCAGCAAAAACGAACTGGGCATCACGGAGACATCCACTTTATCCACCAGCTTTTGTTTCGCGTCCCGCACTATGGTGAAAGCCACGTGGTGGGTTTTAAGAAAGTCGTCCATGTCGCTTTTGTTTTCATCCACGTTGATGGCCACGATGACGAAGCCGGCCGGGCCATACTTCTTTTGCAAGGCGTCCATTACCGGAAACGATTCGCCACAGGGACCGCACCAGGAGGCCCAAAAATCCAGCAACACCACCTTGCCGGCCAGCGTTTCTGGTAATTTGCCCTCGAGGTGATAGCTCGCCAGGTCGGGGAGCGGGTCACCGGTTTTCAGGCCGGCGTGGGCGACCGTCAAGGTTGTGGCGAAGCCGGCCGTCAGGATGAGGTTTTTAAGCAGGGATGAATTCATGGAAATTTCGCGAGTAAAACCGGGTGGTGTTGGTGGTGATCACGCCCGCCGCCCCCGGGTGCAGTTCCAGCAGGCGCAAACCTTCCTGCGCGCCCAGAATGCAGGCGCTGGTGGCCAGCAGGCCGGCAATGGTGCAACTGGGGGCAATCACCGTGACCGCGCGCACCTCGTTCAAGGCGGGATACCCCGTGCGCGGATCCAAAATGTGGCCGTACCGGATGCCATCCAGCACAAAGTGCCGCACGTAATCGCCCGAGGTGGCGACCGCATGATCCGTGACCGGCACGCCGATCCACGGCTGGCCGGGGGCCAGGGCGTTGTCCAGACCGACGCCCCAGAAGGGCTTGTCGGGCGCGTGCCCCCGCACCCGGACATCCTGGCCGAAATCCACCAGGACATTGGGAATGCCGCGTTGGATCGCCAGATTAAGGACGCAGTCCACCGCGTATTCCTTGCCGATGCCGCCCAAGTCTATGGCCATGCCCCGCCGCGGCAGGAAAATGCCGCCGGGCCGACGCTGGATTTTGTTCCATCCCACCAGCTCACGGGTGGCTTGAATTGCCTCTGGAGCCGGCCGAACCGGCGGCGTTTGCTTCCAGTTCCAAAGCTGGATCAGGGGTAACGCGCTGGGGTCGAAGGAACCCCGGGTGAAAAAAAACAATTCCTGGCACAATTGGAAAATCCGGTCTGTTTCCGGATCGGTCTCCACCCAATGCTCGCCGGCGGCGGCGTTGATCCGGCCTATCAGGCTGTCCGGTATAAACCTAGAATAGCGGGCCTCAAAGGCCGCCACCCAATCCACCACCTCGCGTTGAAAATCGCGCATGACCGCATCTGCCGCACCATGGGCGCTCACCCGGCAATGCGTCCCCATCGCACGAAATTCCAGTCGATGCAGATTGTTATCCCGCCGTGCGGAAACCGATTTCGCAACCCTGCGGGCCACCTCGCCAGCCAGGGTCACCGGCGGCATCCCGGCGTGGCGCGCGGGAGGCATCGTTCGGTGGCTATTTGGCTGGGCGGTGGCGGGAATCATATGCCTTGGACAGTTAAAACCAGAGCCGGAAGCCCGCGCTGAAAATATTGGCGGCAGGATAAGCACTCTGCGATGTCTGGCCGTCCAGCCCCTCCATTACGTAACGGGTATAACTCAAGTCGGCCGACCAATGTTTCGCCAGCCGGTAAGTCAGGCTCAAACCCAGGGTGCAGGACTGCAACTCGCTCAACCGATAGTCGGAAGAGTAAAACTCGGGCTTGGTGTTAAAGTCGGGCACGATGACGTAATAATAATTCGCCGCCGTTTGGTAATAATACCGGAATGATGGGGTTAAAACCCAGTTGCGACCAAACTTCTGATGCCAGGCCACCTCCGCCGTTTGGGCAAAAATTTCCGAGGTGTCGTGAAAAAACCGGTAGCCAAGGTCCAAACTGCCATTCAGCGGAGTGATAAACTGGGTGTAGGACGTGTAAAAAGTCACCTTGTCACGGTGGCGCGGCCGGACTTCCGGAGTCAGCGAGGCGTCGTCGGGATTGGTTTGGAGAAAGTTTTCGAGAAAAATCACCCCCCGGTAGGGGTCGGACAGGTAACCATGCTCCGTCCCATAAGTCAGGTCGAAGGAGATATAGCTCTTGGGTGTCAGGATCTGGTTGACGCCCACAAAGAAATCATGGCTGATCTTTTTCTGCCAGTTCATCTCGGTGTCATCCCGCACCCGGTCGTTGTTGAAGGACCAGCCGCCACTTAGCGTGGTGTTTTTTTGATTCAACTGAATCGCATAGTTCAGCGCCAGGCCATATGAGTGGTAATCGCTCTCCTTGCTCACGGATACCTCCGGAGTAAAGGTTTGCACGCCAAATGTAATGGGTGCATTCAGGGAAAACGCCCGCCGATGATCCCGCAGATGCGTGACCGGCACCTTGGTGTTTCGGAAATTCGGATTATTCGTCAGGCTGTTATAACTGCCCGCCGCACTGTTGGTGGCCTGGCCGGCAATGTTATAAGTGGAGGCAATATAATTGGTATAGTCCTGGGGGGTCGCAAAATAACCACCGGTCAGCAAGGACAGGTTGCCGGGGTCGCCCGCGTTCAATTGCAGCAGTTGATTATAAGCCGTTTGATAAAAATCCGCGAATTTGGGATAAGGCCATTGGGACTGCGGGGGCGCCCCCGTCGGCGTGGCCCCGGAAATGGCGTCCTCCACATATTTACCACTAAGCTTGAGGAACTTGTTCACGGTGACATCGGCCAGCACCGAGTCCGTGTCCACATTCATGCGGTTGTCGTCCTCGCGATACCACTCGTGGCGGTAATCAATATGGTCCTCCTCCGCCAGCACCCGGTTGGTTCTGGCCAGCAGGAGCAGGGACAGTAATAAGCACAGGTGGCCGTTGGCGTTCCAATTTCGCCTCCGCTTCATCGAAAAACCGGGAATCATTTTAAACATGGCTGCCTTCTCCATAACCAAATGACCAACCTACGAAACCCGCACCTGCTGCACGCCTTTGCCCCGCCCTGATTCAGCAAAAGCCCCTCCACTGCACATCAAAGCAAATCTCAAGCCAGCCACCCGCTTGAACTTTCGTTTCGGTACCGCGTGGAAAACAAGGTAAATGGCCAGCGTTCAAACATTAGAAGGTCCGAAAACCCGCTGGCAAGTCCAAATAATTATTTCAATTAGATCACCCGGTCGCGCAAACTGGCCCCGGCCTGATAAAGTTCAAAGTTCTTCAAGAAATGGTGCACAAGCGCCTCCGCCTCCTGGTAATGCCCCCCGGCTATGTGCGGTGTAATGTAACAATTGGGCGCCGTCAGCAAGGGGTGTAGCGCCGGGAGCGGTTCCGGGTCGGTGACATCCAGCCAGGCGGCGGCGAGCCGGCCGGATCGCAACGCGTCACCGAGGGCGCCCTGGTCCACTGTGGTCCCGCGCCCGATGTTATAAAACGCCGCGCCCGGCTTCATTTGGGCAAAGCGTTCCGCCGCGAAAAAGTGTCGGGAATCCGGATTGTCCGGCAGGAGGTTCACCACCGCATCCGCCTGCGCCAGCGCGGCCGGCAGGCCGGCCAGCGTGACCACCGGCACCGTTTCATCCCCCCGCGCCCGCCGGCGATACGCCACCATGGCGGGGCCAAACGGACGCAGCAATTCCCCCAGCCGGATGGCAATGGCCCCGTACCCCAGCAACAGCACGTTTTGCCGCCCCATCATCGTGCAACCACTGCGCAAGGCATTCCACTCCGGGGAACCGCTGCCGCACTGGCTCCGGAGTGCCGCCGGCAGCAGGCGGGCCTGGGCCAGCATGAAAGCCAGCACTTGTTCCGCACACGGACCCGCATAAACCGTCGAGCTGTTGGTGACCTGCAATCCCGTCCGTGCCGCGGCAGCGCGAAAGTCGGGTGTGTCAAAACGGGTGTAGCCCGCACTCGCCACTTGCAACCAGCGCAATTGCCCCGCGGCCAGCACACTCGCCACAGCCGGCTGGCCGAAAGCGACCTCCGCCGTCTGCACCGCCGGATCAAACCCCGCCTGGGCCAGCACGGAACCGGCCGGTGTGGCCGGGTAGCTGACCTGATGCGGCGCCACCCCCGCTTCCAAAAGGGTCTTGGCGGAGGCGCTTAAGTGCAGGTCGCAAAATATGTTCATAGTGTGCCTTGGTCCGAATCGGCGGGCAAAACCTGCGCCGGGTCTGGAAAAATGTCCAACCAATTTTGATCGCCACCCGCCAAAGCTAAAATTTTTCCAGTAAAAACTGCTGTTTTGGTGAAATTTTTATAGCGGTGTCCGTTGAGATTTGTTAGCAAGAGGCCGCCCGGAACCTGCGACCCCCAATCTGAACCCAAAAAAATCACGAAAGCTCGAAAGGACTCACCCCGCATGAAACATTTTACGATTCTTGCCTGCGTTTGCGTTAACCTGGCTATGGGCGGCTGGCTCAAGGCGGCGGACGCGCCGGACGACACTAAGTCGGTTCAGGGCAATTGGCAGCCCGCCCAAGCGGTGCTGGCCGGGCAACCCATGCCGGAAGTGGTGCTAAAAACCATCAGCCTCAAGCTGGACCACGGCAAGTATGAGGTGTTTGTGGGGGAGCATCCCGACCGGGGCACTTATACCATCGATGCCACCACCCAACCCAAGAGCATGACGGTGACCGGCACGGAAGGCCCGAACCATGGCCGCACGTTTCCCGCGATTTATGAACTCAACGGCGACACGCTCCGCATCTGTTATGATCTCTCCGGGGCGAAGCGCCCTGCCGAGTTCAAAAGCGTCGCCGGCACGAAACTCTATCTCGTGACTTACCAGCGCCAGCGGAATTAGTGATGGAGCGCGGCCGGGGCCGGCTCGCCCGGGCGGCGCACGGGCTGGCCACCGCTGACTTTCGTGCGGATGCCCGTGTTTTTCTGGGCGCCGGGCTGAGCCTGGTGGCCACCCGCATCGGTTAAACTCTCCGTGTCCATGTCCGGAATGCGCATGGCATAGAAGGAACGATGGACAAAGATCAACGCGACCAGGAACAGCAACCCGCCAATGATGCTCTTCCATAACTGGCTGGGCATGGTAACCGCAATTTCCACCGCCAGCAGGCCAAACAGGGTCGTGAATTTGATCACCGGATTGAGTGCCACCGAGGACGTGTCCTTGAAGGGATCCCCCACCGTGTCCCCCACCACCGTGGCCGCGTGCAGCTCCGTGCCTTTTTGCCGCAATTCCACTTCCACAATTTTCTTGGCATTGTCCCAGGCACCGCCGGCATTCGCCATGAAGATGGCCTGGAACAGCCCGAAGAAAGCGATGGCGACAAGGTAGCCAATAAAAAAGTACGGATTGAAAAACGCCAGCGCGAGCGCCAGGCAGAAGATCACAATGAAAATGTTCCACATGCCTTTTTGAGCGTATACGGTGCAGATGCGCACCACCTCCTTGCTGTCCTTTTCCGAGGCCGTCACCGCGTCCAGTTGAATGTTTTCCTTGATGTAAACCACCGCCCGATACGCCCCGGTGACCACCGCCTGGCACGAGGCCCCCGTGAACCAGTAAATGACGGAACCCCCCATGAGCAGGCCCAGGATGATTTCCGGCATCACGAGGCTTAACTTGGAAACGATGCTGAAGGACGGGTCGGCGGCCTTGCCAATATTATCCAGTAGAATGATGATGCCGAAGACCATGGTCGTGGCCCCCACCACCGCCGTGCCGATCAGCACCGGCTTGGCCGTGGCCTTGAAGGTATTGCCCACGCCGTCGCCCTTTTCCAGCAAGTATTTGGCATTCTCAAAATCCGGCTCGAAGCCGAAATTTTCCTCGATCTCCGTGCGAATGTTTTTGCGGGATTCAATGCGGCTCAGTTCATACACCGACTGCGCATTATCCGTGACCGGGCCATAACTATCCACGGCAATGGTCACCGGACCCATGCCGAGAAAGCCGAAGGCCACCAGGCCAAAGGCAAAGATCGGCGCGGCAAACTGAAATTCATGGGGCATCATGGCCACCACCGGGGAGCCCTGGTAAGTGGCAAACAGGCAGCTAATGAACATCAAGGTGAGAATGACCAGGCCGGTCCAAAAGGCCGAGAAATTGCCCGCCACAAAGCCCGATAGAATATTCAGGGAAGCCCCGCCGTGCTTCGAGCAATTGGTGATTTCCTTCACGTGCTGGCAGTTGGTGCTGGTGAAAATCTTGGAGAATTCCGGAATCAACGCCCCGGCCGCCGTGCCGCAGGAAATGATCGCCGAGAGCACCCACCAGAGTTGGGCATCCAGCCCCGCCTGTTTGCCCAGCAGAAAATAACTGGCGATAAACGTGACCATAATCGAGACGCCCGACGTGATCCAGACCAGATGCGTGAGCGGCGCCTCGAAATCAAAATCCTTGAGGTGGCCATATTTGGCGCGACATATCACGTCGTTGAGAAAATAGGAACCCAGGGACGTCAGAATCATCAGCGCCCGCATGGTGAAAATCCAGATGATCAGCGTGGCACACAGCGCATGGTTCCCGGCCAGCGACAGGGCGAGAAAGGCGATCAGCGCCACCCCGGTGACCCCATAGGTCTCAAAGCCATCGGCCGTGGGGCCCACCGAATCACCCGCATTGTCCCCGGTGCAATCGGCAATCACCCCCGGATTCTTGGGATCATCCTCGGGCAGCTTGAAAACAATTTTCATCAAATCGCTGCCAATGTCGGCGATCTTGGTAAAAATCCCGCCGCAAATCCGGAGCACCGCCGCCCCGAGGGATTCCCCAATCGCAAAGCCAATGAAGCACGGCCCCACCAGGTTGCCTGGCAAAAACACCAGCATGGAAATCATGAAAAACAACTCCACACAAACCAGCAGCAACCCCACGCTCATGCCCGATTGCAGCGGAATGGAAAGGGTTTTCAACGGGTTGCCTTGCAAGGCGGAAAAAGCCGTGCGGCTGTTCGCGGTGGTGTTAATGCGAATGCCGAACCACGCCACGCCATAGCTACCCAGAATGCCCAGCACCGAGGCGGCGAGGATCACACTCACATCGGTGGCCGATTTATGCTCCAGGCCCCTGAAATAAAACACGATGCAACCGGCAATCAACACCCAGAGCACCGCCAGGAATTTGCCTTGCTGAAACAAGTACGTCTTGCACGTCTCCCAAATGGTCCGCGACACGCGGCTCATGCAGTCATGCACCGGCAGGTGTTTGGTGCGCCGATACTGGGCCAGCCCAAACCCGGCGCCGATCAAGCAAACCGCAATGCCCAGATACATCAGAGACATGCCACTGATGCCCCCCAGCCCGTCGAACGTCACCTGCTCCAGCCCGGGAATTTGCAGGTCCGCCTCACCCGCCGCGTGCGCCGCCGTGACCAGCCCGCCGGCCGCGAACGCGAGCAGGCCGAGGACGGGAAGTTTGGATGCATTCATAATATTATTTAAAATTTGTGCCACATTTAGCACAGTAACTCTGATGCATGCCGGCAGTGGTAGCTTCCCGGTTTTTGGCAATCCCTTGGCGTTTCTTGAAGTGGCCAGGGCCCGTGCAGACCGGCCGGTCCGGGGTGAACACCCCATGGCGGGCGGGAACTGGTTTCCCTTAGGGTGGGTCCTATGCAACCCCCAAATCCCCTGCGCCATGCCTGGTGCGACCGGCTGGTGCAGGCGGTGCGCGCCTGGCGGGCGGAATTCGCCCGGCCTTGGACCCTGCTGCCGGTCCGGGTTTTCCCGCCGCCCGTTATAACCGCCCACCGCTTTTCCCTGTCCGCCGCCATGCGAGGCTCCCGGTGAAAGCAGGCATTCGCTGGACCAACCGCTTCCGCCTCACAGCCTGCCTGGCGGGGCTGTTGGTGCTCACCGGCTGTGTGGGTTATGGGGATGGCGGTTATGGCGGCGGCGCGGTCCTGGTGGGGGAACCAGACGTCTACATTTTCGGTGGCGGCTACTATGATCACGGTCGCGACGTGCATGGTTATAGTCACCGGGGAGCCGCCAGCCGGGGCGGGGGCGGGCATCACGGCGGCGGACACGGCGGTGCCCCTGGGGGCGGTCATGGCGGCGGCCATGGGGGAAAACGGTGATCTTAGTTATACCAACTTTAATTCAATGAAGTCATTCGTATCAACCATTCGAGTTTTTCACCGCCTGCCGGTGGTTTTAGCCACGCTGGCAGCCGGACTGGCGGCGGCGTCACTGGATCGTGCAGCAACCAATGCGGTGGCCGGCCAGCACACTTTTGCGTCCCCCATCGCGGCGATCACGGCGTTACAGGCCGCGGCTGGAAGCAATGATCATGCTGCCTTGCTTGACTTGTTCGGCCCGCAATTTGGCGAAATGACCACGGGCGACACCCGGCAGGATGCCCGCAACGCCCGGTGGTTCGCCACCGCCATGGGTCAAAGCTGTGTTACCGTGACCAATACCGTGGACTCGCTCACCCTGGAAGTCGGCACCAACCAGTGGCCCCTGCCCATCCCCCTGGTGCGTGCGGACGGCCAGTGGCATTTTGACACGGCGGCGGGCCGGGAAGAAATCATCAACCGCCACATTGGCAAAGATGAATTGCATGCCATCGGCGTTTGCCGGGTGTTTGCCATGGCGCAAAAGTCGCATGTGGCCACCAGCACGGGTTCCACCTACGCTATCACCCTGGCCAGCGCCGAGGGCACTCACGATGGCCTCTACTGGCCCACTTCCATCGCGGCTCCCGCCTGTCCGTTTGGCCCGCTCGTGGCCCTGGCCCAGACCGGGCACGACTTCGGCCACTCCGCCCGGAGTCCCCAACCGTTCCATGGCTATTATTTCAAAGTGCTAACCCGGCAAGGCCTGGATGCCTTTGGTGGCCAGCAGAATTACCTCCACTCGGGAAAATTGACCGGCGGCTGCGCCTTGGTGGCCTATCCGGCCACGTGGGGGAAATCCGGCATCATGACGTTCATCGTCAATCAGGACGGCCAGGTTTATCAGCAGGATTTAGGTGAAAGCACCACGCGCACCGCCCGGGCAATGCAGGAATACAATCCCAGCCGCCCGTGGGAACTCGTGGCCGATGAAGGTGCCATTCAAGCCGTGACCGAACAATAAATCACCCCGCCAAACCGGGCGCCCCCCGCCCGGCCATTCTCGCAAAGCCTCCCGTCACACCCGCCTGCCTCAGGAACCGCGCGGCAAGCTGCCTGTCCTCGCGCCGCGGTTCAGCTCTTCGCCGTCACCACCACGTAATTTTTCTTCCCTTTGCGGAGCAGGCAATGTTTGCCGAAGAGCAGGTCGTTCGCCGTGACCATGCGTTGGAAATTAGTTTCCCGCACATTATTAATGTTCACGCCGCCGCCTTCCACATCCTTGCGGGCCTGGCCTTTGGAGGGACACAGCCCGGCCAGCACCAGCAACTCCACCAGGGGAATGCCCGCGCCGGCGAGCGCCCCGCCGTCCACATCCTTCGTCGGCACTTCCCCCACGATATCCGCAAACGTGGCTTCCGAAATCCCCGTGAGTTCACCGCCGAACAGGATTTCGCTCGCGCGAATCGCCTCGGTGGTGGCACTGGGACCGTGAACCAGATCCGTCACCGCCCGCGCCAGGGCCTTGTGCGCCGCCCGCGCCCCCGGGTTGGCCGTGTGCTGCTGTTCCAGCGCCGCGATTTCCTCGGCCGTCAAAAACGTAAAAAACTTCAGATAACGGATGGCATCCCGGTCATCGGTGTTGATCCAGTACTGGTAAAAGCGGTAAACGCTCGTGCGCTGCGGGTCCAGCCAGATGGCCCCCGCCACCGTTTTGCCGAATTTCGTGCCGTCCGCATTCATGATCAACGGCAGGGTAAGCCCATAGACCGTGTGGCCGAGCTTCTTGCGCGTCAGCTCAATCCCGGCGGTAATGTTGCCCCACTGATCGCTGCCGCCGATTTGCAGTTCGCAACCCTGATCCCGGTTCAACGCGTAAAAATCAAACGCCTGGAGCAGCATGTAGCTGAACTCCGTGTAACTGATGCCCGATTCCCGATCCTCCATGCGCGCGCGCACACTTTCCTTGGCCACCATCTGGTTCACCGAGAAATGCTTGCCGATGTCGCGCAGAAAGTGCAGGTAGGAAATCCCGGCCGTCCAGCTCGCGTTATCCACCAGCCGGGCCGGATTCTGCGGCGTCTCGAAATCCAGCAACTTGGCCAGTTGCACCTTCACCCGGGCGATATTATGGTCCAGCACCTCGGACGTGAGCAATTGCCGCTCCGCCGATTTGCCACTGGGATCCCCAATGGACCCCGTCGCGCCGCCCGCCAGCACAATCGGATGATGCCCGAGCGCCTGGAACCGCCGCAGCGCCAGCAACGGCACCAGATTGCCCACGTGAATGCTGTCCGCCGTCGGATCAAAGCCGCAATACAGCGTGATGGGCGAAGCCAGCCGCTTCGTCAATTCCGCCAGGTCCGTGCAATCAGCCACCAGGCCGCGCCATTGTAATTCTTCCAGGATGCTCACCCGCACAGGCTAAAGCGGAGCGGGAAAAAAGCCAATTTCCAATTCCGGGAAAGGCACCGCAGCCCCCGCCAGCCCCCCCTCTGGCACGACTCACCCCCGCCCGTCCACCCCGCCACCCTTCGCTATCCCCTGCCGAAAAATGGGTGTGAGACAAATTTCTTCGAGCGCCCTAGTTTTGCCCCGGTGGAGCGCCCGAAATGAGCCGGGGACACCTGTCCGCCCTAGCTCTGTGCGAAGGCGGAAGCTTGGCGCCGCCCCCGGTAACTGGCCGATAACGGTCGCGCCCCGGCAGGGGCGCTGGAAAATGGCGAATCCATGCCATCCCTAGACTTCTAGATGCCTATTATGCCAAAACCTCTGAAAAAGCCCCTGCCCGAAGAAGTTTGTCTCCCCCCCCGAAAAATCAACCCTGAGAATTCAACTTGCCGTGCCCCGGGAATCATGGCAAGATTCACTTTCGCAGTTGGCAACAGCTGCGGTGCGGGTCCGGTGGAACACTCCGCCATTTGCCCTCCTGCGGGAGGCGATTGGCGATTTTTTTTCCTCGCGAACCGCACGCATCAACCGTCTGCAAGCTTGGCAACCGGCCGCGCGCAGTCTATGATGCGAACAAACAACGCCAACCGCCCGGTTTCGGGCTTGGTGTTAACAGTTCCGGCTATGGTAGGTTACCCAAGTGGCCAACGGGGGCAGACTGTAAATCTGCTGGCTCACGCCTTCTCTGGTTCGAATCCAGAACCTACCACCACCTTTTTTCATGGGGAAAACACTGGTTTTCCTGATTGGCTCGTTTTCAACCCTTGCGCTTTTCTACTTTTCCCGTCTTTTGCCTTCCTGTCTAGTTGGTTTCATTTAAAGCAATCGAAAAGCAATCAACAGGCCAGCGACCGCAGGAAAGCACCCATACCGAGTCGGGGCATGGGCACACCCGTCCGGCTAAAGGATCTGTAAAGCCGTCCTACGCAAGCCATCCGCTCCGTGTTCGATTGTCCCGACCGCCTCAGGGCCTAGACACACCTGAGAGTAATAATAACCGAACAGGCCGCCATGGCACCCAAACTCGCCACCTGGATGGAGGAAAATCTGCCGCAAGGGTTTGCGGCCTTCGCCTTTCACCGCGAACATCAGCGCCGTTTGCGCACCACCAATCCGCTCGAACAGGTGTACAAAGACCACACACGCAGCACCCGGGTCACCGGCTTCTTTCCCGACAAAGCATCGCTGCTGCGCCTCGTCAGCGCAATCCAGGCCGAGACCAATGATGAATGGAAAACGGGAAAAACTTACCTCAACATGGAATCCTGAAACCAACCCGTATTTGGCTATGATAAAACATTTTACAGAAAACAATTTGCGCCGCCGCTGGGCGAGGTGGATGGAGGCATGGGCTATTGAACTAAATATTTTGTGTGTTTGACCCAAATTGATGATTTGGCGAATATTTGATTGCCCGCTTGAATGAAAAACTAATTTCAGCCGGTAAGTTTAATGTTGTACATAAGGAAACGACAATCATGGATTTAAAATGCAATTGCCAGAACTGCAACGGTCCCATTTCATTCCCTGAGCAAATAGCCGGGCTGAGCACCATATGCCCGCATTGCAATCTATCAACACTTTTAATTGCCGCAACTTCGATAACACCCCCGCCGAAAAAGGAGATGTTTAACGCTAAAAAATTGATGTTGTACACGATGGCTATTTGCGCAGCCGTCGTTGCCATTGCTTCATTTAGATCTTTTGTATTATTCCAGCACTTGCCCAAAACATCGTCAGTCACTTCAATTCCGAAAATTTATCCCCTTGACCAGGAGAATTATTTAAAACCGGCAGATGGTGCTTGCGGTTACTTTCTAGGAAGTCATGGAGAAGAACTAGTGGACGTGATTACCAATGACCTGCCACTTTTCAATAAGGCCCAGCTAAATGTAAACACCACCGATGATGGTCGTGTATGCAGGATAGAAGTTGTGGGAATTATCACCGGTGGTGATTTATCCAAACCTGACAATGAAGTGATTGCTACATTAACAGAAAAATATGGCTTGCGAAAGCACATAGCCGGTAAAAAAGCATATGAATTTGGAACCACCAACCGCCCCGTTTACCTTAACGTGTTAGCAGGTAAAACAGGAAAATTCTATCAATTATTGTATTTCGATTATAATTTGATGATGATCTATCAAAAAGAGCAGTCGATTAAACATGCAAAGGTAAACGAGAATGGGTAGTCAAAATGTTAGTAATTGAACAATTTTGCATAGATTAGGAAAAGGTTAATCCAGCGTAACCACTGAAGCTGCCAAATACAAAAACACCTTTGTTATGAAAGAGATTGATTGGGAAAAAGTGCGCAGAGAACGTAATGTTTGGAAACCAGATTATCGCGAGGGTTTCAGGGAAAGCCGTGCGCAATTAACCGATCCCATTTTGAATTCACGCCCCCCAGGAAACAGGTATTATTTCGTTCAACCAAGATCTGCCAGGGAAATTAAATCCAGATTGTCGTTTTCGGGACTGAAGGGGAGCGAGCTAAGAAAATTTGTCGACGCCATTCTATTGGGCGAAGAAGTTTTTGAATGGGTGGAATACGAACTCCAAAGTCAAAGGCTAATTGCTGCCGGTTTCGAACCATTGCCCATTGAAATTAAGGGCGGATTAATGAAAACCCGGTTTGTGAAGCGCAATCAAACCGGATTGGTTGAGGATGAAGCGATGTTCACTTTCCGTAAAAATATTAGCCATTTCACCTGGAATGATGTTTTGGCGGAACACTGCCGCACAGAAATTTTTGCCGGCCGCAGTATCACAGGTGCAATCGCCAAAATAGCTCCTAAAGGGTTTATTATCGAACTAAGGAAACAACTCAGAGCCGACATGCTTGCGAGATTTGCTGAACCAAATCAAAAAGAGATTAAACCAAGACCCAAACGCCCAATTAATCCAAAGGCATTAAAAAGGGAACAAATCGCGGAGGAACTCGGAATTAAACAAACGGATGCCATGCTCTGGAAAGTCCCTGGCTCGTACGGAAGTAGTCAGAGGTAACCTGAGTGCAGCGCAGCTTCCTGAAAACGCAAATGGCCACAAAAATTTCAATTGATGTTGATCTGACTATTATAGATAAAAATCAGGCTTTGCTTCCAAATGTTGTCGAGGGTTTGGTTGCCTTAAAAACCAAAGGCTACAAATTGTCTCTTTGGTCTAGTTGCGGCAAAAACTACGCAGTGCAAATTGCGCAAATGCATAAACTTGAAGGCTTTTTCGACGAGTATGCCTCTAAACCTGATATTGTAGTGGATGACGACTTTGATGCACTAAGCCATCTGCCCACTATTGATTCGCGTGCGGCCAAAAATTGGTCGCAGATCTCGGAGCGGGCGATTAAATTGGCAGATGATTTGGAAGATCGGAGCCGTGCACAAGATGCGCCCCAATGGATCAAGGCGATGTGGCGCAACCGATTTGATGTGGGAGTACAATCTTCAATTGCCATTTGGTGTCAGCGCGAAACTTATTTCCGGTGGCCTCGCATCAGGCGGGCGATTTCGGACAACTGGGTTAGACATCCGGATGGGCAAAGGAAGGATTGCTATGTTTATCCCCCTGAATTGGAAGATGAAATCACGCGGTTAGGTTTGCCGGTCGATCGTCGAAATAACGGGCCCGCTATAATTTCCTTCCTGATTTCTGGTGGTGAACGACCAAAACGGCCATATCCCTCGCGTTGGGGTTGGACGATTCATCACATCTACGACGGCAAGCACCCCCGATTCCCGTTCGAAAAAGTTCCGCATGCTGTACATGATCCGGCTTTGTTCACAGATTCTGCGGGACTGGTAGCTGTCCATCCTCTTGCAGATTACGTAGCAATGAGAGAACCGCTTCTGGCTTGGCTACTGAGATGGGAAGCCTTTCGTCGATTCAAATTTGACCCCATGGACGTATTTGCCCATGCAAAATGACCCGCTAGGCTTCAAATAAAGGTTGCTTCCTCTTTGGGTAAAAAACTACTAAGCCATAACCAGTTCCAAATGACAGGTGATGCAGACTTTGCTGACTGACCATCAAAACCATTATTGAGCACAACACTGAGTCCCAGAGTGCCGCCGGCCTCATTTGGCAATTCAACAAAGGAAGACATATTCAACATACACCACGCCCCACCTGGTCTGGGTCCCCCATAACCGCAACCCCGAGATCGCTCATGGCCGTATGGCTCAATTCGTGCCATTCGTCCGATTCGTGGGCACGCGTCCTCCGCGAAGGAACAGCCCGTCCGTCTTAAAAATCCCCGCCCCCTGACGCGATCGTGCTGCCGGGGCACAACTGGAACGCGTCGAGAGGAAATAGGCCGCCAACCATGGTGCCGTATTTGGGCTATTTGTTCCTCCGCCCCCCTCATTTTTAAAAAAGTCCCGTGGGTCAATCTAGGACGTCAAAACCTCTTCTGCGCCGGTGAAAAATGCGGTGAAAGTCAAAATTCCCTTTGCAAAATTTCCCACTTGCATTAATTTCACTGGTATATAAAATGAACTTATATCGGTCGCGGGAATTATTCAAAAATCAGATGGAAAGCCCTCTTGGACCATCATCCTTGCGCGGCTGTTCGAACCTGTTTTAAGGCTTAAAGAGCCTGCTGAATGGGCTTATTAAAAACATCCCAACTCATATGTACCAAATTATTTATGTGAGCTCCGCCACATATCTATTCTCCCAGGCGGAGTTGCTGGCCTTGTTGGAACAAAGTCGGGCGAATAACGAAAAGAGCGGGATCACCGGTATCTTGCTCTACCGGGACGGCAATATTCTCCAATTGCTGGAGGGCGCGGTTGAAAGCGTCCAGGGGCTGTACCAAAAAATTGAGCAGGATCCCCGCCATAAGGGAACCATCGTCCTGTGGGAAGGCCCGGTCGCAGAGCGTGATTTTCCCGACTGGCGCATGGCCTTCCGGGATTTGAGTCTCCTGGCGAATAACACCCCTCCCGGCTTCAGCCAGTTCATCAACCTCCCGCTCACCCCCGTTGTTTTAAAAGCCAACCCCAGTCGGGCCATGAAACTGATCAACGTTTTCAAACGTAATATGATCTGAACCGGCTGTTTTAAACTTTGGCGTCGCCCCCCGCCCGCATGCTTGCCGGCACAGGTTGCTCCCCGCCGCCCCATCCAGAGCCGCAACCTCGCCAGCATGTTTCGCCGGCCGGGAAACCCGCTCCCGCTGACCGATGCTGCCCCGGTTGCGGACTCCCCATCAAACCCAAGCGTGCCCCCACCGCTGAGTGCCAGAATGCCGCCAGCCTCATTTGACAACTCAACAAACGATGCTA
>CAIZWI010000011.1 GCA_903936645.1 uncultured Verrucomicrobia subdivision 3 bacterium
GGCGTATTGGTGAAACAATCGAACATTGGGGTGGCGGTGGCATCCATCTGGTTCATGGGTGGCAGGCCGAGGATGAGTTCCATGGTACGCAGCAGGCTGGTTTGATTGTACTGGGTGCTGACCACGGTGTGGCGCTTGGTGTAGGGGCTCACCACATAGGCCGTGGTACGATAGCCGCTCACGTGATCCCAGCCGGCTTGCGGATCGTCCTCAATCCCGAACACACAGGTGTTGGTCCAGAAGGGGCTGTGGCTGAGGGCCTCCACGATCTGGCCGAAGGCGAGATCGTTGTCGGCCACGTGGGCGGCGGGCGTGGGGGAACCTGCTTTGGCACCGTCGGTATGATCGTTGGGCAGCCAGATGATAATCAGGTTGGGCATTTTGCCGGCGGCTTCAAATTGATGCAGGGAGGCAATGAATTGCCGGGCCCGCCAGACATCCGGCACATCCAGATCCCAGCCGATGGTGTTGGTCATCATGTACGGACGCAGCACTTCCAAATCCGGCTCGCAGGCGTAGGCAATGGCGTTGCTGCCGGACAGGAAGTCGCGATAGCAATCCAGGAATTTGGGTTCTTTTTTGCGGGCGGGATCCTTCCATTTTTTGGTGGCGGTGGTGTATTCGCCAAAATCGGCGATGGTCCGCCCATGCGCGGCGGCATCATCCCAAATGAATCCCGCCGGCGACCAGGCGAGTGCATCTTTGCCCGAGTCGCCCGACCCACCCGCCGGATAAGTGCGGGGCCATCCAGCAAAGGAGCGTTCCACATAGTCGGTGGCCATGGCACTATCCGCCCAATTATGACCGTCGGCACTGAGCACCCCCGAACAATAAGTATTGTCCAGGAGCACAAACTGATTAACGAAGGCGTGCTGGTTGGGCGTGACGGTTGCTCCAAAGGTGCAGAGCTGGGCATAGCCGTTGCCGGCGGTAATGTCGCCCAGCACCTGGTCATAGGTGCGGTTTTCCTTGATGACGTAGATTACATGTTCAAAGACGCTCGGTTCCCCCACCCGGACGGGCACCGGCTGGGCGGCCTGGCTGGACCGGGCGGGGAGCCTGGCCTGGGCGAGCAGTGGATAGCGTAGATTGGCCAGGGCCGTGGCGGTGTCAGCGGCGAGGTGGGCTTTGTCGGGCAGGGGGATCAAAGAGAGCGAACCTGCATGCTGCTTGGTGTTGAATTCCAGGACCCCCTTGTCGCCCAACCTGCCCTGGGTGAGGCCTTTGATATTGGCCACATACAATTGCGAACGCTGGTCATCCACCGCCACCCCGGCCGGAAACCAACCGGTGGGAATCAGACCGAGCAACTGCGAGTCACCGGCTTTGAATTTGATCACGGCCACGGCATTCTGGGTCCCATGGCAGACGTAGAGTTTTTTGCCGGACCGATCAAACGCCAGGGCATTCGGCTGGGCGCCGAACAAATCCCCCGGGTTCTGCCGCGTGCTGATGGTTTCCACGATGGTATCGTTGCGGGTGTCCAAAACGGTCAAATTATCGCTGCCCGCATTGGCCGCCACTACATAATGGCCGTTCGGCGAAACGGCCAGGGCGCAGGTGTGCAGGCCGGTCACGATTTCCGTCTGGTTCGTGGTGGTCAGATGAATGATCGAGACGGAGCCTTCCCGGGCGATGGACCGGTCATCCACGCGCACGCGGGTGCCATGCCCGGCCGTGGCCGTGAGGCTGTCCTCCGCCGGACGACGCCCGCCCCAGTTGCTCACATACACCTTGTCACCGGCCAGCGCCACGCCAAAGGGAGCCACGCCCACCGCCCACAAACGCAATACCTTGCCGGTGGCGGTGTCCAGTTCCGCCAGTTGATTCGAGAGATTGAGGGCGACATATAACTTGCGGCCATCCCGTGACACGGCCAGGCCCGCGGCGATGTCTGCCTGACGATCGCCAACTTTGGCCAGGGGCAGCGCGAAAGTGGCGCGGGGCGTGACCTGACCATCCGCTGCCACGGCAAACACCTTCACGTTGCCATTCACATTGGCCACATAAATGCGCGTGCCATCCGGGGAAAAAATCAAACCGGTGTAACTGAGCTGGGCTTTTTCATCCGGATCCAGAATGGGGGCCTGTCCCGGAAGGCTGTCCGCAAGGCGATCTGCGGGAAAGGCCACTCGCTGGCGGACCAGTCCGGTGGCGGGATTGATCAGGACCAATTCATGCGTGAGCCCGGAGGTCACCAACAGTTTGCCATCCGGGCTTAAGGCCACGGCCTCGGGCCGCATGCCCGGCAATTCCAGCAGGGTGCCGGCGGGGGTTAGCCGCTGGTTGACTGGCGTGACCACGCCATTAGTGCCGTGGCCGACAGTTTCCGTGGTGGCGTTAAAATCCTGGGCCAATGCCGGGGGAGCTACCGCAAGGAGTTGACCGGCGGCCAGCGCCAGAACGGATAGTTGAAAACCAATAGTCCTTTTCATGGCGTCTAAAATGCCCGGAAGGCGGCACCGAGGGCAAGTCACGTTATGGTGAAATCCCGGACCGACGCCCGAGCCTTATGGTCCGGCCGTTTGGACTAATCGCGGCGGCGGTATTCGGAGATGGCGGCCCGCCACCAAGGGGAGAGGCTGTCGCCCGAGCGCTGCCAGGCCTGCTGGTGGAGGCGCACCATGACGGCCTGGTCCGCCAGAACCAGCAGACGTTCACTGGCGGTGAGTTTATCCGGTCCCTCTAGAAGGAGCTTTTCGCCCAAGGCACGGACGCGGTCGCTGCCGACGCCAAGCAACTGGCCTTCCTCCGCGTATACGGGATTGAGAAGCTTTTCGCGCAACAAGGAGACGTGAATGGCGTTGACGTAGGGATCCAGCACGGCATCCGCGACCCCGGTGTGGGAGCGGGCGGGGCTGGGGGCGCCTTCGGTCAGTTCGTGAATTTTCATACGGGCGCGCAACGAAACAATTTCGGGCGGTGGCCCGGTTTCCTCCGGGGTGAGGAAGAGGCCCAGGCTGCGGGCGCGCAAGCCCAGACTGCGCCGGCTGGTGAGCACACTGACCGGCACGGAGAGCACCATGCCAGCCAACACCGGGGTAAACCACCAAAACAAAGCGGGGCTCAGCACCCACATAAACCAGCCCCACAAAACCCCGACCAGCACGTGGCCCCATTGCCGCTGGATGGCATAGAGCCAGGCGGTGCCATCGGCCGCCCGCTTCTGGGTGGTCCAGCCAACGGAAATGCCGAGGAGATTGGTGACGACGAACCGGGTGTGCCAGAGCATCAGCATGGGGGCGTGCAGGGTGGAAAAGACGGTTTCCCAAATCACCCCCGTGGTGGTGCGGGCGAGGCCGCCATAAGCGCGGCGGCGTTTGGAATCGTAGGCCAGGTCGATGAGGGCAAGCACCTTGGGCAGCATGATGACAATCATGCAAATCAGGAAGACGAGGAAGGCATGCGCGGTACCGCTGATGCCATGCAGATAGGGGGTAAAGGCCGGCACGGTGATATCGGACAGACCGGAATTATCGTGCGCCCAGCGAATCCAATTGAACGCCAGCAGGAAGGCCAGCCAGAGCGGGCCGGCCAGGTAGCCACAGATACCCAGGATCAAATGCAGGCGGCTGACGCCGCGCAGGCCCTTGGTGAAGAGGACCAGCGTGTGCTGGAGATTGCCCTGGCACCAGCGCCGTTCGCGCTGGGCGTTGTCAACCAGCGCCTGGGGGGCCTCCTCGTAGCTGCCCTCGAGATCGTAGGCAAACCAGACTTCCCAATTTTCGCGGAGCAGGAGGGCGGCTTCGACGAAATCGTGACTCAGGATCTGTCCGCCAAAAGGTTTGCGGCCGGGGAGTTGCGGGAGATCGCAAAACTGCATGAAGGGCTCGGTGCGGATGATGGCGTTGTGCCCCCAGTAATTGCCGAAATCGAGCGCCCAATAATTCAGGCCGGCAATGAAGACCGGGGCATAGAGACGGTTGGCAAATTGTTGAATGCGGCCGAAAAGTGACTCCGCATTTACCA
Source organism: uncultured Verrucomicrobia subdivision 3 bacterium (assembly GCA_903936645.1). Lineage (GTDB taxonomy): Bacteria > Verrucomicrobiota > Verrucomicrobiia > Limisphaerales > UBA11358 > UBA11358. The sequence continues at coordinate 3,970 of CAIZWI010000011.1, forward strand.
GGGCGGGCACGGTCTGGATCAGGCCGACGGTGGGATGGACTTCCATCAATTTTACGAGGTCCACCAGGGTCTCGCCCCGGAGCACGCTATCGGCATCAGCACAAATAAAATAGCGGTAGCGGCGGCCCCAGGTATTGAGAAAGTCGCGGACATTGCCGCTTTTCCGGGCCTCATTGACAAGGCGGCGGCGGTAATAAATACGGCCGAGGGCATCGAGCTCACGGATCAAATCATACCAGCGGCGCTCCTCCTCCACCCAGTTGTCGGGGCTGGTGGAGTCGCTGAGGATGAAAAAGTCAAAGCGTTCCAGCTGGCCGGTCTTTTCGAGGGATTCGTAGGTGGCCCGGAGTCCCTCGTAGACGCGGACCACGTTCTCATTGTAAATGGGGAAAATGATGGCGGTGCTGATGCCGTCGATGGGCTGTTCCTTGAACGGTTTAAGCTGGGTAATGCGCCGGCGGTCCCCAAACATGCGGAGAAAAAAGCCAAAGACCCCGTGCACACAGCCAATGGCGGCAAACAGAAAGAGGATGACGAACAGGACGAGGAGGATGGTGCAGGCGGTGGACCAGCCGGTACGCCAGAGGAGGTCGGCAAAGATCAGGGAAACGATCCCCGTGGGGAGCAGCGCGCATGAATAGAAAATAAACACGCGCCAGCCGCGCGGACGGCGCGGCAAACCAGCCTCGAATTTGGGACAGATGCCAGACATGGTCAGTGCGGCTGCATGTGGGTGAAGAGAAATATCCCAATCAAGAGCAGTGCGAACAGGCTCCAGGCAAAGATCATGCGGAAATAAGGCATGCGGCCGAGATTGCCCAGGCTGGTAAGTGGACCGAGATCCAGGGGCCGCGGGGTCATTTTGGAAAGCTGGAAATCGGGACCGGCGCGCAAAAACGTTTCGCGCATGGCCTCGGTAAACTCCTCCGGCCAGGGGCCGGGACGGAGGAACTGGTCCTGCCATTTGCCGGGCATGTCCGCCAGCAGCAAGGCGAGCCGGCCGCGGGTGGAGAGCATTTGGTCGGCGTTGGTGGGCGGTACTTGCAAGACCTCGGCAAACCATTCGGTAACGATGTGATCCATTTCCTCGGCGACCAACTGGGTGGCGGTGCGGCCAGTTTCGGCCGGGGCGCGTTTTTGCGCCCGTTCGAGGACGCGCAGGCAAAGCTGGCCGAGCAACGGACGGTTGCGGATGCGGAGCGCATTAAAATAGCTCTCCACCTTCGCATACGCGTCATTCCATTCTTCCAGCGGCCGGCCGGCCAGTTGCCCGGCGCGATCCGGTAAAATTTGGGGGTTCAAGGCGGACTCCATTGGTACGTCCACGTTTCGCTCAACGCGTTCGTACCGTTTTGCAGGGTGCAGCGCAGGTCCACGGGGTCGGGGTTGCCCGGCTTGGGCTGCATTTTCAAAATCACGCGCCAGGTTCCCAGTTCGGGACAGCGGACAACCTGGTTGTTTAAGATGACCGCATTGTCACTGCAATTGGCAATGGACTGCGGGGGGTTGCTTTCGGGCAGGACATCGAGTTTGGGGCCGGCGAAGTCGATGATGAACTGGCGGCAGTCCTGGCAGCTCAAATCCCGTCCGACGCGGGTGGACACGGCCTTGTTGTCAGAAAGCTTGAAATCATTCTCGGTGGTCCAGTAAAGCGTGTAGCCAAAATGAAAGGGCTGGAGCGGTTCGGGTTTTTTCTTGGGATCCCAAAAGGCGACAATGTTGTCGAGACCTTCAAAGGCCGAGCTGAGCGAAACCAAATGCAAGCTGCCCTCGCCCCAGGAACCATGGGGTTCCACCCAGACGCTCGGTTCCAGATGGTAGAGGTTGAAGCTGTCCTGGTAGGCGGAAAAAGCGCGTTCCCGCTGCATCAAGCCAAAACCGCGGATGTTGGCGGCATTGAAAATTTGATGACGCATCACCGTGGGATTATCAAGGGGACGCCAGAGCGTTTCCCCGTTGCCCATGCGCATGAGCAGGCCATCGCTATCGTGGACCTCGGACCGGTAATCATCGGGTTTGCGCTCGGAATTTTTGCCGAACCAGAACATGCTGGTCAGCGGGGCGAGGCCGAGCGTTTTGATGGGGTACTGGCCGGGGCTGACAGCTTTGATTTTGGCGGTTTCACGGAGATAGACCACGGCATCGATGCGGGCGACGGTAGTCTCGCCCGGACGAATCAAAAATTCGTAAGCCCCGACGGCACTGACGCTGTCCAAAATGGCGAAGAGGCGGAGTTCGGTGTCGTCATGGGAGGGTTTGCCCAGCCACCAGTCGGTGAAGATGGGGAATTCCTCCGGCTGGCCATTCTCGCCACAGTTGATCGCCAGGCCGCGGGCGGAAAGACCGTAGCGCTGGTTTTTGCCGAGAAGGCGAAAGTAGCTGGCCCCCAAGAATGCCCCGAGTTCATCGAACTGGTTGGTTTGGTTGAGGGCATAGAGCACCCGAAAACCGGCATAGCCCGTATTCGCAGGAATTTGGTCCTGAATGTGCAGGCTGCCGTAATCGAAGAAATCCTGCACGAAGCGAATAGGCTGTACGTGAGTCAGGGTGAATTCGTAAGTACGGATGGGTTCCTGATACAGATAACCGGGATGGAAAAATTCAACACGGAAAGGGGCATCGGCGGCGGTCCAGAGCGCCTTGTCCCGGCGAAAGCGGATTTCGCGGTATTTGTCGTAATCCAAACGGTCCTGCCGGAGGACCGGCGGCAAATTTTCTCGGGGAGAATGAAAGGGAGTGCGAGCCCGCTCCAAAGCGCGGGTGGCGACGTAGTCCAAATTTACTTCGGCAGACTCCGCGCCGGCTCTGAAACCGGCAGCCAGAATCACCATTACCAACAAAAACCAGTTACCAAGTCGGCACATCCTACTTATGAAACCTGAAAAGCGGGGAATTTGCAAGTTTAGGTGCAAGCCCTTAAGCGGGACCCCCTGGGCTACTTGCTCGCTGACCAGGGCGGCGGCCAGGGATTCCACCTACTCCTTGGGACTTTTCTAGGTCGATCGTGGGATGAGGAAATGGTCCGCCCGGCGAGTCATTTTTCTCGGCCCACACTGTGGCTGCAAGGTTTGCGGCCGCGGGCGCCGGCGAACCTTCCTAATCAAGCCGGTGGCGGATCGAGGGTACTGGTAATTGAGTGCGCCCTTGCCTCGGTTTGTTCTAAGCTGGCGTTGAATATGAAATTCCCGCCAATTCAAATTTGCCTGGGCGCGGCGGTCGCATGGCTGGTGACCGCCGCGTTGCCGGGCCGGGCCGATGACGCGGTGACATCATCGACCATCACCGAGCAATCCGAGGGGTTGCATGGCTACATTGGTTACGGCCATGATGCTTTTCCGCCGCATTCCGCTTTCACGGCCGGCGGTGGATTCTATTCCGCGGTTTGGTCTTTGGTGGACCAGCCGCTGGCGTATTTCCAAATTGGACTGCCGGGCGCGTGGCTTTTACCCGACAATTCCGACGACCATGACACCCCGCTCGCGCCGGCAGGCACGCTGGCCCGCAATTGGAAGGAGCGCGGCCCGACGTGGGCCAGTGTTTTCCAAACTGTGGAAGGCGGGTTGGGCTACTGGGCGGGCAATCATTTCCGCTACGGTCCGCCAAAATTCAGCATGAATGGCACCCCGCAAGCGTACGATTATGAAGTGGGCTCACCCGGCTGGTCCTTTTTTTACAGCAACGAAGCGCTCCCGGATCATCGGCTCGGCATCGCGCAATTGAGCAACCGCCTGTTGATTCCGCCCGATGCGCTGCCGTTCCGGGGGCATCCGAATGGCGAATTTCTGGGCTATGCCTGGATGGCTCTGCCGTTCACCGACCCCAGCACCAACGATCCCCCCATGGGCGACCAAAGCTGGACCTGCTTTCTGGCCGCCGCCAATTTCAAAGGTCCGATCGCCTTTTACATTCCGGAAACGTGGAGCAAAATTGCCACGCTGTTTCAGGATGCGTATCTCCACGGCCGGGGACTCGATGCGCGCCCGGGAGTCATTGGCGGTGGGGCGATGGAAATTAACACGGTGCCGCGCTTCACCGCGCCGGATGCGCAAGGCACGGTCTATACGAAATTGCCCCAGTTGCATTTCCCGGTGGATGCCCAGGGCCGCGCCTTTCTGGTGCAGGATGTAACCTATTATTCCAAAGCGGCGCTGTTCGAGGCGTTCCAGTTGTGGCGGGCGGGCGGTCCGCCCTGTTCCGGCAGTTTCAACGCCCATGGGGCCTGGAAACCTCGGCTCACCACGCATCGCACGAGTTATGACCAGGCGGGATTAAAAATCACGGGCGTTGAACACGTTTTCGACACCCGAATTTTCCCGGGCAACATTTGGGGACTGCAATGGTTCACCAACGAGGTCAGTCCGCCCGGGCTGTTTCCGCAATATTTTAAACGCACCGGCCGGGAGTGCGTGCCAGTCGCAGCGGTGTCGGTGCCAGCGGAAACCCATTTGCCACGGCAGGAATTCCGGCTGGCCCCGGCGGGCCCGCCCTACACGTCACCTGCCACCGGCGCGTGGACCACGCCTGGCCCCAAACTTGGTCCCTGCACCGCCCGCCTCGCGGACGGCTCGGTGGTGACGTACTCCTGGTATCGCTTCGTGGACCAGCCGTCGTTTCAACAATACCATTGGGGCGCGGATAAGAAGGCCAAACTCCAGGCTTTGGTGGAAAAGTTGCACACGAACTGGCCCATTGACCGGGATTACATGGCTCCGCCAACAAACGGCAAACTGGTGGCCCTGGATGACGCGCTGATTGTGACGCCACCGGCCGGTTTGGAAGTGGGCTATGTGCCGATTGTCACCCGCCAGAGCGCGCCCTGAGCGGACCGGAGTTTTGCGCCGGCAGGAGCACGTTTAAGGACGCGATTAATTCGGGGCTGCTGAAGCATGGTCCAAACGGTGGACGGTTCAAGAGCATCGCTGGCCACGGCAGTGGCCAACCGCAAGCCGGAATTTTTTGACGGTTCGGTCAGGTGTGAAAACCCGTCAGGGATGCCGGCAATGAGCCTCCTCAGGCCGGTTTGCAGGGACCGCAGTATGAATGCCTTTTGCGTTCCAAGCCCTCCCTCAAGTCACAATCTGGGGTTCGTGCCACTTATGGCCGAGTTTTTCGAGCAAGTCATCAGCCGCCACGGGCCCCCAGGTGCCGGCGGCATAAAATTCGCGGTTAGTGAGGGGTTTGTCGTCCCAGAAATTACGGATGGAATCGACGATGTGCCAGGCGGTTTCCACCTCATCGCGGCGAATAAACAGGGTCGCATCACCGGCGATGGCTTCGAGAAGGAGCCGTTCATAGGCCTCAGGGGTGTAGGCACCGAATTCCGCATCATAACTAAAATGCATGCGGACCGGGCGCACGCCGAGGCTCATGCCGGGCACTTTGCCATTGAAACGCAGGGAGATTCCCTCGTTGGGCTGGAGCCGGAGCGTGAGGGCGTTGGCATCCAGATGCTGGCCACACTGGGCGGCGAACAGCACGTTGGGGGTCGGACGGAACTGAATGCGGACTTCGCTGGCACTCTGGGGGAGATTTTTGCCGGTGCGCAAATAAAACGGGACGCCGCTCCAGCGCCAGTTATCGATAAAGAGCTTCAGGGCAGCGAAGGTTTCCACATTGGAGGAGGGGTTGACCTTGGTTTCCTGGCGGTAACCGGGACGGGGTTGACCGCCGACGGAACCGGCGAAATACTGACCGCGAACGACCTGCAAGGGCACCGTTTCCGGGGTGAGCGGGCGGATGGACTTGAGCAGCTTGACCTTCTCATCGCGAACGGATTCGGCCTCCAAGGAGACGGGCGGCTCCATGGCGATGAGCGAGAGCACTTGCAACATGTGGTTTTGCACCATGTCGCGCAGGGCGCCGGCCTCCTCGTAATAGCCGCCGCGCTCGCCGACCCCGAGTTTTTCGCTGACGGTGATTTGCACGTGGTCGACGGATTCGCGATTCCACAAGCGCTCGAAAATGGAGTTGGAAAAGCGGAACATCAGGATGTTCTGCACGGTTTCCTTGCCGAGATAATGATCAATGCGGAAGACCTGCGATTCGTGGGCAAAGCGGGTCAACTCCTGGTTGAGGGCCTGGGCGGAAGCCAGATCATGGCCGAAGGGTTTTTCCACCACGATGCGCTGCCAGGCGGTGCCGTCCTTGTTCAACAGACGCGCTTGGGAGATTTGCTCGGCCACCGTGCCAAACTGGCTGGGGGAAATGGCGAGATAAAACAACAGGTTCTGACGCAAGGGGGCGCTGCCAAAGCCGGTCAGGATGCTTTCGAGCTTTTGGTAGGCGGCTGGATCCGCCAGATCGCCCTGGCAATAATAAAGGCAGGCGGCAAATTTTTTCCAGACTTCCTCGTCCACGGGCTTGGTGCGGGAAAACTGATCAAGGGCGGTGCGCAATTCGGTGCGCCAGGATTCATCGGTTTTTTCGCGCCGGGCAAAGCCCACGATGCGGAAATCGGCGGGCATCTGATGCTCTTTGCACAAATGATACAAGGCCGGAATCAGCTTGCGGGCGGTGAGATCCCCGCTGGCACCAAAGATGACAATGGAGCAGGGCTGCAACGTCCGCCGCTCGGCACCGGGTTGCTGGCAATTTCCCTCGTCCGCAGGTCGCGAATTGTTCATGGCAGGAATGTTTACCCAAGGCGGGGAGGAATTCAACATTTCTTGGCAAAATTAGAGCCAGCTAAAATCAACCGGCAAGGCTTAACGGGCAATGGGGTTTTCCGTATTTAAACCCATGGGCTGAAGCAAGACGAAATGCCTGGGGCTCAACGTTGGGGAAGGTTGCCGGCAGGTTTTGCAAGGTTTTAAACCCTGCGGCGCGGACGCGCTGAAGCAACGCGGGCTCAAAATAAATTCACCGGGTCAATATCCACGGCCATGGTGACCTCGTCGGGGAGGGTCAATCCGGCGACTAATTTGGCGAGGGCGTGGCTGAGTTTGCTCATGGAGCGGGTGCGCAACATGATTTGATAGCGATAGTAGGTCTCGGCCTTGAGCAGGGGCGCGGGGGCGGGGCCGGCAATGATCAGGTCTTTGAAGGCAGCCGCCGGGCCGGCGGCATTGGCGGGGGGGGAGGCCGAGGCATTGGCCGGAGGCGGAATCAGCTTGTCCAGTTCGCGCTTCACGTGGTCGGCGGAGAATTTCACCTTGTCCTCACTGCGGCCTTTGAGGGTGAGCAGGGCGACGCGACCGGCGGGGGGATATTTTAGCTGTTCGCGAAATTCCAGCTCCTGATCATAGAAACCCTGGAAATCATGCCGGCGGGCGTACTGGATGGCAGGGTGAAACGGGGTAAAGGCCTGCACGAACACTTCCCCCTCCACATCGCCGCGACCGGCGCGGCCGGCGACCTGGGTGAGGAGTTGGAAGGTGCGCTCGCCGGCGCGAAAGTCCGGCTGGTGCAAGGCGGAATCAGCATAGATGATGCCGACGAGGGTGACGTTGGGAAAGTGAAGTCCCTTGGCGATCATTTGCGTGCCGACCAGGATGTCGATTTTACCCGCGCGAAAATCGCCGAGGATGCGGCGGTAGTCATCCTTGCGCTTCATGGTGTCGGCATCCATGCGATGGCAGCGGGCGCGGGGGAAGAGTTTTTTGATGGCCTCCTCCACTTTTTGCGTGCCGGTGCCGGAGAAGCGGATGGCGGGGTTGCCGCATTTTTCGGCCGGACAGATTTTGGGCACGGGGGCCACGTGGGCGCAAATATGGCAGCACAACTTTTGCTCCATCCGATGGTAGGTGAGCGAAACGCTGCAATTGGGGCACTCGGCGACGTAACCGCACGCGGGACATTGCAGCGCGGTGGAGTAGCCCCGGCGGTTCAGGAAGAGGATGGTTTGCTCCTGGCGTTCGAGGCGCTGGGTAATCGCCTCCTTGAGCTGGGGCGAGAAAATGGGGATGCCTTTCTCGGCGTGGGCGGCCTGGCGCATGTCCACCACGCGAACGTGGGGCATCTTCTGGTCATCAACCCGCTCCGGCAGTTCCAGCAGCGTATATTTTCCACTTTGGCAATTGTAGTAACTCTCGAGGGAGGGGGTGGCCGAGCCAAGGACGACGACGGCATTTTCCATTTGGGCGCGGACGATGGCGACATCGCGGGCATGGTAGCGCGGGGCCTCTTCCTGTTTGTAGGTTTGCTCGTGTTCCTCATCCACGATGACCAGGCCCAGTGGTTCCACCGGGGCAAAAATGGCGGAGCGCGCGCCGATGACAATCCGCGCCCGGCCCTGGCGGATTTTGTGCCATTCATCATGCCGTTCCCCGGCGGACAAATGGGAGTGCAGCACCGCCACCAGGGTTTGCAGCTTGCCGGAACTGAAGCGCGCCTTGAACCGCTCCACGGTCTGGGGGGTGAGGGCGATTTCGGGGACCAGCACAATGGCCCCCCTGCCCTGCTCCAGCGCATGGGCGATGGCTTGCAAATAAATCTCGGTCTTGCCACTGCCCGTGACGCCGTGGAGGAGAAAAGCGCCACCGGCGGGTTTGTTAGCCACGTCGGGCGTAACGCGGGCGTCCATGGCGGTCACGATTTGGGCGAGCGCGCCGGCCTGGGCGGGATTCAGCGTGATGGGGAGCGAGGCCACGATGGTTTCATTGGCATAAGGGTCGCGCTCGGAAATCTGGGGGGCAATGGCAACCAAGCCAAGATCCTCAAGCTTGCGCACGGTGGCGGCAGTGGTATGGGCGAGGGCCAGCAGTTCCGTCATGGCCAGTTCGCGGCGCTCCTGGAGGAGGTTCCACACTGCCTGTTGCCGGGCGGGCAGTTTCGGAGGGTCCCCGGCCACCGGCAGGAGACGGACGTACAAGCGTTCGCGCCAGCCGGCCGCTTCCTGGCGCACGGCCTCGGGCAGGACGGATTTCAGGGCCGTCTCCGGGGCGCAGCAATAATATTCGCCAATCCAGCGGGCGAGTTGCAACACCTTGGGGGTGACCATGGTCTGGGCGCCGATGACTTTAATGATGGATTTAAGATTGGCATGGGCGGACTCCTCCGCCAGGGCGGTGACACAACCGGGAATTTTACGCGCGCCAAAGGGAACCTGCACCCGGCTGCCCACCTCCACCTGCCCGACCAACTCGGGGGGAATCAAATAATCAAATTCCCGGCGCAGGGCGATTTCAAGACTGACCCGGGCAATCATGGCACTGGGTCGGGGGTGATGGAGCGCAATTCGTATTCGAGTTGCCGCCGTAATTGCTCGCGGTCCCCGGGGGCGATTTCCCGGGGCACCCGCAACGGCTGGCCAACGATGACGTGGCAGCGGGTGAAGGGCAGCGGAATTTGAAACCGGTCCCAACTCCGCAACTGAATTTTCCAAGACAAGTGGTAGGACACGGGAATGATGACCAGGCCACTGAACTGGGCCACGGAAATCACGCCTTCTTGCACCGTATAGCAGGGGCCACGGGGGCCGTCGGGGGTGATGGCCAGGTCGTACCCCGCCGCGGCCCGGGTGACCAATTCCCGCAAGGCCTGGGCGCCGCGCCGGCTGGACGAGCCGCGCACGGGTTCGATGCCGAAATAATGAAAGATGGCGGCCAGCAGGCCGCCATCGCGACTGGCGCTGACCAGGCCGGCGATTTTGCGCTCCGGCGCGTGTCGGAGCACAAACCGGCTCCACAAGACGGAGGATAGGGCCAGCCGGTTGTGCCAGAGGGCAAAGATAATTCGCTCCCGGGGCGCGCCGTTAAAAAATCCCGGCCGATCCTCCAGCCGAAACCGCACGGTGACGGCCACCACGCGCACCAGTCCGCAGATCAAAGCGGCCAGTAATTTTTGATGCCATTGGGCACGGTGCGGCACCACCACCCCGCTGACTTTGGGAGCGGGGTGAGGCGGCGGGCGGGAGGCAGGTCCGGACGGCATTATTTTCCCTTTTTCAAGCAGGCGCGCACGAGGTCCTCCACGGTGGCCTCGGGGCCCAGCATGGCCTGGGCGGCCCGGACGGAATCATGCGCCTCGGCTTGTTTGAAGCCCAGGGCCATGAGCGCCAGGACGGCGTCGTTGAGTTTTTGATCATTGGGTGCCAGACCATGCTTCGCGCTGGCCGCCTCCAGGGCTCCGGCCACACCGACCTTGTCGCGCAGCTCCACGACAATGCGCTCGGCGGTTTTTTTGCCCACGCCGGAAATTTGGGAGAGCGCCTTCACATCACCACCGGCGACCGCGCCACGAAACGCCGTGACGGAAATACCGCTAAGGATGTTGAGGGCGGTCTTGGGGCCGATGCCGGAAACGGTGTGGGTGAGCATGCGGAACAGATTGCGCTCCGCCTCGGTCATAAAACCGTATAACAGATGGGCATCCTCGCGCACCACGAGCTGGGTGAGCATTTTGAGGGGCTGGCCGGGCAGCGGGAGTTTGTCAAAAGAGGACAGCGGGATGAGCACCTCATAGCCAATGCCATTCACATCGACCACCGCCTGGGTGGGCAGGGCTTCCACGAGTTTGCCTTGGAGAAAGGTAATCATGGGTTAAATTTTTTTCAGCGGTTTCAATTGGTAGCGGGAAGCCTCCCGGGCGTGGGTGAGCGCAAGGGCGAGGGCATCGGCGGCATCGGGAGCGGGGAGTTCGGCGAGATTTAACATCCGCTGGACCATGGTGGCGACGGCGGATTTCTGGGCGGCGCCATAGCCCACAATGGCCTGCTTCACCTTGCGGGTGGCAATTTCATAAATATCCAGACCGGCCGCGGCAATGGCCGCCATGGCGGCACCGCGAGCCTCCCCCATGATGAGCGCGGTCTTGAGATTCTGCACAAAGAAAATGCCCTCAATCACACAAACTGTGGGGTGGTGTTCCGCAATGACCGTGCGCAGGGTGTCGGAGATTTTGACCAGGCAGCGCGAACGGTCCCAACCGGCGGGGCAGGAAATCGTCCCCATGGCCAGCGTTTGCGGGTAGGGTTTGCCCGGGACAATGATGCCATAACCGGTGCCGCGCAACGAGGGATCCACGCCGAGAATAATGGCGGGGGTCCGGACGACCGCCGCCAGCGGCGGGGGGCGCTGGCCAGCCTTCCGGGCCGAAGCGACGCCGCCGAGGCGCTCCTTCATTTGCGCAAATTGCTGGAGTGAGATACCCACCCGGAAAGGTTGCCAGTGACCACCCGGCAGCAAAAGGAAAAACGCGGTTGCAGCGGTTAATGAGGCCCATGCTTTGGCGAATTATCATTATTAGCCTTGGGAGCGGGAGCGGGAGCCGGAGCGGGCTGGGGCCGGGACTCAGGGGGTGCAATGTGGGGTGGCTCTGGGCGCGGCTGAGGTTCAAAGCGCTGGGGTGGTTCGACC
>CAIZWI010000012.1 GCA_903936645.1 uncultured Verrucomicrobia subdivision 3 bacterium
ACGGTTGAACCCGTGGGCCATGGCCGGCCGTCCCGCCGGGACGGGAGCGGCATGGCTCCATTTACTGCCCCACCGCCCGATAGAATTGGACGGGCACATCCAGGGCATTGGTGACGGTAACGCTCCAGTTGCCGTTGGTGTCCGCCGAGTTGGTGAGGATACTCTGCCAGCCAACGGGCGGGGTGAGGTTGGTGGCCATTTGCAGGGCGTACGGATAACCCGGTGTGCCGGTCAGTTGCACAGTGAGCGGCTGGCCGGTGCCCCCGCTGGCGGTGAAATTCTGCGGCGGCAGAAACAGGGTGAGGGTGCCGTTCATGGTGGTGAGGTAGTAATTGCCCAGCCGGTTGCCGGGGTCCGCGAGGGTGGGCACAATGGCGTATGTGCCGGCGGGACTGTCGGCCGTGGCCGTGGAGCGATAACTGACGGTGATATTGTCCCCGTTTTGGACGCCGGCAAGGCTGCCGGTGAACACGGGATCGGGCTGGCCCACCGCCCGCGCGGCGTTATTGGGGACGACCGTCAATTGCGCAGGGAAAACGTTCAGCTGTGCCAGGGTGGAAACAGGGGCGTAGTTGGTGGTGTCGTCGGGGGTAAAGGTCACGGAAACCAAGTTATACCCCACGCCGAGCACGGTCCCGGGGGGCGGGTTATACTGGAAGGTGCCGGGCACGCTGGCGCGGGCATTCTGGATGGTGGCGTCCAGGGGCTGGCCGTAGGTGATGGGGGGAGGATACCACGTGAGCGAGGGGTTATTGCGGAGGATGGTGATGGTAATGAGGCCCGGGGCCGAGTCCACCTGGCCATCGTTGGCCACCACGCTGAAGGTGGTGTAGGGCGAGCCAACATCATTGGTGGCGGGCACAAAAACGACCCGGTTGGAGACATCGGTAATCACCGTGTCGGGCGTGGTGATGGCAAGACCACGGCCGCCGCTGTCATATTGATACAGGCTGCCGCGGCTGGGTAAGATCGAAATCCGGTTGGTCAGCGGATACTGGCTGGCATCGGTGACGGACAAGGAAACGATTAAATCCTGATTCACATAACCCCGGTTGGTGACCGAGTTCACGATCGGCGGCACATACGCGCCCAGCGCCAAGCTGTGAAAACCGCCGCAGGCAATGGCCACGACATTGGTCAAACTCCCGGGCACGGCGGCCGAGCCCAAGGAATGCCCCCCGCCCTGGTCCCCCCAGCCCGCCACGGTGCCATCCCGTTTGAGCGCCAGGCTGTGGAAACCGCCGGCGGCGATCGCCACGACGTTGGTCAAACCGGCCGGCACATTGCATTGATCGGCATTATTATAACCCCAGGCGAGGACGGTGCCATCGGCACGCAACGCAAGGTTATGAAAACTGCCCGCCGCAATCGCCACGAGATTCGTGGCCGTGGCGGGCACGTTAAGCTGCCCATAAAAGTTGTCGCCCCACACCACCACTTTACCATTGGCGGTGAGCGCCAGGCTGTGCCGCGACCCGCCGCCAATGGCGATGGCGTTCGTCACAGTGCCGGGCACATTGGTCTGGCCATAATTCTGAAAACCATTGACGGCCCAGGCCACCACTTTGCCGTCGGCCTTCAAGGCGAGTCCGTGGGTGTCGCCGGCGGCCACGGCCACGACGTTGCTCAGGCCGGCGGGGACCGTGGTGCCCGCGCCCCAGCCCACCACCGTGCCATCATTGCGCAGGGCCAGGTTGACCGTGGGGTTCCAGCCATAACCGGTGCCCAGTGCCACGACATTGGTGACCGCAGCGGGAATGTCCGTTTGTTGATAGGTGTCCTGCCCCCAGCCGGTCACGGTGCCATCGGTGGCGAGGACGAGCGAATGGAAGGCACCGCCCGCCAGCGCCATGACGTTGGTCAGGCCGGAAGGGGCCAGCGATTGACCGTAACCATAAGCGGTGTTGGTGGCGGCCCCCCAGGCGGTGACGACGGTTGCTTGATCCACGCGGAACCATTGCACCGCCCCGGTCCGCACGCCGGTGGCATTGCTGACCACCAGGTGGCATTGGTACACATTAGTCGAACTCAGGCCGTTGATTAAAGTGTTCACCCGAGCCACACTCGTGCCGCCGGCCACGGGCACCGGCGGGGTCGTGGCGGTGTAACTGCCCAGCACGCCCCACTCAAACCAGGCCTGGACCGGAAGCCCATTGGGGACCGCCATGCCATTGAGCACGGCGTTGGTGGCCGTGACGGGCTGGGGAATTTGGGTGGCGGCCGTGAGGGGTGGCAGCGGCTGGCCGAGCGCGAGCGTGTGATAAGCCGATTCCTGGGAAAAAAGGTTGGCGCTGGCGACCAGGTTGCGGCCGGTTGGCACGGGGGTGGTGCGCGTGACGGTGGTGCCATCGCCCAACTGGCCGTAATTATTATAGCCCAAGGCCCAGGCGGAGCCATCGTTCTGCAAAAACAGCGAAAAGCCATTGCCAGCCGTCAGCGCCAGCACATTCGTTCCCCCCAGCGTGGGCACGGGGCTGGCTTGCGTTGCGGTGGTGCCATCCCCCAACTGGCCATAACGGTTGTCCCCCATCCCCCACAACGTGGTGTCCCCCCGTAGAAACAAGGCATGCGTGAAACCGGCGGCCACCGCCGCCACATTCGTGGCCCCGAGCACCGGGGCGGCCAGGCTGCGGGAGACGGTGGTGCCATCGCCCAATTCCCCAAACCGGTTGTCGCCCACCCCCCAGAGCGTATGATCGCTTTTGACATAGTGGGAAAAAAACTGGCCGGCCGCCACCGCCACCACGTTGCTCGCCACGAGGACGGGTTTGTTGGTGTTAATGGTGGTGCCATTGGCCAGCTGACCGTAGTTGTTCAGCCCCATCGACCACAGGGTCCCATCCGCCTTGATAAATAGGGAGTGGGAGTCGCCGGCCGCCGCCGCCACCACGTTGGTGGCCACGAGGACGGGTTTGTTGGTGGAATTGGCCTTGCTGATGGTGATGCCCAACTGGCCGTAGTAGTTATAACCCATGCCCCAGAGCGTCCCATCGGCCTTCACAAACAGCGAATGCGCCCCGCCTGCGGCCACCGCCACGACATTACTGGCGATGATCGCGGGTTGGTTGGTGTTCTGGGTGGTGCCAGTGCCGAGTTCGCCGTCGCCATTATACCCCATGCCCCACAACCGGCCATCGGCGGTTACCAACAGGGAATGGAGCGAGCCCGCCGCAGCGGCCACGGCATTGGTCATCACTGGCACCAAGGCGGGGTGGGCCTTGGTATCGTAGCTGGCACCGACGGGCAGACCGTTGCCGAGCTGGCCGTTTTGATTGTAACCGCAATCCAGCAGGAACGTATTCCCCACGCCCACCAGGGCGGGACGACTCAGGGCCAGACTGCCGGCATTGGTCACCAGCACGGAATAGGTGCCGGCATTAATGACCCCGGCGTTCGACACCACCAAGGTGGTGTTGGTGGCTCCCGCGAGCCAGCGGCTGTCCTTGAACCATTGATAGGTCAGCGGCCCGGTGCCGGTGGCGGTGGCGCTCAAGGTCAGGGTGCCGCCCACCGCCAGCACTTGGTTGGTGGGGGAAAGGGATACGGTCAGTTGAGCGGGCAACGACAAGGTTGTCAGCGTCAACGCCAGGAGCCAGAGCATTCGTGATTTCATGGTATTGCCAGTTTTACCGGCCCGGGTATTCATCTCCCCGCCGGCGGCCCCACCCACCTTGGTAACGGTATCGACCCCGGCCATTCCCCCCCGACACCAGCCGCGCCAGATTGCCGGAGGCAGTGGGCATGATGGGGCGAGGGGATTCCGGTAAAATGTGTGTTTATGGTGTTGATACACAAACCTTTGGCCCAAGTCAAAAAACTTTCACTGGCCGTCAGAAAGCCTTCAGGGGGAGGCCGCTATCCGGCAACCGTGCCCAGGGAATAGAAAGTTAGCACTGGCTGTTTTTTGAATCTGAGCCGATTTGAACCTTCCAAGGGGGGCCGTTGAGGCCGCCGGGCAGCGATTGAGCCAGCATCCGCGGCTCGGCAAGCCGACCGGTTTTTTGCATCCCCGGCTGCGCAACTGGCGATTCAGTTTGGTTTCACGTTCCTTCCAAAAGCATTTACTATTCTATGAAGCCAGCGGCTGCGATTGTCAGTCGCAGGCGCGAGTGCGTGGCTGATCACCCCCATGCCGGAGTCGTGAGGCCAACTGGCACTTGCCCCCCGGGAGGCGCTTGGGTTTGCCGTAGCCGGGAGGCACTGATGGGGGCGGCATTCGACTGGCTGCGAGTGCGGTGGGAGGGAGAATTGCCACGGGGGAACATTTCTTGTAACGTCCGGCTGGATTTGCTTCTGGGTGCGGTAAGATGAACGAAGCAACAGCCAGTCCCAACATGGAAGCCAAATGTCCAGCATGCGGTAATCCCCTGCCCTCGGGCGGGCTGGCGGGGCTGTGCCCGGCGTGCCTGCTACAGCAGGCGGCGGTGGAAACGGCGACGCAGCCGGAGGCGGTGCCATTTCAGGCGCCCTCGGTGGCGGAGGTGGCGGCGATGTTTCCGCAACTGGAGATCCGGTCGCTCCTGGGCAAAGGGGGGATGGGGGCGGTGTACCAGGCCCGGCAGCCGGGGCTGGACCGGTTGGTGGCGCTGAAAATTCTGCCGGGCCAGGCGGCCACGGGGACGGACTTTGCGGACCGGTTTAATCGTGAGGCACGGGCGCTGGCGAAGCTGAATCATCCGAACATTGTCACGGTGCATGAGTTTGGCCAGGTGAACGGGATGCCGTATTTCATCATGGAATACGTGGACGGCCTTAATTTGCGGCAACTGGAGCAGGCGGGGAAATTATCACCACGGGA
Source organism: uncultured Verrucomicrobia subdivision 3 bacterium (assembly GCA_903936645.1). Classification (GTDB taxonomy): domain Bacteria; phylum Verrucomicrobiota; class Verrucomicrobiia; order Limisphaerales; family UBA11358; genus UBA11358. The sequence goes on from CAIZWI010000012.1 coordinate 4,799, forward strand.
GGCGCTGCAGATTGTGCCGCAAATTTGCGCGGCGCTGCAATTTGCGCATGACGCGGGGATTGTGCACCGGGACATCAAGCCGGATAACATCCTGCTGGATAAATTGGGCCGGGTGAAAATCGCGGATTTTGGGATCGCCAAGCTGGTGGGGGCGCCGGCGGACACGGCCGTGCCGGAAACGCAGGGGGCGATTGGGACGCCGAATTACATGGCGCCGGAGCAGGTGGAAAAACCGCAGTCAGTGGATCATCGGGCGGACATTTTTTCGCTGGGGGTGGTGTTTTATGAGATGCTGACGGGCGAATTGCCGCTGGGCAAGTTTGGGCCGCCGTCGTCGGGTCCGCGGGGGATGCGGGTGGATGTGCGGCTGGATGAAGTGGTGTTGCGGGCGCTGGAGAAGGAGCCGGACCGCCGCTACCAGCATGCGAGCCAGGTGAAGACGGCGGTGGAAACCATCGCGAGCACGCAACCGGGCGGGCCGCCGCCGCCGATCGCACCGGGAATTGCGGCCGGAGCACCGCCGGATCCCGGGGAAGTGCCGGCGGATTTATTGGCGCGGGATTACAGTTTGAACATCGGCCATTGCTTGAGCCGGGGGTGGGCTTTGCTGAAGGCGCATTTCTGGCCGCTGGTGGGGATAACGGCCCTGATGATGCTGTTGATTGGCATTGCGGACAGCATTCTGGTGCGGGTGAGTTCGTTTCGGAGTGATTATGGCCAGGAGAACCATGACAATACGTCGCTGCTGGGCCTGCTGCTAACGGGACCACTGTTTGCGGGGTTGTTTCTCTACTTTCTCAAGACCATGCGGGGAGAAAAGGTGACGGTGGAAACGGCGTTTGCGGGTTTTGGGGCGCGCTTTTTGCATTTGTTCCTGGTGCATCTGGTGGCCTGTTTTCTGATTGGCCTGGGGTTTGTTTGCTTTGTGATTCCCGGCATTTATCTCCTGGTGGCGTGGTGTTTCGCGCTGGTGCTGGCCATGGACAAGGGGCTGGATTTTTGGCCGGCGATGGAGTTGAGCCGCAAAATGGTGAACAAACATTGGTGGTCGCTGCTGGGGTGCCTGCTGGTGCTGGGGCTGGTGGTGGCGGCAGGATTAATGGCCTGTGGCTTGGGGGTGTTCATTACGATACCGCTGGCGATCGCGGCCTTCCTCTACGCCTATGAGGATATCTTTGGCCGGCGACTGGCACCGGGGGCCCCCGTGGCGCCACCGCCGGTGGCCCGGGCAGAGGCCCCCCAACCGGCGGCCCCCCAACCGGCGGTTGCACCGCAGGCAGCGGCACCGCAAGCAGCAGGATGGAAGGCCGCCGCCGGCGGGATCCCCCCCGCGAAGGTGTCACTGGCGGCAGAGCCCAGCGGGCCGGCCGGACCGACTGGTCCGGCGGGAACGGTAGTGTTTCCAACGCCCCCCCAGCCGGCGGTGCCAAGGCCGGCTCCCGTGGCCCGCAAGGGCTGGCCGGGGTGGAAAATCCTGCTGGTCCTGGTGATTTTGGGTGGCCTCTTGCTGGCCATCACCACAGCCGGTCTTTTCCGGTGGTCCCGTTTTGGGTTTGGCAGTTGGGAAATAATTTTGGCCCTGTCCGCTCTCATACTGCCGTTTCTCCTGATCGCGGTGCTGGTGATGGTCTGGACATGGTTGCGGCCGCAGCCCGCGCTGGTGGAGCCCAGTCAACCCGCCCCGCGCAGTCCATGGGGCACGCTGGGAAAAATCAGTCTGGTATTGGTGGCACTGCTTTTGATGGTGGCGTTGCTGTCGGAAATGGTTTTTGGAGTGGTGAATTATCGTTTCCACCGCGCCAACCGGGTTTTTCAAGTTTATGCGAGCAGTCCGGGTTGGCCAGCGATCCCGGCCCCATCCCACGCGCCAGCCGCGCCGGCCGCGCCGACCGAACCCACCCCTCCCGCCGAGCCCGCCGAACCGGCGGAGCCGGCGAATTCCCCCGCGCCGCTTACCCCGGCCCTGGATGGGCTGGTGGACCGCACGCGGCAGGAATTGGACAAGGCGGGGATTCGGTTTGACCAATTGCAGGTGACGGCTGCCGGGGCGGCCCAATTATTCATTTCCCTGACGGGACTGCAAGCCCGCCAGCCCGGCGGGGGCGCGAATGACTGGGTGAACCTGGTGGGCCTGCTCCAGGGCAGCCCGGGGGCGACGGGCGGCTGGACGTTTACTGGTCAGGGCCAACTGGCCACGGTGCACTTTGACCTGGCGCCATTCGATTTAAAGCAGGTGCTGGCCGAGGCGGCCCAGCGGTCGGCAACGCCGCATGGCTCTCATGAAAGCCTGGTCGAGCGACTGGAGGCGGCGGCGACAATTTCTGACTTGGATAAAAAGGACACCGCCCTGAGCGGATTGGTGAAGGAGGCCGCGGCGATGGGGGATACCCAGTTGACCACGGACGCATTGAGCCAGATGATGAACATGGAAAACCGGGACCGCACCACGCAGGTGGCCGCCAAATTACTGGCGGCCCGGGGCCAGCGGAAAAAAGCGCTGGAGCTGGTGAAAGGCATGGCGGATGTGGAACTGCGGGACCGGGCACTGGCGGAGCTGGCGGAATAACTGCAAATGGAACCCACCACTGACCATAAAACCCCGTCCACTGGCGTGCGCGGGGATATTTTTGCCACGACGCACTGGACGGTGGTGCGCGCGGCGGGCCGGTCGGACTCACCGGCGGCGGCGATGGCCCTGGAGGAACTGTGCCGCACATATTGGTATCCCTTGTACGCGTATGTGCGCCGGCAGGGGCGGTCCAAGGCGGATGCGGAGGACCTGGTGCAGGCGTTTTTCGCCAAGTTGCTGGAAAAGGAATATCTGGCGGGTTTGAGCCGGGAGCACGGGCGGTTCCGGGCGTTTTTACTGACGGCGGTAAAACATTTCCTGGCGAATGAATGGGACCGGGCCAACCGGCAGAAACGCGGGGGTGGCCAGACGGTGCTCTCGCTGGATTATCAGGCGGCGGACACGCGCTACCATATTGAGCCGGAGGACCAGTTGAGTCCGGACAAGCTCTTTGACCGGGCATGGGCACTCACGCTGCTGGAGCGGGTGGTGGAGCGGTTGCGGGCGGAAAACGCGGCAGCGGGGCGGGCGTCGCAGTTTGAACAGCTCAAATTTTTCCTGATGGTGGGCACGCAGAATATTCCTTATGCCGAGGCGGGGGCGGCCTTGTTAATGAGCGAGGGGGCGGTGCGGGTGACGGTGCACCGGCTGCGCCGGCGGTACCGGGAATTGTTGCAGCAGGAGATTGTGCAGACGTTGTCCGATCCGGCGCAGGCGGAGGAGGAGATGCGGGCGTTGATGGCGGCGTTTGCGTAGGGATAAAGGAAGAATTTAGAATTTAGAATTTAGAATGAAGAAACGGGGGCGGGGGGGCAGGGTCGGGCCAGTTGCCACCGGAGTGCTTCAAAGTAATTCATTAGGGAGGCCTTGCCAGGGACCCGTTGTCCTGCACCTTAAGCACTGGACAGTCAGGGACTTTTGTACGAGAGTCAAAGGGCCAGATGCGTTCCATAACACTCGGCCGGGCGTTTGGGATCCAGCCAAGATGACATGAGCAAGAATTGTGCTATGTTAGGGAAATTTTGGCCGGGTACAACTGTGGGGCAACCGGCCAGGATTGGCGGCCAAATTGAAATAATATGAATCGATTTTTTAAGGGCTGGCTGGCGCCAGTGGCGTGCTTGACATGGCCGCTGCTGGCCAGCGGCCAAACGCTGACCATCACCAACGGCGTGCAAAAATACGGGGCGCTGACGAGTGCCAGCATGACCCTCAGCAATCGCTGCGAACTCTGGGTGACGAATGCCACCAAGCCGCTTACCAGTTGCACGATCAAATTAAATACGCCGGACGCCTGGCTGTTTTTGCCAAATGTGAAGCCATCGGTGACCACGGCCACTTATCTGAGCCAGGTGCAAATAAACGGGGCCAGCGCCGTGGGCGGCAGCAATTGCCGGGTGGTGCAATACGGACAGAATGGCACGGTGGTGATTCCGCAAGGGGCAAGTTTTCAGCCCCTGACAGTTTTTACCGGCGCGGAATTTACCGGCACCGCGACGGCATATGGCCAGTGGACCTATTATACGGGCACGGCCTACACCAACATCAGCTCCTTCAAATTAAAGCGGGGTTACATGGCGGTGCTGGCGCAGTCGGCGAATGGAGCGAACTACAGCCAGTCTTATGTGGCGCAGGATGGTGATTTGGAAGTCGGCGCACTGCCGTTGACGTTGAGCCAGCAAGTGCAATTCATTTATGTCACGCCCTGGCGCTGGACCAGCAAAAAAGGCATTGCGGGGAATCCGCCGTATGCCTCGCTCAACGTGAACTGGTGGTATGACTGGAACATTGACCAAAATTCCTCGGCCGATTTGGAATACACGGCGATCCGCCAGTCGCGCTGGTGGCCGGGGCTGGGGTTGAATTGGCAGTCGTCAGCGGTCAACACGGTGCTGGGCTATAATGAGCCCGATAACACGAGTCAGGCCAACCTCGCAGTGGCGGACGCCTTTTGGTCGTGGCCGGATTTGCTGGCCACCGGTCAGCGGGTGGGTTCCCCGGCCTGCACGGATGGCGGGGTTTCCAGCTGGCTGCTGCCGTTTATGAACGGCCTGGCGGCACCGCAGCCCAATGAGGTCAATGCGACCGGCATGCGGGTGGACTTCGTGACGCAGCATTATTATCAGGCGGCGGATCCGGCCAATCCCTCGGCGTGCGCCTCGCAAATGTATAATTTCCTGTTAAACATTTGGAACAACACGCACAAGCCCATCTGGATCACCGAATGGAACAACGGCGCCAACTGGACGGACAACAGCCCATATGCGGTGCCGACTTACGCGCAGCAGCAGGCGGACATAGCCGCCATGACACAAATGCTCGAAAGCACGCCGTTTGTGGAGCGTTACGCGCTATATAATTGGGTGGAGGACGGCCGTTCGCTGGTAAACAGCAGCGGAGTGGTGACACCGGCGGGCACGACGTATTCCAACCTCGTTTCCAACCTCGCCTATGCGCAGGCCATGCCAGACAACGGCACACGGGGCATCGCGGAATATTTATTCGCGACCAATCTCTGGGACACGTCCGGCTATTACAACAACGGCATGGCCATGGGCGCGCCGGGCTATGCCACCGGCCATAACAGCCTGGCCCAAGCCCTGGTGCTGGATGGCGCGAATAGTTACGTACAACTGCCCGCCAACATCGCCCGGGGCAGCGCGTTCACGTTCGCGGCGTGGGTCTATTGGAATGGCGGATCCACCTGGCAGCGTATTTTTGATTTTGGCAGTGTGAGCACCACGCAAGGTGGCACGCCGAGCCAATACATGTTTATCACCCCCAGTTCGGGCAGCTCGACCCTGCGTTTCACCATCAACAGTGGCAGCGGGGAGCAGATCGTGGAGCGTGCCAGTGCGCTGGCGGCGGGCACCTGGCAGCATGTGGCAGTGACCCTCAACGGCAGCACCGCCACGCTCTATGTAAATGGCGCGGTGGCCGCCTCCGGCAGTGTGACCATCACGCCCGCGGCGTTCAGCCCCACCCGGAATTATCTGGGGAAAAGCCAGTTCGCCGCCGACCCGTTGTTCAATGGGAAATTGGATGCAGTGGAAATTGCGGATTACGCCCTCACCGCCGGCCAAATCGCGGTGCTCTACAGCAGCTCACAAAATCCCAACTACAGCAGTGGCAGCTGGACGAACAACGCCAGCGGCAATTGGAGCACGACCAACAACTGGAATGGCGGCATCCTGGCCAATGGCATCAGCCGCCTGGCGGATTTTAGCACCCTGAACATCACGGCGAATCAAACGGTGACGCTCGACAGCGCCCGGACCATCGGCGGATTAAGATTCGGCGACACGACGGGCGCGCAAACCTGGACCTTGACGGGCAGCAACACGCTGACCCTCGGCGGCGGTGGGGCGAACGTGCCGGTCATTGCCGTGAACCAAAGCAC
>CAIZWI010000013.1 GCA_903936645.1 uncultured Verrucomicrobia subdivision 3 bacterium
ACTCCGCCCCTTTTTGGGTGCCAACCATTTGGCCAAAGCGGTCGTTAAGGCAAAAAGGTTGTCGTGACACCCATGGCGCGGATTTTGGGTGGTTACCTTGGATGCAGCAGGGAGCAACTTTGGTTTCCGGACTCTGGCATAGTTCACCGGGGCTGATGATGCGTCCGGAGGCAATCGGCTTAATCCAACAAACGTCGTAAAATAGTGTTTGCCATCCCAAAGCGGGAAATGGACACATCACGATCCAATTCTTTACGCTCCTCGGTGGCTATTTTCTTAAGGACCGGTCCAAAGGTGTCGGTATCCTCGGCCAGGCTGGCTTTCCAGCCATCGAGCAACTCTTCGACTTTTTCGAGTTGATCTTTGTCGGCCCAAATACCGCCACATTCGGAGCACTTGTGGAGTTGCAGGTCGCTGGCGTCCGCATAGTTAAAGCGATCCATCTCAATGGTTTCGCAATGGGGACAATTCAGGACGTCATGATCCTGATCTTCGACCGGTACGACGGGATGTTTGATGGTGTCGAGCGCGGCCAGGTCCCGGGCGGAAAAAATATGATCGTGGTGTTCGATAATTTTTTCCAATTCTTCGGCGTGCAGCCACTCACCCCGGCAATCAGAACAAACTTCGATCTGAATGCCATCGTACTCCACCACCCTCAGCGACGATCGGCAGCGTGGACATCTCATGATTTCGAACGGTTCAGTGGTTCAGGCACCGGCAATCAGTTGCCGGAGCACATAGGGCAAAATGCCACCATGCTGGTAGTAGTCAATCTCAATGGGGGTGTCAATCCGGCAGCGCACGGAAACATTTTCCACGGCCCCATCTTTGCGGGTGATCTTGAGGATTAAATCCTGTTGCGGCTTGATACTGGCGTCAAGGCCCACAATGTCATAGGTTTCGGTACCGTCCAGCTTGAGGGACAGGGCGGTGGTGCCGTCCTTGAATTGGAGGGGCAACACCCCCATGCCCACCAAATTAGAGCGATGGATGCGTTCAAAACTCTGAGCAACCACGGCTTTGACACCGAGCAGGTTGGTGCCTTTGGCGGCCCAATCCCGGCTGGATCCGGTGCCGTATTCCTGACCGGCAATGACGACCAAGGGCGTGCCGAGTTTCTGGTAGGCCAGTGAGGCATCAAAGATGGAAGTTTTGACCCCATCCGGACCAAAGGTATTGCCACCTTCCTCGCCTCCGAGCATCAGGTTCTTGATGCGCACGTTGGCAAAGGTGCCACGGGTCATGATCAAGTCATTACCCCGGCGCGAGCCGTAGCTGTTGAAGTCCTCGAAGGCGACGCCATGGTCCACCAGGAATTTGCCGGCCGGCGATGATTTCTTAATGGCCCCGGCGGGTGAAATATGGTCAGTGGTGACGCTATCCCCAAAGATTCCGAGTGCCCGCGCCCCGGTGATGGGAGCGATGCTGCCGGGTTGCAGGTTGAAATTCCGGAAGAACGGCGGTTCCTGAATGTAGGTGCTGTTAACATCCCAGTCGTAAACATTGCCGACCGAGGACGGAATCTCGTTCCATTTGGGATTCTGGGCCGCGAAATTTTTGTATAATTTGCGGAAGACTTCCGGCTTGAGGGCCGACTGCATGGCATCCCGCACTTCTTGCAAGGTGGGCCAGAGGTCGGCCAGATAGACGTTTTCACCATCCGAGCCCTTGCCGATGGGTTCGCAACTGAGGTCAATATCGACCCGGCCCGCGAGGGCGAAAGCCACCACCAGCGGCGGCGACATGAGGAAGTTGGACTTCACGTTTTGGTGCACCCGCGCTTCAAAATTACGATTACCGGAGAGCACCGAGGCGGTGACCAAATCGTTCTTCACAATGGCCTCTTCGATACCGGCATCCAACGGACCAGAGTTGCCAATGCAGGTGGTGCAACCATAGCCCACGGTATTAAACCGCAGCTTGTTGAGGTAGGGTTGCAACCCGGTTTTCTTGAGATAATCCGTCACCACCCGGGAGCCGGGAGCCAGGGACGCCTTGACGGCGGGATTAACTTTGAGGCCACGTTCCACGGCTTTCTTGGCCAGCAAACCAGCGGCAAGCATGACGCTGGGATTCGAGGTGTTGGTGCAGGAAGTGATCGCCGCAATCACCACGGACCCAGTGCCCAGGCTGGCTTTTTTGCCGGCGGTGGTTTCCACTTTAAACGATTTGCCAAACGCCTGTCGTGATTTGCCGAAGCCGTTTTCCGTCACGGGGCGCTGAATGGCATTGAAAAATTCCCGGCGCAAATTGCCCAGCTCAATGCGATCCTGCGGGCGCTTCGGCCCGGCGACGCTGGGTTTCACAGTGCTGAGGTCCAATTCGACCAATTGGGAATATTCGATCTGCCCGGCTTGCGGGATGCCCCAAAGGCCTTGGGCGCGATAATAATTTTCGTAGAGCTTGCAGTGTTCCTCGCTGCGGCCTGTGGCACGCAGGTAATTAACGCATTCCTCGTCAATCGGGAAGAAGCCCATGGTGGCGCCATATTCAGGAGCCATGTTCGCAATCGTTGCCCGATCCACCACGGGGAGGGCAGCCGCACCGGTGCCGAAAAACTCCACAAATTTGCCGACCACCTTGGTTTTGCGCAGCAGTTGAGTGACGGTCAGCGCCAGGTCCGTGGCGGTGACCCCTTCCTTGAGGGAGCCCGTCAGGTTCACGCCCACCACATCCGGGGTGAGGAAATAAACCGGCTGGCCGAGCATGCCGGCTTCCGCCTCAATACCGCCCACCCCCCAACCCACGATCCCGATGCCGTTGATCATGGTAGTGTGCGAATCCGTGCCCACCAGGGTGTCGGGATAATAAACCCCTTTGGATTCCAAAACACCTTTGGCGAGATACTCAAGATTGACCTGGTGAACAATGCCAATGCCCGGGGGAACCACCTTAAAGGTGTCAAAGGCCTGCATGCCCCATTTAAGAAATTGATAGCGCTCGCGGTTGCGGGAGAATTCCAACTCCAAGTTGCGCTGCATGGAATCCCCGGCTCCGGCAAAATCCACCTGGACTGAGTGATCGACCACCAAGTCCACGGGCACCAAGGGCTCAATCAGCTTGGGATTCTTGCCGATTTTAGCCACGGCGGTGCGCATGGCGGCGAGGTCCACCAAGAGCGGCACGCCGGTGAAATCCTGCAAGACAATGCGGGCCACGACAAAGGGAATTTCAGCCGTGCGGCTTTCCGCGGCTTTCCAGTTGGCCAGTTCGCGCACGTTGGCTTCCTGAACTTTCAGGCCGTCGCAGTTGCGCAGGACGGATTCCAGGACCAGGCGGATGGAAACGGGGAGTTTCGAAACGGGGCCGATGCCGGCCTGCTCCAGCGCGGGCAGCGAATAAAATTTCGCGTGCTGGCCGTTACCCAGTTCAAAGTCTTGCAGTGTGCCAAATAAATTATGCGGTATGCTCATTGATGTCCCTTCACGGCATTAGAAAATGAAGCCACCGGGCCACCGTGTCAAGCGAACGGCGGAAGACTTTTGAACTTTTTTAAACCCGCTCAATTCGCCGTCGCATCGTGTTGCAGCAAATCGGCGATGCGTTGTTGCAGCTTGGGAAGGTCCAACGGCTTGGTAAAAAAGTCCTGCGCATGCAAATTGGCGGAACGGCGGGTGACGTCACCCGTAAGCGCGCTCATGAAAATGACCGGTATTTTTTTGGTGGAAGGCTGGCGGCGCAAGATTTCACAGACCGAAAGGCCATCCAAGTCCGGTAGCAGAATATCCAGCAAAATCAAATCGGGCTTAAACTGGCGGGCCTGGGTCAGGGCCTGAACGCCATCCGAAGCCACGAGAAATTCGTAACCCAAGCCACCGAGGCGAAATTTCACCAACTCAATGAAATCCCCCTCGTCATCAACAATCAATATACGCGGTCCCATTGGATATTAATACCGCAAAGGGGGCTCCCAAACAATGTCGGTAAGGTTAAAGCAATGTCACGATTCGGAAACAGCCCAGGCGGAGGCAAAGATTTATTTGACCATTTGGGTGATGGCGAATAGTAAGATAAGCCGGGTAAAAATGAAACGAGGCTGGTGAGTTATCACCAGCCTCGCTACACGTTTAGGTTGACCCACAACCTTCTGATTGAAGTGACTTTAGAGAATTCTTCGCGCCGCGGCTACTGCCCTTTGGGGAAGGTGACCCTAATAGCTAAGTGACTCGCAAAAAATGGTTTACACTTGTTATTACCATTTCGACATATTTAGTTGAGTCAATTACTGAACCCGGTTGTAAAATCCCACAATGCGCCGGGGCAGCCAGCGGGGCAGCCAGCGCAAGGCAAACACCATCATTCGATTGGCCAGCCCGGTAATGACGATGATTTTCCCCTGGCGATAGCCACGGTGGCCAGATGCTGCCACCATTTTCGAGGTCATTTTCTTAACCTGGTGAGGACGCTGCTTGGCCCCCCGTGCCACCGTCCCGAAATTGGATTCCGTGGGACCAGGACATAAAACAGAAATGGTCAGGTTCGTGCCACGCAATTCCTCCGCCAGCGCTTCCGTGAACGAGAGGACAAAGGCTTTGGTGGCAAAATAAACGGCCATCCCCGGCCCTGGCTGGAAGCCGGCCACGGAACCCACATTGAAAATGCCCCCACGATTGCGCGCGATCATACCGGGCAAAAACAGGGCGGTGAGTTCCATGAGGGCAGTGATATTCACCTGCACCATTTCCAGTTCCCGGGCCACGGGGATTTCGGTAAACGGTGCGTTGGCCCCAAAGCCGGCGTTGTTCACCAGCACATCCACGGTCAGGTTGCGGGTTTGGAGTTCGGTGAAAATGGCCTGGGGCGTGGCGGGCTGGGCCAGATCAAAGGTCAGGACAATCACTTCGACGGCGTACTCTTGGCGCAACGAGTCGGCCAACGCCGCAAGTGCCGTCGTGGAGCGGGCCAGAAGGATCAGGCGGCACCCATCGGCGGCGAAGCACCGGGCGAGTTCCAAGCCAATACCCGAGGAGGCACCGGTGATGAGTACGGTTTCGGGACGGTCAGTGTTCATGACAAGGCGGACCGGCCGGGGGCATTCCCTCAGCGATTCCACCAACCGAACCGGCTGGTAAATGGCCAATAAACGAAGAACGATTTACCGATGACATTGCTGGCGGGCAAGGTGCCCCAAACCCGGGAATCGGAGCTGTTGCAGGTATTATCGCCAAACACCATGTAATTGTCGCCGGTGTTGGTAAATACGGTTTCAGGATCCGGAAACAGGGGGGCCAGGTTCGGATACAAGTAAGGGTACTGCGCATCCACCACACCATTGACATGGCCGGAAAAGTGGTTCTCGCGGGGTGGCTGGCTCGGGTCAAAGCCATAGACGTTTTCAAAGTGCGGGGTCGTTTTGTCCAGGCGCTGGCCGTTGATGATCATGTGCCGGTCGTTGCCGATTTGCACCCGTTCATTCGGCAGCACGGTGAGGCGCTTGATGTAAAATTCATCCTGTTTTTCGATCTTGGTGCCGGCCGTGGCGAACACGATGATCTCCCCACGCTGCGGCCGGCGGAAATTGTAGGTGAGGCGGTCGACAAACAGGTGGTCACCGGTGGCCAGGCGCAATTTGATGACGTCGTCACCCTTGTGATAGACATGCTCGGGATCCAGTCCGGCACGGTTGCCCCACTCCAGGGGTGCCTCGCCCAAATCCGGCGGGAACCAGATGGTTTGGCGCACGCCACCGAGCGTAAAACTCTGGCAAATATTGAAGATCAAAAACTTCACGGGCGGCTCGATCAATTGCACCTGGCCGTTGCGGAAATAAGTCAGCGGGGTGGTGGGAGTCAACTGTCCATCGGTCTCCGCCACCACATGGATATAGGAAACCCCCGCAAACCATTCCTTAATCCGATCTAAACCGGTGGGAATCTTGAAACTGGTATCTTGAATCAGGTTATCACAGGTCACCCCGAACAGAGTCGGCTGCATGGAGCCGGTGGGAATTTTGAACGGCTGGACAAAAAACGTGCGAATGGCCATGGCCACGCCCACGGCCACCAGAATCACTTCAATATTTTCCCGCCAGTTGGCATTGGGATAAGGCTTGATCCACTTGTTGGCCACCTCATCGAGCTGCTGCATGGCCGCTGTCAGGGTCTTGGCATCGCGGCTGGACGCCACCACCCCGTCGAACGCTTGCAAGCCGCGCTCGAGCGCGGTCACTGCCTGCGGCGTCAAAACATCGCGTTGGGCCGACAGCAGACGCCACACGTGCTTGCGCAGGGTAAGGGCGTGACGCAAGGTCGCGGAGGTGAGCCAGCGAAAGAACATCATATAGTTGGAATTTGACTCGCCAAGGTCCAGTTACAGACAGCCGGGCCGGGCAAACGGTTCATTTTGAGCGGAAAAATCATGCCGGGCTCCCTCACGCCTTGAGCACTTCGATGAAGGCCTCCTGGGGAATATTGACCGTGCCGAACGCCTTCATCCGCTTTTTGCCCTCTTTTTGCTTCTCCAACAACTTGCGTTTCCGGGAGATATCGCCGCCGTAGCACTTGGCGGTAACGTCCTTGCGGAAGGCGCTGACACTTTCGCGGGCCACAATCTTGCCGCCGATGGCCGCTTGAATGGCGACCTGGTATTGCTGGTTGGGAATGACTTCTTTCAGCTTGGCGGCGAGGGCGCGACCGCGCGGTTCCGCTTTGTCCCGGTGCACAATGCACGAAAAGGCGTCGACGCTCTCGTTGTTCACCAGCATGTCCAGCTTCACCATGTCCGACTCGCGGTAATCCGCGTGTTCATAATCCATGGACCCAAAGCCGCGCGTGATGCTCTTGATGCGGTCGTGGAAATCAATGAGGATTTCGTTCAGGGGAATCAAGCTGGTGAGCATGACGCGGCGCTGGTCCAGCGTTTCCGTGTGGTCCACTGCTCCGCGCTTTTCCGAGATCAGGGACATGATGTCACCAATGTTTTCATTGGGGCAAATCACGAAGGCCTTGACCATGGGCTCCTCGATTTTGTCGATAAAGGTGACGTCCGGCAGGAACGCCGGATTATCCACTTCTTTGACCGTGCCATCCGTCTGGGTCACCTTGTACACCACGCTGGGATAGGTGGCGATGATGTCCAT
>CAIZWI010000014.1 GCA_903936645.1 uncultured Verrucomicrobia subdivision 3 bacterium
CCCATAACGAGACGGCCGCGCCCTTTGAATGGACAAAAGTAAAAGTTCACCCCAAAACCCTCTCCAGTAAATACGCTAGTCTTTGCAAGTAGATACTAGAATTCCATCGGCGGAGTGCAGTTGCCAAAGGACGGCGAACCGCTTTGGCCCGGCAAAGTAATCTCATTGGCAAATCGCCCCGCGCGATGGCCAAAAAGCCGGCGCCACCTGTGTGGTCGCCGGCTGGAAACTTGCGCTGACGCGCGGGCGTTCGATTACCGGCTCAATGCTTCACTTCCAAAGCCTGGCCGAGGGGCTGGCCAATTTCCTTGAGCAACTTCACGAACCACTTGGACTTGATGTCGAACGGCTTGCCCCCTTTGATGCGTTCAAACTCGATGGCGCGCAGCTGGTTGCCCCGCTCTTCATCCTCGCCCACCACGCCGCCCTGGCCGGCGAAGGCGCATTGCACGGCTTTCACCGCACAACGTTTGATCAGCTTGCGGTCGGCCGCATTGGCCGCGGCTGCGCGGCTGTAATAACCGCTCTTTTGCACCAGGGTCTTCTCGGCACCCAGCAATTCGGCGAACTGCTTGGAGAACCAGGAACCCACGTTCACCTTGTCCAGGCGCACATGACCAAACGCATCGCGGGGCACTTCCTCCCCGCGCGATTCCAGTTCGGCCACGATCGAGGGCACGCACGCACCCTCGGAAATGAACAGGTTCACACAGTCATATTGGTCCATGATTTTCCGCAGGCGCGCGGCCTCGGCCTTGATGTCCAGGGCCATCTCCGGGATGTAAATGCCATGAACTTCCCGGCGCTGCTGGCTCAGACCCAGCTCGGGCACAAAGGGCATCTTCGCAATCAATTTGTGATAATCCACCGCCGTCGCCGCCGTGAGCCAGCCGCAGTTGCGGCCCATGACTTCATGGATGATCAACATGCGCGGATTGGCATTGTGCTCGGCAACCACGTTGGAGAAATATTCCGCACCTTCTTCCGCCGCCGTCCAGGCACCGAGACTCTGGTGGATGGGCACCACGTCGTTGTCAATCGTCTTGGGCAGGCCCACCACCGTGAGGTTGTATTGGTTGTTCCGGAGAAATTTCGCCAGCTCCGCCGCGGCGGTGTTGGTGTCGTCGCCGCCGATGGTATGCAGCACGTCCACGCCGTCCTTCACCAGCTGGTCGGCGGCCACCTTTTGCGGGTCCTGACCCTCCTTGACCAGTCCGCGCTTCACGCAATCCTTCACGTTGGTCAGCTTCACGCGGCTGTTGCCAATGGGGCTGCCGCCGTGCTCCACAAACGCCTTCCAGTTCCGGCGCACCGCCGGTGTCACCTTCAGACTCTTGCCCTGCAACAGGCCCATGTAACCGTTCACGTAACAGATAATCTCCACCTTGGGTGCCTGGCGGGTGTAGGTTTCAATCAAATAGCCAATGGCCGCGCTCAGGCACGGGGCCAGACCGCCGGCCGTCAGGATGCCGACTTTCTTCACGGATTTTTTCATAATTGCTTGCTTGGTTTCGGAATTTTTCGATGGCAAAAGCCAGCCTTGGATTCTGACTTAATATGCCATTTAGCTCAACTTCAAATACACACCCCGGCCGGGCTTGATCGCATTGGCCGGCCGGCGGATTCAATCACTGATCGACTTGCGCGAATTCCGCCGCGGTCGCGGGACCGGTCTGACTCGAGTTCTTAAAGTCCGGCCCACTGCAAATGGGAGCCGCCGGTCGGGTGCCCCAAACGCACCCCGCAGGCCCAGGCCCGTAAAAATGGCTTTGCGGAGGTTTCGCACCTAATCCCGGCAGCCCGCCACGATGCCATATTTCTTTGCGTTCCACGCGTTCACTGCGGTAATGTTTTGCTGATCCGCTTTCGCATGGTGCGCAGGCGCAGTGATCCATTGATTTATCGTGAAAAAAGTGTTTAAAGAAATTCCGGGCGCGATTGTCGCTCCGCAAGGCTTCCAAACCAGCGGTGTGTTTTGCGACATCAAACGCCTCGGCACCGGCAAGGGCTCGGACAAAGGCCCCAAGCGCGATCTGGCCCTCCTCGTCTCGACCACCACCGCGACCGTTGCCGGCATGTTCACCACCAATCAAGTTTGCGCCGCCCCCGTCAAAGTCTGCGTTCCCCGCGTGAAAAAAGGCACCGCCCGCGCCGTGGTCGTCAATTCCGGCAATGCCAATGCCTGCACCGGCAAACAAGGGATGCAAGATGCCCAGGACATGGTGCTCTTCACTGAGCTCGCCTTAAACCTTCCGCGCGGCTCCGTGCTCGTGGGCTCCACCGGCCGCATCGGGGTGAACCTGCCCATGGATGAAGTTCGCGCCGGCATCATAGAAGCCGCCATCGAACTCGGGAACACCCCCGCGCATGCGGACCACGCCGTGGAGGCCATCATGACCAGCGATTCGCGGCCCAAGCAAATCGCCATCGAATTCGCGCTCGCTGGCAAGACCGTGCGCATCGGCGGCATGTGCAAGGGTGCCGGAATGATCCAGCCCGGCATGTCCGCCACCGGCGCGCGTCCCGCCGCGCTGCCCCATGGGGGTCTGCACGCCACCATGCTCGGCTTTATCACCACCGACGCCGCCATCCCGGCCAAAACCTTGCAAGCCGCCTTGCAGGAGGCCGTGGCGCACAGTTTCAACCGCATTACTGTGGATGGGGATATGAGCACCAATGACACCGTGCTCGTGCTGGCCAATGGCCAGGCCGGCCATCGCGCCCTGACGGCGGGTGATCTGGCAACCTTCCAAGCCGCCCTCAACCACGTGTGCCTGGAACTCGCCAAAAAGATCGTGCGCGACGGCGAGGGCGTGCATCGCGTCGTCACCGTTCGCGTGACCGGGGCGAAATCCATCAAGGAGGCCGATCTGGCCGCACGGTCGGTGGCCAACAGTGCCCTCGTCAAAACGAGCTGGCACGGGGGCGATCCAAACTGGGGCCGCATCATCGATGCCCTAGGCTATTCCGCCGCCACGGTGGTGGAGGATAAAGTCGACATCGGTTACGGCATGGCTGGCAGCCGCAAAATCCTTTGGAGCCTCAAGCGGGGCCAGCCCACCAAAGCCACCTACGCCCAACTGTGCGCGGCCGCGGCCCCGAAAGAATTTGAGCTGCACATCAACCTGAATCTCGGCCCGGGCAGCGCCGTGATGTACGCCGCCGATCTCACCGAGGAATACGTGGAGTTCAATAAAGGCGATGTCACCGACCCCACAACTCTGGGCGGCTGATCCTGGCACCATCGATCAGGCGCTCACGGCGCGGACACGGGCGCCACGTGGAACCAGTCAAAATCCGCCCAGCCCGTTTTCTCCGCCGGGGCGGGGGCGCTGGCGATCAGCCCCACCTTCGCGCCAATCCAGCGGTCTCCCACTGCTTTGAAGGGCTCCCCGACCGGGATAAAGCTCTGACCATCCAGGCTGTAGGCGAACTGGCACAACGCGCCGTTCCTCACCGTGACCCGCAAGTAGATGGGCCCATTTTTTAAGTCCGGTCCGGACCACTCCTGCTCCTCCGCGCCCGGCTGGTTGGCCCCATGATTCACCACCAAGGCCAGGCGCGAACCGTTGGTCGTGCTCCGCATGCCCAGCACCGCGTAATCAAAACCAAAAACCGTCAGCCCGGCCAGTTCCCCGGCGCCACCAGGGGCAAACTCCATTTTTGTGCTGACCGTAAATTCCGGTGCCGGCAGCTTTTGCAGCAGAAAATTCGGCGCGTCGTAAATATTTCGCGTGGCGGGCTTGCCATCATTGCGCGTGACCGGGGCAGGGACGCCGGCGAGCCGCAGCCAGCCTGGCCGCGCGCTGAAGGACACCCAAGCCGCCTGGGGATTGGCATTCCATTGCCATTGCAGCCCCAGGGCGGGGCCATCAAACTCATCCGCGGTTTGGGGCACGGCCAGCGGTTGGGCCGGACCGGTGTCGGGCTTGGCATGCACGAGCACGGGCTCGCCTGTGCCGGTGTTTTGGGGATCATGGCCAATCACCGGCCAGTCATCCGCGCGCCAGCTCATGGGTTCCAGATGCACCACGCGGCCGTAGGCCCCGCGATCTTGGAAATGCAGAAACCAATTCTCGCCCGAGGCCGTATCCACCCAGGCGCCCTGGTGCGGGCCATTGACCGGTGTCCGCCCCTGGTCGAGCACGATGCGGTGCTCGTAGGGTCCGAAAATATTTGTGGCCCGAAACACCGCTTGATACCCGCCAGTCACGCCACCCGACGGGGCGAACACATAATAATAGCCATGGCGCTTATACAACTTGGGTCCTTCGAGCGTGGTCCAGTTCGGCAGCTTGGCCCCGTCGATCACCACCGTGCCGGCGTCCACCACCCGGGTGGCGTCCGGGCTGAGCCGGTTTAGTGTGAGCAGGTTGGCGATGCCCGCGCGGCTGCGGGCCCAGCCGTGGATCAAGTAAACCTGGCCGTCGTCCTCCCAAAACGGACAAGGATCAATCAGGCCGCGGCCGGGCTTGAGGAGTTGCGGCGGGCTCCAGGCGGTGGCCGGATTGGTGGCCGTGGTCACATAAATGCCATAATCCGGGTCCGGGTAAAAAATCCAGAACTTGCCATCATGGTAACGTATGGCCGGCGCCCAGACACCCTCACCGTGGCGGGGGCGGGAAAAATGGTCAACCGGCGGTTGCACCGTGAGCGCATGATTAATCAGCGTCCAGTTGACGAGGTCTTGGGAATGCAGAATCGGCAGCCCGGGCGTGTTGTGGAAACTGGAGGAGACCAGATAAAAATCCCGCCCCACCCGCACCGCATCCGGGTCGGAGTAATCGGCGCAGAGGACGGGGTTTTGGTAGGTGCCGTCACCCCGATCGGAAATCCAGGGCGGAACGGTGGCCACCTCCGCCGCAGTTCCGGCGAGGCTGGTCCCGCAGCACAGGATGAGGACTGACCGGCAAAGCCGGTTCAGGGAAAACTTGCAATGGATGGGAAGCATGAATTGGGATTGCTTGATACCATTGAAGTTAAAGGAACGGGGCTGAATGGGTCAATGCCGCAATGTACCGGGCGGCGTGACTGTCTGGGCCACCCTGGCAAGGACTGCCTATTCCGCACCGGACCCTGGACATTCGCCATCCAGGGTCCAGTGGCGGCGCGCCTCAGGGCGCCGGCGGCAATGCCGGGTAATCCGTATAACCTTTGGGCCCGGGGGCGTAAAAGGTGGCCGAATCGGGCGGGTTCAGCGGGGCGTTTTGCCGAAAGCGCGCGGGCAGGTCCGGGTTGGCGATGAACGGCACGCCAAAGGCCACGGCATCCGCCTCGCCCGCAGCCAGGACGGCATTGGCGGTCGCCAGGGTGAATTTTTCATTGGCAATATACATGCCACCGAACTCGGCTTTTAATTGCGGCCCGAGCCGCCGCTCACCGAGGGATTCGCGGGCGCAAATGAAGGCAATACCGCGCCGCCCCAGTTCGCGGGCCACATAACCAAAGGTGGCCAGGGGATGGGTGTCACCCATGTCATGAGCATCGCCCCGGGGTGCCAGATGCATGCCCACCCGGTCCGCGCCCCAGACCGAAACCACGGCATCCGTCACTTCCAGCATGAGCCGGGCCCGGTTTTCAATCGGACCGCCATACTCATCGGTGCGGTGATTGGTTTTGTCCTGGAGAAATTGATCCAGCAAATACCCATTCGCACCGTGAATCTCCACCCCGTCAAAGCCCGCCAGCCGGGCATTTTCCGCGCCCTCGCGGTAGGCGGCGATCACCCCGGGGATTTCATCCCGGGCCAGGGCGCGCGGCGTGACGAAGGATTTCAACGGCCGGACCAGGCTGACATGACCCGCCGGCTGAATGGCGCTGGGAGCCACCGGCAGGGCACCATTTAAAAACAGCGGGTCCGAAATACGGCCCACGTGCCAGAGTTGCAGCACAATCCGGCCACCGGCCTGATGCACCGCCTGGGTCACCAGTTTCCAACCTTCTACCTGCGCCGCCGACCAAATCCCGGGCGTGTCGGCGTACCCCACGCCCATGGGCGTGACCGAGGTGGCTTCCGAAATGATCAGCCCCGCCGAGGCGCGCTGGACATAGTATTCCGCCATCAGGGCATTGGGCAGCCGTTCCGCACCCGCGCGCGAGCGGGTGAGGGGGGCCATGATGATGCGGTTCGGGAGATTCCAGGCGCCAATGCGCACCGGGTCAAATAAGTCAGGCATGCTATTTTATTGGTTCGAAGATGATGTGATATAGTTCGAAATGTATCGAACCGAAGCGAACCTAAGGCCGGGGCGCGGCGATGTCAAAAAATAATTCGACCGTTGTCGAACCCCACATTTGATGGCATGGTTGCGGGACGTGAAAACTTACCACCATCCCGCCTTGCGTGAGGTTCCGCTGCACTCGGTGATGCAAGCGCTATCCGATCCCTGCCGAATGGCGATCGTTCACGAATTACTCCAAGCCAAGGGCCGGAAACTGGCCGGTAATGAAATCCGGCTGAGCATTTCCAAGGCGACGCGGTCGCATCATTTTGAAGTATTGCGCGCGGCGGGACTTATTTTCACGGAAATGGATGGCACCAAGTGCATGACGAGCTTGCGGCGGGCGGAGTTAAACCAGCGGTTTCCGGGGTTGCTTAAGTTGTTGGGTACGGGGGAGCGGCGGTGAGACGGGGATGGGGCCGCTCGCCGCACGGCGCGGGCTATGCGGGTGCATTCAGGGCTGACCGGCAGGCTTCCTCGGGGGGAATGAAGCAGACAAAATCAAAATCAAAGGTGCCGGGCGCGCCAGTATTTGGCGGGGTGCCCAGCGGCGGGGTAATTCAGCAGGAACACACCGTTGGTGAGGGTGCCGGGGTTGTTTTCCGGGAGCCAATAGCCAATGAGGAAATCGCAGGTATTCAGAGGTAGATGGAATCAGTTTCTTAAAACCTTTGGCTGAATTTCCGAGGTTAAGATTCGGCCGTCCCGGCGGGACTTGAACGGTTTTTGGGACGCAAACCCCACGATGAATCGTGGGGCTTTTATCGGGCGTCCCGCTGGGACTGAGGGTGAGGGGCCGCTCGCCATGCGGTGTGGACTAGATCGTATTATGGGGGTTGGAAAAGGGCCAGGCCAGGAATTTGGCCAAAATGACGCTCGTTAAAAGTGGCCACTTTGCTGCCGCGTTCCATGGCGGTCGCGGCAACTATGAGGTCATAATAGCCAATCATGCGGCCGGCTGAGGCCAATTCTGCCCAGAGACGGGCATGCTCATAGGCAGTCCGTTCAGTGTAAGGCCGCACGGGCAGGACCGCCAAAAGCGCTTGCAGAAATTGCTGCCGCTTGATTTTTCTGGTTCCAGTGGCCCGTTCCACCCCGTGCCACAGCTCGGCGACGGTAATAGCCGCCACTTCAAATAGTTCATCCGGGTGCGAGGCCAGCCAGCCGGCCAGATCATAGGTGCCTTTTTCGCCCCGGATAATGACATCGGCGTCCAGAATTATCGCCATTTTTCGACCGGGGCTTTGAGGGTTTTGCGGGCCGTTTGCAAGTCACCGTGCCAGGCGGCGGATTCTTGGACGGATAATTGGAGCCGGGAGAGCACCCGGGCCAGATCGCGACCCGTGCAGACTTTTTCGCCCTCAGGTCCGAGCCGGGCCACGGGCTGCCCATTTTTGAGCAGGACAAAGGTGGCATTTTGATAATGGGCGCGGTTGACGCAATCGGCAAAATTGCGCGCCGCCTCGGTGACGCTGATGGAGGTTTTCCGCATAAAATCAGATTATCAGATTTTACGCGTCAGTCAAGGATGAGCGCCTTCACCGCTTTCTTTTTTCGGCTGCTTCATACTGGCTTAAGGTGGGCTCAGGCAAACTGC
>CAIZWI010000015.1 GCA_903936645.1 uncultured Verrucomicrobia subdivision 3 bacterium
ACTGGCACCGTGGCCTTCGAGCACGCCGAAGGAACGAAAGACCACGTGATGTCCCAGCCCGACCCGCATAAAGTCCCCGTGGGTTCGCAGCAGAGCCGGGATGCCCCACAGGCCCACAATTCCCAAGGCCAATAACAGTCCGAGGGCATGGCTGATCCAAGAACCGGCGAACTCGCGCGGATGGCGCCAGTGACCCATCCAGAGTCCGGCGAGAGGCAGCCAGGCGATGGGCCCCTTGGCCAGAAAACCCAGTCCCAAGCTGATAAAAAATATCAACCACCACAAATTGCGGGACCGGGCGGCCGGACGGGTGAACTCCCAGCCGCTCCAGCAGGCGGTGACGTAAAAGAAAAGCATGGGCATATCCGCCACTGCCAGGCGGGCATGAATGGCCATTTGCACGCAGGTTATGAACATCAGTGCCGCCGCGAGGGCGGTGGGGGGCCGGGCTAACCGCCGCGTCCAGAAAAAGATGAGCAAGGCCGTGCCGGTGGCAAAGGCAGCCGAGGGCAGACGTGCCGCGAACGGGGTTTCGCCGAGCAGTTCGAAGGATAGCATTTGGGCCCAGTAAATTAATGGGGGTTTGTCATAACGAGGGGCTCCATTAAAGGTGGGTACCACGAGGTCGTGGCGCTCAAGCATTTCCCGAGAAGCCTCGGCAAAGCGCGGTTCGTCCCGGTCAATTAAAGGGAGCAGCCAGGTGCCACTCAGGTTCAAGCCAAGGCCCAAAAGCAGGATCAACACCACCGGGTGAGCGGACAGGGTCGTGACCAAATTTCGCATCCTGATCATTATCGGCACCCCGGCAGAACCGTCCAGTTTTTTTCTGCAAGAAGCTTTTGACAATAGCAGGGCAACGGTTCATTAATGACCCGCATGCCAAATCAACGCGCTGACAACCAAACGCTGATCGCCTTCGCTCTTAACCGCAAATTACTGCAAGCCATCGATCAAGCCAGTGAAGCCTCCGGGGAGGATCGCAGCACGTTTATTCGGCAGGCGCTGGTGAACGTGATTCGAGAGTCCGAGGGCCTAGTGCAGGAGGAATGGGTCCACGCCCAAGTGCGCGCACGCGGCACGCAGCGTTACGAGCCTGTACCTGCGGCCCCTGCCGCCGCCGCGGTCGCAACCAAACTCGGCAAGCGGGCCGTGGCCGCGGTCAAGAAAAACTGGGCGAAGAAAGCGGCCGTTCGGGCCAAAAACAGGTCTTAAAAATCCTTCTCTGACGAGTTGCCAAACCCCTTCCCGCCGGGCCCTTAGGGCAACCATTGACCTCGATAATAACGGAGTGGGGAATTTGAGCCGCCCACCATAAAACTCACAGTATTGCTCGTCAGTAAATTGGTGGCCATGGTGCTCCACTGAACCAGATTGGTGGAACTTAACAAGGCATAGGACACGCCGGTCTGGCCATTAAGCCAGATGGTAACCTGGCCCGGTTGGGGCACAATGCGCAGATTAAACGCATTCACAGCTGGCAGGACGTACAGGGTGATGCTTTGCGCGGGCACCAGATCACTCAACACATGGTTCGTGAGGGACCGGTCGGGGAGGCGAGTGATCACATTGCTGGCGCTTAATTGCCAGCGTTCCACGCTGCCGGTGGCATTGAAATTGGTAATGCTGGCATTGAACGGGGTTACGTTGTTTAAATCTTTGTTAATCACCATGAGCGTAAGCGCGTGGTCGGCATTCCGCACCGCAGCGAAAGCGGACAGGCTGTCCGGATTGGGCACGGTGGTGAGAATGCTGTTGTCCCCAAAGGTGGATTTTTTACCATCATAATTGCGATACATTTTAATCGCCAGATAAGTGGGGGTGCCGGCAGCGGGGGTGGTCCAGCGCGTGGCCAGGTCCAGGTCTTCGCGGCCAAAGATGCCGAGGATGTCGGCCTGGGCAGTGGCTCCATTTGGAGAAGATTCCGCCCCCCAATTGTATTCGGTGATGCCGGTCTTGGTGCCTGGATAATTCGTGGCCACCCAGCTTTTCATGCGCGGAATGAGGGCGATGACACTGTTGATCCAGCTCGGGTCCACGTAATTAGTATCCCAGAACTGGCGGGTGGATTGGTTGCGCAAGAGCTCGGTGGCGGGATCCACCGCGTCGCCGCCCACACTGCCCTCCTGCGGGTAGCAATGGAGGGTGAACACATCTAGCAGGCGCTGCCCGGCGGCCTGGTCGCGAGCTGACAACTGGCGCAAGAACCAGGGTCCAAAATCCTGTCCGCCATGGGCTTTGCGGTCGGGATAATCCGCCGGATTGTAATTATTATTGGCCCCCGACCAGGCTTGGTCCGAGCCGCTGTATAGATACCCCGGCCAGCCCCATTCCTCCGGGCCGAGAACCAGGGCTCCCGGATCAATCCCTTTGACCATCGCAGCGTAATTCGAGAAATCCCCCAACACCTCATCCATGGTCGCACCCGCCGGATGCACGTCCCGGTGCGTGGAGTTCCAGAGGCTCCACTCGTTGTCCATGAGGTAATACCGCAAGCCCCCATTGGTGGCCCGTCCCCATTGATTGGTCAAATGTTGGACCCAGCCGGCTTGAAAATTCGTGGTGGCTGGTTGGTTGGCGTCCGTGGGATTGTTATTGGTGAGGTTGGCCCCATTCAGGGCCACCCCGTTGCCAGCGGACGGGAAATAGGGGTCGGTGGCGGTTTGTACCCCATATTTATTGGTGTTGAAACTGGCCAGAATGGACCGGTTTGCTCCCAGTTTGGCAACATAACCTAAGATGGGAATCGTCAGCATGGCCTGTGCGCCACCGCCTTTTGACTCAGTGATGAAATCGTCTCCATCACCGCCCGGTGCGCTGCTGGCCTCGCCAATACTTTCAAAGTACCAGTCGGCCGCATGGCTGGTGGCATTGATTTGCCAGTTGTATCGGGTGGTGGAATTGCCCCCGGAGCGGTGCAGTGGCACGTTCAAATCCTGCAAAACATTGGAGGAAGGAGCAAAGGCCACGCCATAAATAAGCGGGCTGATGGCGTGTTGGCTGGCATTGGCATTGATGGTAATGGCCACCGGCGGGTTGGTTAAGGCGGAGACGGCATTGGTTGC
The DNA here is from genome assembly GCA_903936645.1 of uncultured Verrucomicrobia subdivision 3 bacterium. GTDB lineage: Bacteria > Verrucomicrobiota > Verrucomicrobiia > Limisphaerales > UBA11358 > UBA11358. Next base: position 3,063 of record CAIZWI010000015.1, read on the forward strand.
CAGGGAAATATCATCCACATAAAAAGTGGGCAGGGTGGTGTTATTGGGATTTTGCAGCCAAAAGCCCGTGAAATTCGCCATTTTGGCCACGCCCAGGACGGCCAGGGAAACCGTGACCTGCCGCCAGGAGTTGGTGGGGAGCGGGCCAATTTGCCACGGTGTTTGGGCCACGGCTACGTGGTTGGAAAGACCTTGCAGTTGCAGGAACTGGCCGCCGGTGCTCCCGCCATTTATCCAAAAGGTAAGGTTGGTGAAGAGGCTGGAATCGGTGGGGACAATGTCCAGGTAGAGGGCTTGATAAGAACCTGCGCTCACACTAATTGAGGATTGGCCACCATGCACCGGTGATGGGTTGGCGAAGTTAACGGTGGCCCAGCTCCAATTCTGCCAGCCATTTTCCAGCGCATCATCATAAATAATTTGACCGGCCGATAAAGAGCCGGCGGCGGTCATCACAAATGCACCTATCAAAACCATCTGCCGCATCCCCCGCGTCCAATAAGGAGCGTCGCACCGCGCTAGAAAATTATGCATCCTTTAATTTCGATTATGGCCGACGTATGCGCCAACCATTTTCGTGTAGCGAGTTTTGATTACGCCAAACTGGCTGGGCGGAAGGTGCGCTCTGATTGGACGGAAGCCAGGTTGGCCAGCGGGTGCGTGGCCACACTGGGGTTGAAATAATGCGAAAACTCAGGCCAAACAGCCGGCTGCCGGCAAAGGTGCTTCGGGCGAATGTTCGCTGCTGGCAATTCTGTCCAGACATTCGCGAACCATCGTCACCACACGGGGCAGGGCGGCGGCGACGGCCGGGGATAGTTCCATGGTCATATTACTGAGTTCACCGATCGAGATGGTGATTAAATCCACCTGCGGCCAATAACCCAGGAGCGCGGCTGATTCCAGCAAGTCCTTTAACCCAATGTCATGGGCGGTCAGGGAAGGGGGGAAATCGCTCGCATACCGCGGTTGAATCATGGAAACGGTGCCGGGCGTAAGCGCATCGGTTGCGGCATCAATCAAAATCAAATGGGACTGGTCCCGAAATAATCCCAGCAGGTGAAAGCCACTGGTGCCGCCATCCACCAGTTCGGCTTCGGCATCCACCCCCAAGTGTTCCAGGTAGCGGATCGCGGCCACGCCCACGCCCTCGTCGCCCATCAAAAGATTGCCCACGCCGAGAATCAAAGTTTTTGGCCGGCGAAGAAGAGGGTTCATGGCTTTTTCGACGAAGTGCCGGGCGTTTTTTTAAGCAGGGGATGGTATTCCTTTTCAATAAATTTCCAGCCGCTGCCCATGGAGGAAATCTCCCCGCGGCCTTCCACGTAATCATGGTAAAAGACAATATAAACATGCACCAGGGCGAACAAAATAAAGAACCACATGAAGGCGTGGTGCCACTGGCGCACGGCGAAATCGCCCCCCATCAGGGGCACGATCCCGGCGAAGAGTTTGGGAAACCAGGCCTTGCTCATGGCGGCGTACAGGCCGAACCCCGTGATGCATTGAAAGAGAAAAGCCAGGAAGGTCAGGAAGTAGGTGATGCCCGCCACGGCATTGTGTCCGATGGTTTCGATGGGCTCGTTCTGGGCTTGCAGGAGATCCACGGCCACGACCTGCTTGAATTCTTTCCACTGCTTTTTCCGGTAGGGAATGAAGTTTTTCCAACTGGCATAGCGGTTGCCCGCAAACCCCCAATAGATGCGGAACAGGAAGTTGAAGAAGAAAATGTAGGCAAACACAAAGTGCAGAAACCGCACCTTGCCAAACCAATACGCGTAGGAGGCCTCGGAGGCCTGCTGGATGGCCAGTGGCGCGCCGATCAGATAACCCGTCACACACAACACAACCAGGCTGAAGGCATTCAGCCAGTGATAAAACCGGACGGGGATTTCCCAGACATAGACGCGTCCCAGGGTCGCTTTTTGCATAAATGGCTCCTAACCGCCCACGGTGACCCGGTTGAGGGTGCGGCCCTGCGGGTCGTACAAATGCACGGCGCAGGCCAGGCATGGATCAAACGAGTGGATGGTGCGGATGATTTCCAACGGCTTTTCTGGATCGGCCACCGGCGTGCCCATCAGGGAGGCCTCGTAGGCCGAGCGCTGACCCTGCGCGTCGCGTGGCGACGCATTCCACGTGGAGGGGACAACCAGTTGATAATTGGCAATCTTTTGGTCCGCGATGACAATCCAGTGTGCGAGCGCGCCGCGCGGAGCCTCGCTCATGCCCACGCCTTTGCAACTGGCCGGCCAGGTTTCCGGATCCCATTTTTCGCCATTGAAGGTGCGGGAGTCCCCGTTTTTGATGTTCGCCAGCAGGTCACCGTAAAATTCCTGCGACCACTGGGCGATTAAATAAGTTTCGATGCCGCGCGCGGCCGTTCGGCCCAGGGTGGAGAACAGGGCCTCCACCGGCACGTCCAATTTTTTCAATACCATGTCCACCGCCTCCTTGATGTCGGCACGGCCGGTGCCATAGCCCACCAGCAGGCGCGCGAGCGGACCCACCTCCATGGGATGGCCATTCCAGCGCGGGGTTTTTAGCCAGGAATACTTGCCCTCCACGTTGAGCTGGTCATAGGGTGGTTTCGGTCCGGTGTAATTGAGCTTGGTCTCGCCATCCCAGGGATGTTTCGCGGCGGCGTCGCCATCCGAATATTCGTACCAGGAATGGCTGATGGATTCCTTGACCTGCTGTGGGTCATGGGCATCCACCTCCAGAATTTTGGAAAGGTCACGATCGAGAATAACCCCGCGCGGAAATTTGAATTTGCCCGGATCGGCGAAACCATTGGTCGGCAAATCGCCATATGCCATGTAATTTCGGAGGCCGCCGCCAATCGCGGCCCAATCCTTGTAAAACGAGGCGATGGCCAGCAAATCGGGAATGTAAACCTGTTCCACGAAGGTTTTGGCATCCGTCAGCAATTTGCCCACATAGGCCAGCCGCTCGGCGTTGATGGCGTTGGCCTCGTCCAGATTCAACGAGCAGGGCGCGCCGCCCACGAGGTAATTGGGATGCGGATTTTTGCCGCCGAAAATCGCGTGAATCTTGACAACTTCCTTCTGCCATTCCAAGGCTTCCAGATAGTGCGCCACCCCGAGCAAATTGGCCTCGGGCGGCAGTTTCATGGCCGGATGCCCCCAGTACCCGTTGGCAAAAACGCCCAACTGGCCACTCCCCACAAATTTCGCGATCCGCTTTTGCACGTCGGAAAAATAGCCCGGGGAAGACTTTGGCCAGTGGGAAAGACTCTGGGCCAGCACCGCGGTTTGGGCCGGATCGGCCTTGAGCGCGCTGACCACATCCACCCAGTCCAGGGCGTGGAGGTGATAAAAATGCACGACATGATCCTGCATGTACTGGGTGCAAAACATCAGGTTGCGAATCAGTTCGGCATTGGGCGGAATGATGATGCCCAGCGCGTCCTCCACCGAGCGGACCGAGGCGAGCGCGTGGACGGTGGTGCACACGCCGCACGTGCGTTCGGCAAACGCCCAGGCGTCTCGGGGATCGCGGCCGCGGAGGATGATTTCCAGTCCGCGCACCATGGTGCCGGAACTGAAGGCGTCGGTCACCTTGCCGTCGTTGACCTCCACCTCCACGCGGAGATGTCCTTCAATGCGGGTGACCGGATCAATTACAATACGTTTGGCTGCCATAAAATGGTTTTTGGTTTAGGAACCGCCTTGTTCGGCGCGACCATCGTGCACATCCTCGCTGGCCGCTTTTTCCTCCCGGATCAAATGGCCCTTGCGAATATTGGTGGAAATCGCGTGGGCCGCGATGCCGGCCAGCGTGACCGCCCCGGCCGCCAGGCCCACTTTATCCGCCGTGGTCTCAATGCCGAAGCCGGGGAAAGACGGCAAGTGCCGGTAAAACGGCCCGTTATCCCAGAAGTTGCCCTCGCTGCAACCAATGCAGCCATGGCCGGACTGAATGGGGAAACTCACGCCGCCGTTCCAACGCATGACGCCGCAGGCATTGTAGGTGACGGGTCCCCGGCAGCCCATTTTGTAGAGGCAATAACCACGCTTGGCATTTTCATCATCGAACGAGTTGACGAAGAGCCCGGCATCATAATTGGGCCGCCGGTAACAGGTGTCATGCACGCGCCGGGAATAAAACGCCTTGGGCCGGCCCAGGCCATCGAGCTGGGGAATCCGATCAAAGGTCAACAAATGCACAATGGTGCCGGTCATGACCTCGGCAATCGGCGGACAGCCGGGCACCTTGATGATGGGCACGCCGGTAATGAGCTGGTGAATCGGTGTGGCCTGGGTGGGATTCGGCTTGGCCGCCTGCACACAGCCGTTGCTGGCGCAACTGCCCCAGCAGACCACGGCCTTCGCGCCCGCCGCGGCCTCCTGCAGAATGTCGAGTGCCGTGCGCCCGCCAATGCAACAATAGACGCCACCCTCGGCCGTGGGGACGGAGCCCTCCACCAGCATCAAGTACTCGCCCTTGTATTTCGTCATCGTATCGTGCAGCGCGTCCTCGGCTTGCTGGCCCGAGCCGGCCATCAGGGTTTCCGTGTAATCCAGGGAAATTTTGTCGAGGATGATGTCGGCCACACCGGGATGGCTGGAACGAATAAAGGATTCTGAGCAGCAGGTGCATTCCTGGAAGTGGAACCAGAGCACGGGCAGACGGGGCTTCGTTTCCAGGGCCTTGGTGACCTCCGCCACGGCGCTGACCGGCAGGCCAAGCATGGCCGTCATCCAGGCACAGGCGGTGAGGAAATCTCGGCGAGAAACGCCTTTGGACTGGGCATGCTCCCAGATGGTCGGGCGGGCTTGGGCAGGCATATTGTGGCGTGGTTGGGTAAAATTAAGATTAAAGGTTGGCTATGCGATGAGTTGACTCTCTACTGAACGGGTCATTTCAACCAACCGGATTTGGCCATTTACTTGATTTATTTTGGCTGGGGACCAACGGTAAGAAATGGAACCGATACGTATGATCGCCTTGGGGGGGGGCAGGGCTTCTACTTTGAGGCAGGGTGAACTCCGGGGGCTAATATTGCACCCAAACCAGCCGCATCCAGCATATGCCCTTGACAAAACTTTGGTTGGTCGCTGGAATTCTTCCTTATGGAAGTTATTTTAAGGGCGAATAAAATAATGTCACCGTCCACGATTATGGCCATCTGGCTGCTCTTACTGTCTGGCAGTGTAGGAATGGGCAACCCGTTGGCGCCGGACGATTCGCCGGTTTTTGTGTCTCCCACCCAGCCGCTCCCGGCAGGTGCGCCAGCCAGTCTGTGGCTTTATTGCATAAATAGTTCCAGCCAGACGGTGAGGTCAAAGTTCACCGCTTCGTTGGATGCCACCTTGCTGGCCGGTGGTGCGGCCACGCCGGTGCGACTGTGGTTGAACACCAACCGCCAGGCGACCACGGCCTTAATTGCTCCGGGGGGCTTTTTGCGGGTGGAGTATCAGTGGGAGGTGCCGGCCTCCCTGACGGGCAATGCCACGCTCGACGTAAGCAACTACAACGCCATCGCCGTGCGAGTGGTCGCCACGCCTGCGGGGGCATCGGCCGGTGGCACGGGTGCCCAGCCTCCGGCGCGGTTGCCGCAGGTGGCGAGCGCTTCCTACCTGGGCTTTCTTACGAATCACCTTTCGGTTTACGAGCCCATTTATTTTCTGCTGGGCACATCGCCGGCGGCCGAATTTCAGTTTAGTATCAAATACCGGATTTTTAATCTCACCAACGAGTTCAATCCCTTTGGCCACCTTTATTTTGCCTACACGCAAACTTCGTATTGGGACCTGATCTCCAAGGATCCCTCGTTTTATGATACCAGCTACAAACCTTCGGCTTTTCTATTATATGATAACGTTCTGACCAATGCGTTCGTGCGGCTCAGCCTGCAACCCGGGATAGAGCATGAATCCAATGGCCGGGGCGGGGCGGAGGAACGCAGTTTGAACACGGCTTACTTGCAGCCGACCGCCACTTTTGCGCTGACGGACACCTTGCGCTGGCGCCTGCAACCGCGGGCCTGGGCCTACCTAAGCGAGGGTACTTACAACCCGGATTTGGCGAAATACCGTGGCTACGGAGATTTGTACACGGACTTTACCTGGACGGATCTCCAAAGCCAGGAACGTATTCAAGTTGGGGTGAAAGCCCGGGTGGGCGATGAATGGTCGCATTCGGGGCTATGGTTTGATTTGCGCTTTAACCTCGCGGGCGTGCCGTGGTTGCAAAAATTCAATCCCACCATTGAGGTGCAGTACTTTACGGGGTATGGGCAAACCTTGCGTCAGTACAACGAAAGCAGTCACGGGCTCCGGGCAGGTTTGTGCCTGTGGTATTGAGCGGTGTTCATGGGGTTCCCACTTCCCGCAACGCCGCCGAGCTCACCTGGCCACCCTCGCCAGTGGTAAACAGATGGCGCTGGCCATGCAGTTCATAAATGATCACCAGGGTTTTGTTCCAGCCCGGGGTGGGATCCGCGCCCAGGCTGTCCGGATGCGCGTAGAATTGCGTGTTGGTCCCACGCAACAACTCGTTCACCCGTCCCGACACATCCGCAAAATGGGTGCCGGAACCGTAAATGGCCGAGACAATCCACAGCCCCTCGGCCTGTTGGAGGGCCGCACTGAACCGGTCGCGTTTCTCTTGGGCTTTATTCAATTGGAATAATTTCACCTGCAAATCACCGGCCTGGAGGCGGGCCTGCTGCGTTTCTGCGCGGAGGGCCCTGAGCCGGGCTTGCAGACTATTGAGGCGCACCAGCAAGCAGATCAGCACCATGGCCAGGAGGAGGATGACCAGTGGCCACACCAGATCCGGGGTCCGGCGTTGGACGGCGGTATCCTGCTGGCTTCCGGACACCGGACCAGCCTCGGTGGCCGGTGGATCGGCAAACGGATTGAAGTCCGGTGGGGTGGTGGATAAATCCATGCTTAAAGCGTTTATCTCGTCTCTAATTGCAGAACACTGGCGGAATTGGGCGCGAACGTTTGCTTGAATCGGGCTCCCAGCCCATGAATTTTGATGGTGGCCGGTTTGACTTTATCCGGCGCTTCCAGCGTGTTGGTATCCTCCGGCCGTTCGGAGGTCAGCACGGTCAGTGTGCCTTGGGCAGCGACCTTGCGGGCACCGGCAATATCGAATTGGACAGTTTGCTCCGAGGCCTGCAGGTTCACAACTTTAAGCCAGATTCTGCGTTGGTCGGCACTCCGGGTCGCACTGTAAAAAAAACCGGCGGGTTCCCCGGTCAGGCTGGTTTTCACCACGGTATCGCCAGGCTGTCCGTGAAACATCGCCTGCACATAATAGGAAGGCGAGGCGTAACTGTTAAGCGAATCATAACCAATAAGGTTCGGATTCCATTGGAACGCCCCGGGCTCCACGCGCGTCAGCAAGGGCGCATAACAGTTCATCACAATAATATCGGAATTGCGTTCCATGCCCGTCATGAACACCGCGTCGCCCAAGGCGGCGTGCAGATTGGGCGTGGGTGCGTCCCGGTAGGCCCAGGGCATCCAGTTATAGGTGGTAACGCCATTCGTATCCACCCGTTTGATTTCGCGGGTGGCCCATTCACCAACAAAAATCTTGGGCTGGTGCCGGTCGTAATGATCGTACTTATGCGCCAGCTTCATCATCTCGGTGGAGGTGGCATAATAATGGTCATCCAGCACATCCGGCACGCGGCTTTTCACCGGGATGGTGGCGATGCATTGCAATCCGGGATGGGCCGCTTTGATGGCATCAAAAAATTGCGCGAAGCGCGCATTGTACGTTTTGCGGGCATCGCCCACAAAATCTTCGTTGCCAATCTCCACGTAATGCAGGGAAAACGGCGCGGGGTGGCCGTCGGCCGCGCGGCGGGCGCCCCAAGTGGTATTCGCCGGTCCCGTGACGTATTCGATTTCATCCAGGGCCTCCTGAACATAGGGTTCCAAGTCCTTGCCCGCCGGGATGCTGATGCCCCCGCGATGTGCCTCGCTAGGCAGGGCGAAGCCGGCATACACGGCCAAGACAGGTTCGGCCCCCATGTCCTCCGCCCATTCCAGAAATTCCAGCAAACCCATGCCATCGCTGGAGCGATACGTCCAGGGACCGGTGTGTCCTGGTCGCTCGGCCAGGTCGCCCAGCGTTCGTTTCCATGCGAAATGGTCGGCCACGGTTTTGCCCTCCAAATAATTCCCGCCGGGAAAGCGAAGAAACGCCGGGTGAAGATTCACCATTTTTTGCATTAAATCGACGCGGTTGCCATTTGGGCGATGGTGCCAGGTGGGGGGGAACAGGGAGACCAGATTGAACCAATAGGTGCCGGGAGTTTTGGTGGCGAGCACCAGCCGGGCGGCGTGATCCGGTTGAATTTTTTGGGTTTTCAACGTCAACTCGTAACGCGCCCACTGACGTGTGACCTTGGCCAGTGTGGCGATGGTGTAGACCTGAGTGCCATCCGCGCTTTCCAAGCTCAATGTGAGAGGCGCTGCCGTATCGGCCCGGGCATAAAACGAGGCGTGATACGTGGTCTTGGGAGTGGCGGGAATGCCCCAAAAACCTTCATTGGCAATCCCTGCCCGGCCGGACGAAACACCGGCGACGGTCAGTTTCAGGCTGGTGGTCAGGGCCGCATTGATCGGCTGGGATTCATCCAGGGCCATGGTATTGCCGCCGCCCGTACCCACTAATGACCAATGCACCGGGGTATTGGCATCATCTTTAAAAATACGGTTCTGCACCAGCTCGGCATACAAACCACCATCGTAAGCATGATTGATTTCCTCGGTCATCATGCCGTAAAACGTCGGACTCACGGGAAAACCTGGCTGGCGCAAATCCAATTGCACCACTGGTTCGGAAGGCCCGGCGGCAAGCAGGGAAAGGCCTGGGAGTAGCATGGCCACGGTGGCGGCACAAAGATGATCCAGTCGGAAAGACAAGCGCTTCATATTTTGAAAGGAGACATTGCTGCCGGTCAGATTAGCACTGTTCCCGCTCAAGTTTCAAAACAACTTTTTCCACTGGGCAGGGTAATTTGCCGTCTCCTTGCCCTGGATGGCTCCGCTTTTCACCCTGTTCAGCACCGGTAAATCAACCATTGAATGCATGCTTCCGCCGGCCGCCCGGCGGCAAATAAATCCCTTATTTGGTTGCAGATATGGATCAAGCTCAACCACCGCTATTGCCATTCCCGGCATCGAATGAATCGATTTTCCCGCATGTTTTATCAATTACCGGAATGGTTGGCTCGGATTCATACTGGCCGCCATGAAACGAAAATGTTCAACGGCATTGGCGGGGGGCCTGGCCGTCGCACTCTGGCTGGGTCAGGCGGCAGCGGCGCGCCCGATGGCGCAGGCATCCACCGGCCGGATGCTTCCACCGCTGGAGGATGGCGACCTCATTTTTATTCGCATATCCAACCCCATTTTCCGCCGGGTGGCCCAAACCACCGATAGTTGGGAAACGCATGTGGGCATTCTGTTTGCCGACGCTCAAGGGAACTGGCAAGTGGCTGAAAGCACGTTCCCCTTTTCAAAATTCTCCTCTCTGGATCATTTTATCGCCCGTTCCGAACATGGACGCTGCTGCATCACTCGATACCAATCCGGTTTAACTGCCGAGCAGAAGGTGGAATTACGCCGGGCGGCCAAGGCGCGCTTGGGAGTTTTTTATGACCTGGGGTTCAATCTGGATTCCACCCGGCTTTACTGCTCAAAGTTTGTGTTTGAGGTTTATCAGGAGGCCACGGGGTATCAGGTTGGAAAAATCGAAACCTTCCGCCAACTACTGGCGGCCAATCCCCAGGCCCCGCTGGGTTTTTGGCGGGTGTGGTTTTGGGGACGCATTCCTTGGGATCGCCGATGTGTCACCACTACCAGCGAACTTAAATCCACTCTATTACAACCGATATTCGATGCTTGCGGGGAGGAGCGAAACCCTATTATTAAGCAATGGAGACGGCCCGCCAGTTGTCAGCTAATCGGCCAAGGGACCGGGAGCCGTCCGGAACCGGCCTTGGATCGCGAGTAATGAGCAACTTATGCCTGGCCTAACAAACCAAAAGGCACCAAAATGCCTTGAAACCGTTGAATAATATCAACCAAGCCTGCACTCTTACGAATGCAGGCTTGGTCGTCACCGAGTAATGAAGCCGGGAGCCTAGCGTTTGGATTTCCCAGCCGAACGTTTGGCCACCACTTTTTTCTTGGCGGGTTTCTTTGCGGTTTCCGCAGCCGGGGTCCGGGGAACCCCTTTGCGGCGACGGCGGCCATCCATATTGTCGAAAATCTCGCTCCAATTGGGAGGCATGGAAGTAACGCCATGTTCTTCAAAGAACTCAGCAAAGGTTTGACCGGAGAATGCAATCAAACGGGCGCGATTAGTGCCCAATTGCTTGGCGACGGCGTCAATGCGCGGAAGCCACTCTTCAGGAATACGAACAGGTATTGGTTTAGTTGCCATATGTTACCTGTAACACACGAATGCCAAATTGCAAATAAAATTGTATATATAGTCCTCGAATCGCAAACCTCTGTAGACTGAAAATTCGCTGACCGGTCGAGCTGCCCGCATGAACATGCGGTGGGGCGGCATTGGTCGGTGGATTTTTCTGCGGTAGAGGCACTCGTGATTCTCCAGATTGGGGCTGTCCCATGTGGCTAATTCAATCGAAATTCTCGCGGCCTGTTTTTTTAGGTGGCGAGTTTTAGCCGGGTTTTTTAAGCGACGTGTCTAAAGTTCAACAGTTATGCTTCTTCCTCACCCAAGCAGGGAAGCCAGCAGGCCTTGTTTCAGGGGTGTTTGGCGGTTGCTTCGGTTCGCGTCTAATCATGGCATGCGTCATGCTAATGAGGTTTTGTTGTTGTTGTTGTTTGATTGCACTGGGAAGATCTGCGGGGCAGAAGCCCATTTTGCCCCGCAGATTCTCAAAACATGGGAGCCGTTTTTAGGATAACGGTTATTGGCCGGATACTAAACGCGAGCCCGCAAAGTTGCTTGATATAGAATTTCGCGTCAAATGCCTCCGCCCGGCGTTGTTAACTCTGCCCGCCATTCCCCCCGCTTGATTCCTATTTCCTTCAGCCAAGACCCGGGGAATCCCTTCCCCTTAAACAACACAAAATCTCGCATCGAGCTTCTCTACACTAGCTGGTTCCGTTAAATTCCACAGCGTGGCCACCACACTCTATGATTTGATTCCGCGCACGGAGTCGTTTACCAACGACCTGTTACTGGATCGTTTTCTCGAATATGTCCAAAGTCGGCAACTAACCCTCTACCCGGCGCAAGAGGCGGCCATTCTGGAGCTCTACGACCAAAAAAACGTCATTCTCAATACCCCAACCGGCTCAGGCAAGTCGCTCGTGGCCACCGCACTGCATTTCCAGGCCATTGCCCAAGGCAAGCGCTCGGTTTATACGTGTCCCATCAAGGCTTTGGTCAATGAAAAGTTCATGGCTTTATGCCGGGATTTTGGACCAGACAATGTCGGTCTGAGCACCGGGGATGCCACGGTCAATCACGCCGCCCCCATCCTCTGTTGCACCGCGGAAATTCTCGCCAATATTGCCCTGCGGGAAGGCCGGGCGGCCGATGTGGGAATCGTCATCATGGATGAATTTCATTATTATGCGGATCGGGAACGCGGGGTGGCCTGGCAGGTGCCCTTGCTCACCCTGCCGCAAGCCCGCTTCCTGCTAATGTCCGCCACGCTGGGCGAAACGACCTTTTTTGAGGAGGAGCTCACCCAATTGACCGGGCGCCCCACCGTTACGGTGAGTTCCACTGACCGGCCGGTGCCCTTGGAATTCGCTTACTCGGAGCTGCCCCTCGCCAAAACCTTGGAAACCCTGATTGCGGATGGCAAAGTTCCGGTCTACGTCGTCCATTTTACCCAGCTGGAGGCAGCGCAAAGCGCGCAGGACTTCACCAGTATCAATCTTTGCACCCGGGAGGAGAAAGCCGCCCTGGCGGCCGCGCTGGAAGGGTTCAAATTTACCAGTCCTTACGGACCGGATATCAAGAAATGGCTGCGCCATGGCATTGGGCTGCATCATGCCGGACTCCTGCCCAAATACCGCATCCTGGTCGAGCAACTGGCCCAGAAAGGCTTGCTCAAAGTCATTTGCGGTACGGATACACTCGGGGTGGGGATCAACGTGCCCATTCGCACGGTGCTTTTTACCCGGCTCTGCAAATTCGATGGCCAGAAAACCGGCATTCTGACGGCCCGCGACTTTCACCAAATCAGCGGTCGGGCGGGGCGCAAGGGGTTTGATGATCGTGGTTGGGTGGTTGCCCAGGCTCCGGAACATGTGATTGAAAACCTCAAACTGGCGGAGAAGACCGCCCGCGATGGCAAAAAATCCATCAAACGCCAGGCCCCGGAAAAGAATTTTGCCAATTGGGATAAAAACACCTTCAGCCGCCTGATGGTGGCCCCGCCCGAACGGCTCGTGTCGCGCTTCCAAATCTCCCACGGCATGCTGCTAAACGTCCTCAGCCGTCCGGGCGATGGCTGCCGCGCCATGCAGACTTTAATCGCCCGGTGTCATGATTCGCCCCGGCAGAAGCAAGCCCATATCAAGCGCGCCTGGCAGTTGTTCCGCTCCCTCCTGGACCGCAAAATCATTGAATTCATTCCCCGCACCGCGGAGGGGGCTTATCTACGGGTGAACATCGCATTGCAAGACGATTTTTCCATGGACCAGGCGCTGTCGCTGTACCTGCTGGATACCATCCCGCTGATTGATCCACAGCAGCCCGACTACGCCCTCATCCTGCTCACCTTGGTGGAATCCATTGTGGAGGATCCGGACATTATCCTGCGCAAGCAACTCGACCGGGTCAAAGACCGAAAAATGGCGGAAATGAAATTCGAGGGCATCGAATATGACCAGCGCATGGAGGAACTTGAGAAGCTGGAGTATCCCAAACCCAATCGTGAGTTGGTTTACTCCACGTTTAACGCCTTTGCGGACAAACATCCGTGGGTGGGCCAGGAAAACATCAGCCCAAAATCGATTGCCCGCGAAATGTTTGAGACTTTTCGCTCGTTTTCGGATTATATCCGGGACTACGAACTCCAGCGGGCCGAGGGCGTGCTGCTGCGGTATCTTTCGCGCATCCACAAGGTAATTACCCAAACCATTCCCGACGCCGCCAAAAACGATACTGTCCGGGAAATGGAACTCTATTTGGGCGCGATGATCCGGCAGATCGACTCCAGTCTGCTCGACGAATGGGAAAAGTTACGCGACCCGAATTACCAACGCGACGAAACCAAGGAAGTGCGCCCGCCGGGCGCCGAGGCCGCCGACCTGGACATCACCCGGGACGTCAAAGCCTTCACCGCGGCCATCCGCCATCGCATCTTTACTTTCCTGCGCGGAATGGTCATTGCCGACTATGAGCAGGCGCTCACGCACCTGCAATCGCCCAACGACCCCGAGGGCCAGCCCTGGACGCCGGAGCGGCTCAAGCAACTTGGGGAGGCCTACGAGACAGAGCATGGGTACATCAGCCTGGATCCGAATGCCCGCAATGTGCGGCACACCTATGTGACTCCGGCCGAAGACAAGCTCTCCTGGCGGGTGCAGCAAATGCTCGTGGACAAGGAGGAGCACAATGACTGGGTGGTGGAATTCGCGGTCAACCTTGCGGAATCGCGCAAGGCGGGCGAGCCGTATTTGAGCTTGGTGCGGATGGGGACGCTGGTGCGATAAAAAATGCCCCTGGTTCCCATGGGTTTGCTCCATTTCCGCGATTGCCCGTTGGGCTTTTGCCAAATTAAACGCCAATGATTTAAAATGCCCATTAATCCATCTTGGTCGCCCTTCTGGCTTCCGCCAGGGCTTCCTGGATCATTTGTCCCCGTTCTCCCGGGTTTAGCCAGCGGGCTTGATACTCCTCGCTCAACGCCTTGAGCGGGTCGAAATAGAGGAAAAATGTTCCGGGCTTCACACCGGGGCTGGTATAGACCGCGATGCCGCTGTCGCGGTTGTAGTATTCGTAGGAATGCGCGTCGCGCTTGCCGCCGCCGCCCATGGTGTCCACCACGAAAGAGGGGGTGTTGAAACCCGCCGTGTGGCCGCGGACGAATTTCTCGATCTTCAAACCCGCCGCCAGCGTCGTGCGCAGGTCTTCCACGCCGGGCACCATGTCATGGAAATAGACATAGTAGGGGTGGATGTTCACATAACTCAGCCGCCGCACCAGTAACTGCATGGTGGAAGCATTATCATTGACGCCCGATTGCAGAACGGTTTGCGAACGGACGGTGATGCCGCGCTCGGTCAGCCGGTTCATGGCGTCCTGGGTTACGCCGGTGACCTCATTCGGATGGTTGAAATGCGTGTGGATGACCACATCCTTGTGCAGTTTACGGCCGAGTTCTGCCACGCGGGTGAGGGCATCCACCCAGGGGTGGTCAGTCAGGATTTTTTGGGGCAATACCGCGAGGCCCTTGGTGGCGTAACGGATGCGTCGAATGTTCGGGGTGTGCAACAATCTTTCCCCAATCTCTTGAATATGGCCGGCGCTCAAATTATAAGTGTCGCCACCACTAATCACGATGTCCTCCAGCTCGGGTCGCGACGCGATGTAATTAAACGCCTCCTCCCACCGCTGGCTGCGGCCAGTGAACTTCAGCTTCTCCACCATGTCGGTATCCCCGCCAATCGCATAGCTGCGCGTGCAAAACCGGCAGTAGACCGGACACGAGTCCAGCGGCAAAAACAGTGCCTTGTCCGGATACCGATGCGTCAGCCCCGGCACCGGTGAATCCTTTTGTTCGTGCAACGAATCCAGTTTGAGTTCCGGATGATCCTTCACCTGTTGCGACGCCACCGGCATGAACTGCGTGCGAATGGGATCCTCGTAGGGATTCGCCCAGTCAATCAGGCTCAGCAGGTATGGCGAGATGCGCAACGCCATGGGCGCATGCTTCAGCCCCGCCACCACATCCGCATAAAAGGACTCCGGCGCCCGGTCGCCCAGGGTTTCTTTGAGTTGCCGGACGTTGGTCACCGTGTGCCGGGTTTGGAAGGTGTGCGTGTGAAACGTGTCCGCATCCACGCTGGCAAACCCCGGCAACTGCCGCCAGTAATCATCCCGCCGCAATTCGCGGTGCGCCAGGGCCGGGGAGTTGCCCAAAATACCGGGAGGTTCAGCCACCTCCGTAGTTGCCGTCAAAAGTTCCATGCTCATATCAATTGCTCAAATTCAAAGTTATCGGCCACTATTTAAATGCATCCGCCGTCAGCCGGCCGTTCAGCAGATTTTTAATTCCGCGACAAATCCCGCTGCCATTCGGTCGGCGTGATTACCCGGTCCAGTTTTTCCGTGTGGCGCAGCACGGTTACCAGCGATTTCACGCCAATCTCCCCAGCCACCAACTTGCGTTGCAACTGGTCAATGCTCGCCACTGGTTCGCCCTTGAAAGCCACCAGGATGTCGCCGTTGCGCAGGCCCGAGTCCGCCGCCGGACTCCCGGGTTCCACGCCGACGATCAGCACGCCCTCGTTCACCGGCAACCGATGAAAGCGCACCACCCGGGTGTGAATGGGCACGTTTTGACCGGCCACACCGATCCAGCTCCGCCGGATCCGGCCGTCCTTGATCAACCACGCCGCCACGAATTCCGCCGTGTTGCTTGCAATGGCAAAGCAAATGCCCTGGGCTGGCAGAATCACCGCGGTGTTCACCCCGATCACCTCGCCGCGCGAATTCATGAGTGGTCCGCCGGAATTGCCTGGATTCAAGGCCGCGTCCGTCTGGATGATGTTGTCCACCAGCCGGCCGGATTGGGCGCGGATGGAACGTCCCAGCGCACTCACCACGCCGGCCGTCACGGTTTGCTGAAAGCCGTAGGGACTGCCGATGGCGATGGCGATCTGCCCCACGCGGATGGATTGCGAATCACCCAAACGCACCGGCACCAGGCCGGGGGCATCGATGCGAATTACCGCCAAATCGGACTCCGGATCATCGCCAATCAGCCAGGCCGGATATGAATGGCCATCGGCCAGCGTCACCATCATGGCCTTGGCACCATGCACCACGTGGCTGTTCGTGACGATGAAGCCATCGGGCGTGATGACAAACCCCGAGCCGCTGCCCTCGCCATTCGCATCCTTCCGCTGATGTTGCACGCGAATATTGACCACCGAGGGGCTGACTTGGGCGGCCACCGCCGCCACCGTGCGAGAATACCCGTCGAGCAGGGCATCGTCCTGAATGCCTGTCAGCGTTCCCGCCGCCGGCGTGGGCCTAGGTATTCCCGGGCCATTTAAACGGCTATTGATGGGTTCGAAGCTGGTTTTCATAAAATTTCTGGGTTCGTTAAATGTAACCTCAAAAGTTGCATATGTGGCTAAATGAATTCAATGGGGTCTTTGCCTGCTCTGGCCACAGGATTTTTCCACCAGCGCAAGAATATGGGCCAGGTTGGTCTTGGCCAGTTCGCGTTCCAGCGCGGTTTCCGTGGCAGCGAACACCTGAATCAGGGCCGCCTGGATGCAATGCCCCACGGCGCAGGGATGCTCCATGCTGCGTTGCGGCAGTTTGAATGGTTCGGCGGTTTCCACCGCGCGATAAATCTGGGCAAGGTCAATCCGCTGCGGCGGTTGGGCTAGGCGGGATCCCACGCTCGCCCCCTTGCGTGTCTCCACAAAGCCCGCCGACTGCAACACCAGCAATAGCCGGCGGATGACCACCGGATTGGTGTTCACGCTCGCGGCGAGGAGGGTCGAGGTCACTGGCTCGCCGGCTTTATAAGCGAGCACCGTCAGGACCTGCACCGCCATCGCAAATCGGCAGCTTGTGCGCATGAATTATATGTAACCGCAATGATTGCATTTGTCAAATGGCGAGGTCCAGCGGGTCGTAATTCTTTGGCCGGATTCATGCAATAGAATTGCAATTGCTGGCGCCGTGGATTTTTGCGTAAAGCGACCAGTGCTGCATGCGGCTCACGCCGCAGCCGCTGCGTCAAAAGACCAAGCAAACGCGGCATTGCTATTTCGTGGTTTCCGCTGAGGACACTCTGGAGTGAAAATTCGCAATGAGTTGGGGTGCAACCCAGCCCGCCTGCTCATGAATGGTTCGCCAGGTCTTGTACTCTATCGCTGCGGTTGCTGGCTGAAAGCCTGGCTGAAAATTGAAATTAGGACTGCCGCAGTGGATTTTGGCGGTGGCCAAGGCGGCGAGCACTGCGCAGCCTCACGGCGGGCTGACTGCCTGCGCGCAGCGCGTGTCGATCCTCGGCAACTGACTGGCAGAGGCTGGGGGGAGCCAATACGCTGAGCGAACGTCGGACCAAGCCAAAAGATGCGCCGAAGGACCCTTTTCAATCTTCAGGCAGCCAATGCGGAGACTTTGGCCTTGGGGTGACGTGCCGGTCGCTAGCTTTGTTTGACAAAATCCTTCCGCAGACTTATACTCAACAAGCGAGTGGTTTAAACGGGGGGCGCTCCCCCGCATGAGCGCGCTGCCCGCCTGGTAGCGCATCGGTGTTCTGAATGGACGTGCGCCCCACATCAAGGGAATGCTTGGCCCAGCCACCCGTGCCGCGCCAACGGATGCCCAAATCACGTTGTGCGCAGGCCGGTTCTTTGACATTCCAAAACGGTCACCCGCATAGGCACCTCCATTCGCCCTCCCCACCGCCGAATCCTGGTGAATCGTGCCCAATCGTGCCTTTGCCAGGTTTTGTCATCGTACCAGACACTTTAGGCTTTTGTCCCCCTCCGTCCAGCGTTGTAAACCCCTATCCAATCATTAAAAAGGCAGCAAGTCATTGAAAAGCAATTGATTGCGAGAAATACAAAATAAATCCCGTCAAGCCCCGTCAACCCCCCCCGAAGGTCGCACCTACTCAAAGGGTGGTCGCCGGGGCGATGGCGATTGCATTTTTTACAGGGTCGAGGGAAACTGGCCTTCAACTAAGGTATCAGATCAAAACCAAAAAAGTGCGTTTATGAGGTTATTTCAAGTCGGTTCCCGGAAACTACCAGCGCTGTTTCTGGCGATCGTCCTGGCGGCAGGCGGGCTAATGGCGGGGCAGCCGGACTGGTTGCTGGATGGTTCGTCCTTCAAAGCGCAGTGCCGGGTGAGTCCGGATAAACGGGAGATAATTCTGGAGAATGGGCTGATTCGGCGGGTTATCCGGCTGGCACCCAATGCCACCACGGTTTCGTTTGAGAATTTGCTGACCGGTGAACAGTTGTTGCGGGCGGTGCGGCCGGAGGCAGGGATTGCGCTGGATGGCACCAACTATGAAGTCGGGGGGCTGAAAGGCCAGCCAGTTCAGAATTTTCTTAAGTCCGCGTGGATTGACCACTTGGTGGCGAACCCGGGGGCGTTTCACTTTGCCGGTTTCAAGACGGGCCCGACCGTGGCTCGGTTTCCCTGGCAGAAACGCCGGGAATGGATGGCTCAAGATTTACCCTGGCCGCCCCCCGGAGTGGGGCTGACCCTCGAGTTTTCGTCCCCTAACCGCCCAGATCGGGCCAGCGGGGCGGTAACGGTGGAAGTTCATTATGAATTGTACGATGGCATTCCGCTGCTGTCGAAATGGTTGGTGGTGCGCAACGGTACGAAATCAACCGTGCGCCTGAACTCCTTCCTGGCAGAGGAATTGGCCGTGACCGAGGCAGAGTCGGTGGTGGGCACCTCGCCGCGCTGGGAGCTGCCGAAACTGCTGGTGGAGACCGATTATGCGTTTGGCGGCGCAATGGGCACTCTCGATACGCTGCCTTCGGTGCATTGGATGCGGGATCCGACTTACACATCGCAAGTCAGTTACGATTTGCAGACGCCGTGCCTGTTGCAATGTCGTCCGCCGATCGGACCGGATCAGGACATTGCGGCAGGCGCGAATTTTGAAAGTTTCCGGGCCTTTGAACTCGTGCAGGATTCCACGGATCGCGAACGCAAGAGCCTGGAAAAGCGCCGGATGTACCGGACCATTGCGCCCTGGGTGACGGAAAATCCCGTATTCATGCACGTGCGCAGCGCGAATCCCGCGGCGGTGCGGCGGGCGGTGGACCAGTGCGCGGCGGTGGGCTTCGAAATGATGATCCTGACGTTTGGCAGCGGTTTTGATTTTGAAAATCGGGATCCGGTGTATCAGGCGGGCATCAAGGAGTTGGCGGATTATGCCCGGTCCAAAGGGGTCGTGTTGGGGGGCTATTCCCTGTGTTCCAGCCGGGGCGCGGGTACCGCGGCAGACAATGTGGTGGGGACACCGGTATTTGGCGTCGCGCCCTGTCTGGGGGCGGCATGGGGACACGATTACCTGGAACAACTTAAAAGCATGCTGGCGAACACGGGGCTGGCGGTCCTGGAGCATGACGGTTCCTATCCGGGCGATACCTGCGCGGCAACGAATCATTCGTACCATCACGGCCCGGCCGATTCACAATGGGTGCAGTGGCGGGCCATCACCGGGCTCTATCAATGGTGCCGGG
The DNA here is from genome assembly GCA_903936645.1 of uncultured Verrucomicrobia subdivision 3 bacterium. Lineage (GTDB taxonomy): Bacteria > Verrucomicrobiota > Verrucomicrobiia > Limisphaerales > UBA11358 > UBA11358. The sequence continues at coordinate 22,511 of CAIZWI010000015.1, forward strand.
CGAACGGTGTTTATCTGAATGTGCCCGACTGGTATTACCTTAGCGGCAGCAGCAAATGCGGCATGGGCTATCGCGAGGTGAATTGGTCGCTGCCGCGCGAATATCAGGAAATCATCGAGCGCCAAAATATTTTTGACGGCACCTGGGACAAGACGCCAGGCATGGGCTGGATGTTCGTGCCGCTCACAGAATATCAAGGCGGCGGCGCGGCCGCCACGATTGAGCCGCTCAAGGATCACCTGGCGCATTATGAACAGCGCCTGGAAAACCTGTTCGGCGCGGGGGTGATGGCGTGCTATCGTGGCCCAAGGCTTTACGATACGGACGAAACCAAGGCGGTGGTGCAGCGCTGGGTGGCGTTCTACAAACAACACCGGGAGGTGCTCAACGCGGATATTCTGCATCTGCGCCGGGCGGATGGCCGCGATCTGGACTACCTCCTGCACGTCAACCCAACGGGCAAAGAGAAGGGGTTGCTCATGGTTTACAATCCCCTCGCCACGGAAGTCCGCAAGACCTTGCGCATCCCGCTCTATTACACCGGGCTGACCACGACAGCGCGCGTGCGGGAACCGGAGGGGGGCGTGAACAAGTTCACCCTGGACCGGGAGTTTAACATTGAACTGCCGGTGCGGGTGGCCGAGCACGGGGTGACCTGGCTAATTATAGAATAAGGACGGAACACAAATTTTTGGTCCTTGGCTTTCGCCTGCCCTGTCGGGGTTGGGGTTCCGCTTGCCCCGGGCTGCCAGCCTACTCGCTGGACCGCCCTTGGAAGGCGGCCAGCGTGGCCGCAAGGTCGTCCAGTTCGTCGGTCCGGCGGACACTGGGCGGGGCGGCGTAGCGGTTGAGCATCAAGCTAAACACGAGTTTTTCCCCGGCGGCGGAGGTGACATAGCCAGAGAGTGAGTTCACCCAGTGCAAGGTGCCGGTTTTGGCGTGAACCTTGTGGTAGGCGGGGCCGTGCTTCATGCGGTTGCGCAAGGTGCCATCCACGCCGGCGATGGGGAGGGCGGCATAATAATCCGCCGCCCAGCGATTGGTGGACATGAGGGTGAGCAGCGCGACGGTGGCGTTGGCGGAGGTGAGGTTGTTGCGGGAGAGTCCGGAGCCCTCATCGAAATGCACGTCGGCGGGCACGCCATGATGGGCCAGAAAGTGGTCCAGCGCCCGGACGGCCAGAACCTCGGAACTGATCCAGGCGGGGGTGCTGGCAGTGCGGGATAATTCGCCCACGTGATCGAATACCAAATCCGTCTCCAGATTTTGCGAAGGTTTCATAAAGGCGTAAACCAGCTCGCGGAGGGGCGGAGATGCGACTTCGCCCACCTCATACAATGCTTTTTCCGGCCAGGGCAGACGGTCCGGCCAGGCCACCACGCGCACCCCGCCTTGAACGACGATCCCATGGCTCGCCAGGATGGCCTTTAGCGCCTGCCCAAACCAGCGGGCGGGAGTGGTTACCGGCACGTCCAATACCAGGGTCGATGCCGCCTGCGGCAACTGGCCAAGAATATAAAAGTCATTGGTGCCCGGGGCCTTTTGGAATTCCACGTGGGCCACCCCGCCAGTGGCAATAGTGGTGGTGAGGTTCACCAGTTTCAAGACGGTCTCCGGCGGGTCTAGCGCGAGGTGGCAGGCGGCCCCGACAGCAGTGCCCGGGGCTACCCGGATTTGGGCGACGTTATCGGCCAGGGTCAGGGCGGAAACTTCCGCGCCTTCGGTATCCGACAGGTCTTCCACGGTCCAACTACCACCGCTCGGCGGACCCTGCAAGAAGGTGGTGTCGGCGACGAGATCGCCAGTAACCAGCTTCACCCCGGCATTCGTCAGCACACTCACGAAGGGATCGAAAATAGCCGCAAAACGGCTGGCTTTCCAACTGGGATCGCCCCGACCGGAAATGATCAAGTCGCCCGCCAGGGTGCCGGATGCGTCCACTTGGGCGGTGGCACGAATGGGGGTTTTGAAGCGGTAATCGCCGCCGAGGGTGTCCAGTGCAAGCGCCCCGGTGTACAGTTTGCTGTTGGAGGCCGGGCTCATGAGCCGGTCCGCATGGTGTTCATAAAGGGTTCGGCCCGTGTCCAGCGAGGCAACCTTCACGCTCCAGAGAGCGCCGCTGAAGCGGGGATGACTCAAGAACGCGTCCAGTTGAGCGCGCAGTTCCGGCAGCGTCGCGTTGGTCGTGGCGGCATGGGCCGATGCTTCCCCCAAGAGCATCAGCCAGAACAGGAGCAGAATGTGGACGCCAGCCAAGGCGCGGCCAGGGACCGCATGGATAAAATGATTCTTCATGAGCAACCTTATTCTGAAAGCCTAGCGGGGGGCGAAACGCCGGGCAATAAAGAAGCAGGGCAAGGCGGGGAAATTAGCTGCTGGTCCAGCTTGGCTCGGCGCGGCTGCCGGGAAGCCAAACCGGGCTTAGATGACCGGTTTCACGACGAGAGGCGAAGCTTTGCCCCACTGGCCGGTGAATACGAATTCGGGCAATGTTTTCCGTTGCCGGGGGGCGAGGTCGCGGGCTTTGAGATCGGGCGGCAGTTTGGCGGGGTCGGCATGGTAGCCAATGGCCATGGCGGTCCAGACCTCATAATGCTCGGGAATCTGGTAAACCTGGCGCGCGTGGTCGGGTAGGATGCCGATCATCTGATGCACGGAGAGGCCGCGGACCGTGGCTTCCACCACGAGGTTGGCGGAGGCCAGTCCCAGATCGTGGGCGGCAGCCCGGTTTTCTTTGGCGTTGCGGGCGAAGCGCAGGCTCACCACGGCGAGGACGAGCACCGGGGCGGCTTTCGCCCAAGCCTGATTGGCTGCCACAAGACAGGACAGCAGGCGGTCAAACTCCGCCGGATTTTCCCGCGTGGCCACGAGAAAATACCAAGGTTGCTCATTGTACGACGAGGCCGCCCAGCGGGCGGCCTCGAAGAGCGAGCGCAAATCCGCCTCAATGACCGGTCGGTTTTCAAAGCCACAAGGGCTCCACCGCTCAGTGAGGATTCGGTTAATCGCGTAGTCGGTGGTCGCTCTTTTGGGATTCATAGGTTCCTAATGGCCATGGTTGGCCTGACACCAACCAAGCGATGCAAGTTCGCCCGGCGCTTGCAAAAAGCAAATTTAAGTTGCGGCCACCGGGCACGGTTCAGGCCAGCAATTGCCGGCACGCGGCATCCAACTTTTTTAAATTAGCCTTGGTTTTCGCCTCCAAGTAACAGCGGATGAGGGGTTCAGTGCCACTGGCACGGAACGCGACCCATTCGCGGTTGGGGAGCAAAAACTTGTAGCCGTCCGTGGTGATGAACTTTTCCACCTTGAAGCTGCCGATGGAATCCAGACCCCCGGCCAGTTTGGCGAGGAGGGCGGTCTTTTTTTCGGGCGCAAAACTGACATTGATGCGGTCGCTGTAGAATTCGCCGGTTTGCCGGGCGAGCTCTTTTAAAATCTGGCCCAGGGATTTCTTTTCCGTCGCAACCAGTTCGGCCATTAGCAGGCAGGCGAGGATGCCGTCTTTTTCCGGCACATGGCCCTTGACGCTCAAGCCGCCGGATTCCTCCCCGCCGACAATGATGGGTTCACTTTCCATCAAGGCCCCGATATATTTAAAGCCCACCGGGGTTTCATGCACCTTGACGCCCAGTAATTCGGCCACGGCATCGACTTGATGGCTTGTGGGCACGGTGCGGACGACAGCCCCGGTCCAGCCCCGGTTTTTCTTGAGGTGGTAGAGCGCCAGTGCGAGCACCTGATTCGGCGTGAGCCAGGTGCCGTCCTTGTCCACGATCCCAAAGCGGTCGGCATCGCCATCCAAGCCCAGGCCGATGGTGGCCTTGCCGCTGCGGACGAATTTGCTGACCTCGGCCATGTTCGCCGCGTTGGGCTCGGGGTGATGACCGCCGAAGAGCGGATTCAGTTCATTGTGAAACAAGGTCACCCGGGCGCCGGCTTTGGCGAGCAAGGCATCGAGATAGCCATGACCGGTGCCGTAGCAAAGGTCCACGGCAATCTTGAGCTTTGCCTTTTTGATGACCGCGAACTTGATCAGCCGGTTAATCTGCTTGAAATAGTCGGGCAGGGGATTGATGCGCTGGGCGGCGAAAGTGCCAATAGGAACGCCCTTGAACGACCATTTGGCCTGCTGACGTTTGACGATATTCGCTTCGATTTGCTGGGTGACCTCGGGGGTGGCCGGCGCACCGTTCCAAGTGGAGAATTTTAGTCCCTGGTATTCCGCCGGATTATGGCTCGCGGTCATGTTGATCCCCCCGATTGCCTGGCGATGGCGGATGGTGTGGGCGATTACCGGCGTGGGGGTATCGCGGTCGCACAGCAGGGGGGTGATGCCGTTGGCGGCCAGAATCTCCGCAGCGGCCAGGGAAAATTCGGGACCCAGAAACCGCGTGTCATGGCCGAGAATCACCACAGGCGGACGGCCATGAATCGGAGAAGCAGGATTGGCTAGTTCACTTTTTAGATAATCCGCGATGCCCTGGGTGGCAAGTTGGACGTTTTCGAAGGTGAAATCCCGGGCGATGATATCGCGCCAGCCGCTAGTGCCAAACTTGATCGTTGCCATAAAATCTTAAAAGGGTCAGGCGGCGAAATGGATGATTTCAAGCCGGCTGATGACCCAGAGTCCAAAACCCATCCCCACTTGCATGGCCAGTGTTTGAACCCGCTGGCCAGGGAGTGGGCCGGGAATTAGTTCTTCCAATTGAGGGCGTCTTTTTTGAGGGCGTAGATGTAGCCCACAAACAAGATGCCCAAGAAGGAGATCATGGAGGCCATGATCAAATTGCGGGTCAAATGGTCAGCCAGCATGTCCTTGTAAACCACGGCCCAAGGATACATGAACACCACTTCGATATCAAACAGCACGAACAGCAGGGCGACCAGGTAAAATTTAACGGAGAAGCGGCTGCTGCCAGTGCCAATGGGGTCCACACCGCACTCATAGGCAGCGTCTTTGGCGGCGGAAGTCTTGGCAGATTTACCCAATAAAACCGAGACGGCGAGGGTCCCGCCGGCAAAACCGACGGCGGCTGCCAACAGAAATAAAATTGGCAAATACTGCATCAACTGTGATGTTTCCATGAGCGTAAGCTTAGGGGGTGACACCGCTTATTTCAATGAGGAAAACGGGAAATTATTTCCGAAACACCCAAAGCAGGACGGTAAGCACCGCACTCAGGAGGAGGCAGGTGGTCACGGGAAAATGTAGGCTGAAACCGCCCTTGGCATAATTGATATCGCCCGGAAGGCGGCCCAGCCAGCCTTTCCCCAGGCCAGACCATAAAATGACCCCGGCGACGGTCATCAGCACCCCGCCAACCACGAGCATTTTGCCCAGATCATTCATTGCGGGTGGGCATCCAGAAATTTCACCATGGCGGCGGCGAAGGGGGCCAGGTCCCGCGGCGTGCGGCTCGAAATTAAATTCCCATCGACCACGACCGGTTCATCCACCCAGATACCCCCGGCATTTTCCAAATCATCCTTAATGCCCAACGACCCGGTCACCCGCTTGCCCCGCAGGACCTTGGCGGAAATCGGGATCCAGCCGCCGTGGCAAATGAAGGCGACCAACTGGCCCCGCTCGAAAAATTCGCGGGTGAGGGAGAGCACTTTCGGATCGCGCCGCAGTTTGTCGGGCATGAATCCGCCGGGTACGAGTAACCCGCAAAAATCCTCACTCCGGGTGTCCTTGAGCAGCAGGTCGGAGGCGGCCGGATAACCATGCTTGCCGGCATAAGTTTTCAGCGCGGGGGCGCAACATTGCAGTTTATACCCTGCCTCCTCCAGCCGCAACTTGGGATACCACAGCTCCAAGTCCTCGTAAATGTCATCGAGAAACGCCAGCACGGTGCGATTTTTTAGCATGGCGCTATTTTAACGGTTGTTTGCCGAGGGCAAGACAAAATCGTGACTTAAGTCACCGGGCCATTTGTTGCTGCGGCGGCGTGAAAAGCAAACGAGGCTGCGGGAGCCAATTCCCACCGCCTCGTTTACCGATAATCAAACCTGGCTGCCTATCATTTAATTGTCGCGGCACCAGACCCAACGGCCCCCTTGGAGACTTAAAATTTGTAGGAAACACCGCCGATCAGCCTGATGTCATTGTTTTTACGACCCTGGGCGGGCTGGTTGACATAACTGTCATTCAGCGTGAGTTGGAGGCCAAGCGTTTTGCTTATGGCTGTTTCCACGCCAATTTCGAAGTTGGCGTAATAATTTTCGGTCTTATTGGCTTGTGTCAGTAATTCGGCTTTTTCCCACAACCGGGCCGAGGCGGTTAAGACTTGGTCCAAGTGCTCGGCCACGCGAATATCGGCAAAAGTGCTTTCCTGATGGCCCAATTTTTGGGTGACGATACCGGGACCAACTTCCGTGCCCAGCGTGGTCGGCTTGCTTTTGATGAAGTAATAACCCACACCCGGATTCATTGCCAACCGGTATTTGATGTCCTGAATCCCATCTTTCAGGGCGTCGGCATTGATCAAGCCGTAAAATCGCTCGCTAAACAAATGATTATACTGGCCATTGCCATGAAAACTTTCGGCATTTTCCACCCCATCGCTTTTGCCATAAGCTCCATCCGCGCCGAACATATATTCGTTCTTGGGGGTTTTCTTTTGGGTGCCGATTTTGGCATTGAACAGGACAATGTCGCTGTTGCCCCGGGCAATCGTCAGGCCGGCGGTCGCCTCGCTGACCCAAGGATATTGGGTTGGTTTGGGCAAGGAGTTCGTCGCCCCGTCGGTCGGGGTGTCGGCTTGGGTGGCAACAACGACCGCAGAGGCGGCGGTAATAGTCAGGATACGTTTTAGGTTGTTCATGAATGAGTAATTCTAAAAAACTCGCAAAGCCGCCGGAAAGCTTATTTTTTAGCCAACCATCGCAGCCCACCCCCCCAAGCCAGGTCCCTTGAAGTAAGCAAGTATCCCAAGTTTAATTCCCGCCCCGGCTTTACAATGGCG
>CAIZWI010000016.1 GCA_903936645.1 uncultured Verrucomicrobia subdivision 3 bacterium
CACCCCCCCCTTGTTTCGTAATGGTTCAGCGTTCCCCTCAACCCTCCCAAACATTTTTTTAAAATTCGCGTCAATTCGCGCAATTAGCGGATTAATCCATTTCCGCTTTCGCCGCCCGCCCGCTACCATTAAGACCATTAAATGAATGGTAACAATTCGTGTCCCGGCCCCGTCCATAAGGATATGCTCCCAATGTCCTGATTGACCATGCCTGCCGCCTCCCCGCAACCGCCCGCCGGTCCACCCGCGCAAATGGAATTGTTTGCCGCGGCCGAACCCCCGGTGTCGCCGCTGCCGCCCGCGCCATCCGCTCCGCCGGCGCCGCTCGTCTTGCGCGGTCCCGCCCGCCCGGACCTCCTGCGCGAGGAATGCCTCGGTGACCTCCTCACCGCCACCGCCCGCCGCCGCCCCCGGCATCCCGCCCTCATCTGGGGCCAACGCACCGTTACTTATGCCGAACTGGAATCCGAAAGCCAGGCCCTTGCCCAAGCCCTTGTGGGGCAGGGGAGTGCCCCCGGCCGGATCATCGGTTTGTTCCTGCCCCGGGGCGCGGATTTGCTCATCGCCCAGGCCGCCATCACCCACAGCGGCGCTGCCTGGCTCCCCTTCGATGCCGAGACGCCCCTTGACCGGGTCAAAACCTGCCTGGACTCCGCCGGCGCCCTCGGCCTGCTCACCACCCGCGCCTGGCTCCCCCGCCTGGCCGGCCTCCCCGTGCCGGTGTGGGCCATTGAGGATCTGCGCCAGGCATCCCCAGTGACGGACGGCTATTCCCCCTCGCCTGGGGGAGCGGGCCGGGGTGAGGGCGGACCCCGCCTGTTTGCGGAGCAACTCAATTCCGTCTCCCCCGACGACCCCGCCTACGTCATCTACACCTCCGGCTCCACCGGCGCCCCCAAGGGCATCGCCGTCAGCCACCGCAGCATCTGCCACTTTCTCCGCAGCGAAAACGAGATCCTCGGCGTGCGCGAAACCGACCGCGTCTACCAGGGCTTTTCCGTCGCCTTCGACATGTCCTTTGAGGAAATCTGGATTTCCTACCTCGTCGGTGCCACCCTCTGGATCGCCCCCGCCGCCCTGGCCGGGGATGCCGAAGCCCTCGCCGCCGCGCTGAACCGTGAATACCTTACCGTCCTCCACGCCGTGCCCACCCTGATGGGCCTCATCGCCGATCCGCTCCCCAAGATCCGGCTCCTCAACCTCGGCGGCGAAGCCTGTCCCGATGTCCTGGCCCAGCGCTTCGTCCATCCCACACGCACGGTCTACAACACCTACGGCCCCACCGAAACCGCCGTCTCCGCCACCATCGCCGAATTGCGCCCCGGCGAACCCGTCACCATCGGCCGGCCCCTCCCTAATTACGGGCTCCTCGTGGTCGATTCCGCCGGCCGCCCGCTCCCCGCCGGCGCAACCGGCGAACTCTGCATCTTCGGCCCCGGCCTGGCCATCGGCTATCTCAACCGCCCCGAACTCACCGCCGACCGGTTCGTGCCCAACCCCGTCGCCGCCGGCCCCCACGAGGCGCGCATGTACCGCACCGGCGACCTCGCCCGCATCGCCCCCGGCGGCCCCGTTCACTGCCTCGGGCGGGTGGATAATCAGGTGAAACTCCGCGGCTTCCGCGTGGAACTCGATGAAATCACCGCCGTCCTCAGCGCCCAGCCCCGCGTGGCCGCCGCCGCCGTCGTCGTCCGGCGGTTGGGCGATGCCGATGAAGTCGTGGCCTTCGTGCTGCCCACGGACCAGACCCCCGATCCCGCGCAACTGCGCGCCGCCCTCGCCGCCCGGCTGCCCGCCTACATGGTCCCCGCGCACTTTGAACTGGTCCCCACGCTCCCCCGCCTGGCCTCCGGCAAAATCAATGTCCCCCTCCTGCGCGAAGTCCTCCTGCAAACCGCCGCGCCTGCCGCCGCCGCGCCACCCCAAACCCCCGAGGAAGCCGTCCTCTACGCCGCGCTCCAAAAACTCTTTCCCGCCGCCGCCCTCCGCCCCGAGGCCGATTTCTTCTTCGATCTCGGCGGCCACTCGCTCCTCGCCGCCCGGCTCGTTTCCGCCCTGCGCACCGATGAACGCTACGGCGGGCTCAGCGTGCAGGACGTCTACCGCGAACGCACCCTTGCCGGTCTCGCCCGCACCCTGGCCCGCGTCCGCCACGCCCAAACCACCCGGGCCGCCCTGTCCGCCCGCGCGCCCGTCCCCGCCGCCCGGCATTTCTGGTGTGGCCTCGCCCAGGCGGCCGTCATCCCGGGCTTCGTGCTCCTGCACATGGCTGACTGGCTGGCCCCGTTCTTTGTCTACCACTATTTCACCGGTGATGAAGGCGACAGCATCCCGCACGCCGTGCTGCTCTCGCTCGGCACCTTCATCCTGGCCCAGCTCGCCAACTTCGCCATCGCCATCGCCGGCAAACGCCTGCTCACCGGAACATTGACCCCCGGTGTCTACCCCCTCTGGGGCCGCACCTATTTCCGCTGGTGGCTGGCCGGCAAATTCAGCGAACTGCCCGATGTCTACCTCCTCGCCGCCTCGCCCTGGATGCCCCTGTACCTCCGCGCCCTCGGGGCCCGCATCGGCCGCGATGCCATGATCGACACCATCTCCGTCGCCGCGCCCGAACTCCTCACCGTGGGCGATGGCGCGAGTCTCGGTGCCTTTGTGAATCTGGAAAATGCCCGCGTCGAAGGCGGCCAGCTCCACCTCGGCCCCGTGGTCATCGGCCGGGAGGCGGTCGTGGATTCCTATGCGGTGCTCGAAAACGACACCGCCCTGGGCGACGGCGCGCGGCTCAAGGGCCAGTCCGCCCTCGGGGCCGGCCAGACCATCCCCGCCGGCCAGGTCTGGGAAGGTGCCCCCGCGCAGGACACCGGCGAATCCCCCCGTCCGCTCCCCCCGCGCCCCGTGGCCGGACCGCTTCGCCGTGTCACGCAGGCCGTTGTCTTTGCCCTCACCGCCTGCGCGGTCGCCGTCCTCTTTTTTCTCCCCACCTTTCCCGCCTTCATGCTCATTGACTGGCTGGATGCCCATACCGTGGATGTCTTCGATTCCGAGCCCAACCCCCTCACCGCCTTCGGCCTCTTTTTCCTGCTGGCCATTCCCGCCAGCGCCCTGCTCGTGAGCCTCACCATGCTCGTCACCGCCGGCTTGCGCCGCCTCCTGCCCCGCCAGCGCGCCGGGCGCTTCTCCGTCTACAGCCTGGCCTTCTGGCACAAAAAACTCATGACGCTCATCCTGGACATGAGCCTGCGCACCCTGCACGGCCTCTACGCCTCCGTCTACGCCCCGCTCTGGCTCCGCCTCCTCGGCGCCCGGGTCGGCCGCCACGCCGAAATCTCCACCGCGGAGGGCATGGTGCCCGAACTCCTCACCCTCGGGGACGACAGCTTTATCGCCGATGGCGCCATGCTCGGGGATGAAGAACTCAGTGGCGGCTGGATGGTCCTGCAACCCACCGCCATTGGCAGCCGCTCCTTCATCGGCAATGGCGCCTACGTCCCCGATGGCACCACCGTCCCGGACGACGTCCTCATCGGTGTGCAAACCAAGGTCCCCGCCAATGACCAGATGCAGTCCGGCCAGACCTGGATCGGCTCCCCCGCCATGCTCCTCCCCGCGCGCGAGGCGCTCACCGGCTTTCCCGAGGCCCTGACCTTCCGGCCCTCCCGCTGGCGGCGCTTGGGGCGCGGCCTCTTCGAGGGCCTGCGCATCGTATTGCCCCTCGCCCTGATTATTGCCGCCGGCTATTTGATCGTCGTGCTCGTCATGCCCCTCGCCGAGGATAATGGCTGGGGCTGGCGGGTCGCGCTCGCCCTGGCCGGCGCGGGCTGCCTTTACGGACTGGCCTCCTTCCTCCTCGTCGTCGCCCTCAAATGGCTCTGCCTGGGCCGCTACCAACCCCGCGCCGCCCCCATGTGGACGCCCTTCGTCTGGACCAGCGAGGCCATCACCAACCTCTACGAATCCCTCGCCATCCCCCACTTCCTCGACCTCCTGCGCGGCACCCCCATGCTGCCCTGGGCCCTCCGCCTGCTGGGCGCGCGCATCGGGAAAAAAGTCTGGCTGAACACCACCGACCTCACGGAATTCGACTGCGTCAGCATTGGTGATGGTGCGGAACTCAACGCCTGGTCCGGCCCCCAAACCCATCTCTTTGAGGACCGCGTCATGAAAATCGGCCGCGTCGACATCGGCGCGCGCGTCACCGTCGGTGCCCGCAGCACCATCTTATACGATACCCACGTCGCCGCCGACGCCCGCCTCGGCCCCCTCACCCTCGTGGCCAAGGGCGAGCGCCTCCCCCCCGCCACCGCCTGGTCCGGTTCCCCCGCCAAGCCCGTGGCCTGACCCGCCCGCTGGACGTTATTCTTCCACCCGGCGAATGCGCGCGCCCAGGGCCCGGAGCTTCGCATCCATTTGCTCGTAACCCCGGTCCAGATGGTAAATGCGGTTCACCTGGGTTTCGCCCGAGGCCGCCAGCCCCGCAATCACCAGCGCCGCCGAGGCCCGCAGATCGCTGGCCATCACCGGCGCGCCGTTCAAGGGTTTGCCCCCTTTGACAATCGCGCTCGGCCCTTCAATCTCAATGTCCGCCCCCAGCCGCGCGAGTTCGCTCACGTGCATGAAGCGTGATTCAAAAATGCGCTCCGTAATAATGCTGATCCCCGGGGCCAGCGCCATCAGCGACATCATCTGGGCCTGCACATCCGTCGGGAAACCCGAGTAGGGCAGGGTGGTGATGTCCACCGGTTTTAATTTCCCTTTGCGGCGGGCAATCATGTTCGCCCCCGAGCGCTCCACACTCACGCCGGCCTCGGCCAGTTTGTCGATCACCGCCCGCAAATGTTCCGCCCGGGCACCCTTCACCGTCACTTCGCCCTTGGTGGCCCCGGCGGCAATCAGAAACGTCGCCGCTTCAATCCGGTCCGGAATCACCTCGTGCTCCGCCCCGTGCAGTTTCGCCACCCCCGTGATCGTGATGGTCGGGCTGCCCGCCCCCACAATATTGGCCCCCATCGCGTTCAGAAATTGCGCCAGGTCCACCACCTCGGGTTCGCAGGCCGCGCTCTCGATCACCGTGATGCCCTGCGCCAGGGTGGCCGCCATCATGATATTCGCCGTGCCCAGCACCGTGGGGCCGGCCCGGCCGCCAAGAAAGATCGAAGTGCCCGTGAGCTGTTTGGCGCTGGCCGTCACATAGCCGGCATCAATGGTGATTTTCGCGCCGAGCGCTTGAAACCCCTTCAGGTGCAGATTGATCGGCCGCGCGCCAATGATGCAGCCGCCGGGCAGGGAAACCTGCGCCCGTTTCAAGCGGCCCAGCAACGGCCCCATGATGCACACCGAGCCGCGCATTTTCCGCACCAGATCGTAATCCGCGTAGTCGTTAATTTTTTTGGCATGCACCGTCAGCGTGCCGTTTTCCAGGGTGGCCGTGGCCCCGAGGGACCCGAGGATCTGCGTCATGAACCGCGTGTCGCTGAGTTCCGGCACCCGGCGGATCACGCACGGTTCATCCGTGAGCAGCGTGGCGGCCATGATCGGGAGGGCGGCATTTTTACTGCCGCTGATGGTGACTTCCCCGTGCAGGGGCACGCCGCCTTTAATCAAAAAACTTTCCATATAAAATTACCAATGTGCAATGCCTGTTGGCTTTGGGTGAATAAAATTCGCGCAGTTGCAGGGTAAATGGCCCGCCGGGGTTCGACAATCCAGTTTTAACCCGAAATCCAAAATTAAAACCGCCAGCACGTGCCTGTCTGTTGGGGCCGCAACCCCCGGGCAAAAATCGCCGCCCTACCCGCAACCGTCCGGCCCGACGTTGCCCGGCATTGATGCCTCATCGCCGGATACCGAAGGCCGATTTTCATTGCCGTTTTCGGGTTTAACGTCAAGCCAACCGCCGGTCGTGTGCTCAAATGCTGCGAACGCCGTGGCTTGGCCCCGGAGGGGCGTCGGAAACCAGTGATAAAAATGCCTGTCTGCGCTGCGCAACTGGATTTAGTGACCACCCACCGGAAACTCATCCCGTGAAAGCATTTTGTCTCACCTCCAGGCCCAAGACTTCATTATCCGGCCCCGGTTCCGGCTTGGACCGACCCTTGCCGGCTCGCAATTAAAAACCGCGCCCGCTGCGTGTAATCTTCCCGCACCGCTTCCACCACCCACTGGGCTTGTTCCAACAGCTCGCGAATCGCCGGGGCCTGGCCCTCCCCAAATTCCACCATAAGTTTGCCCCCGGCACGCAGCCGGGCACCGGCCTGCCCGGCGAGAAGTTCATAGAATTTCAGCCCGTCCGGCCCCCCATCCAGCGCGCTGTGCGGATCAAAATCCCGGACTTCCCGCTCCAGCGTGGGAATCTCGGCCGAGGCAATGTACGGCGGGTTGCTGATCAACAAATCAAACGTGGCCTCCGCCGGCAGCGCCGCGAACCCATCGCCCAGCCGAAACTCGATGCGATCCGCCACCTGATGCCGCGCCGCGTTCCCCCGGGCCACCTCCAGGGCCGGGGCGGAAATGTCCACCGCCGTCAGTTGGGCCGTCGGGCACTGCGCCGCCAGCGCAATCGCCAGGCAGCCGCTCCCCGTGCCAAAATCCAGCGCGGACGCCGGCGCGGGCCGCGAAGCCAGAAAGGTCCAGCCCGCCTCCGCCAGCAATTCCGTTTCCGGGCGCGGAATCAGCACGTCGGGGTTCACCGTCATTTCATAACCGCAAAAACTCGTCGCGCCCACGATGTGCTGGAGCGGTTCGCGCTGGCTCCGGCGTTTGATCGCCTCGCGCAGCGCGTCCACCTCCGCCGGCTGGAGCGCCCGCTCAAAATTAAGGTAGAGCTGCATGCGCGGCAGCTTGAGCAAATGCGCCAGCAGCAATTCCGTTTGCAGGCGCGGTGCCTCCACGTTTTTCTTCGTCAGAAAATCGGTGCTTTTCTGAATGGCTTCGAGCACGGTCACAAGTGGGGGCGCAGCGGCAGTGGCCGGGCGGCGCTCAACGGCGGTCCCGGGTGTGGATAAACAAGCCAATGTAATAGGCCAGATAATAGCCCACCGTCAGGCCCACGAGACAAAAGGTCAGGGGACTTTGCCACGGCCCGTGATGCGCCGCCGCGTACTCCTCGTCCTGCAGGCGGAACAACCGCCAGCCCATGCGCCCGAGCAGCAGCGCCGTGAGGGCGATCCCAATATACGTATTCGGCGTGTAATAATGCCCCTCGTCCGTCGTTTCAAACCGCGTGTGCCGCAGCCCCAGGAAAGCGCCCGCCACCCCGAGCCCCGCCCCGGCGGCAAAGCTCAGGGCAATCACCGGCTGCGCCAGGCCCGTGGCCAAAATCGCCAGACTCACCAGACTCAAAATCACCATCGACACAACAATGCGCACTGGCCGCAAGGGCTGGCGGCCAATGTTCCGGCGAATGCGGCGATAAATGCCCCAGGCAAACAAACCACCCAGCAACACCATCCCAAACGGAGGGTTCGACATGCCCGCAAGCCTAGATTTTCGCCCGGCGTTGTCGAGCGCAAAGCAGCACGCACCGACCGCATCCCCCAAACCCGCCCCCCTCCACCCCTCCAAAACCCAACCGCCATCCTAAATAGTTCGACGGCTCCTTGAATATTCCCTGAATATTGAATTTTGGATTTTGAAGTTTCATTATTTCCCGTCGGTCCGCCACATCTGGGGTGTCCGTGGGTTTACTGTCGGGTTTTACCGGCAATTTTAAATCCGGCAGCCCGGCTTTTCCCCCCATCCCCGCATTGACTTCCGCCCGCCCCCTGCCAGCATCCTCGCTGGCATGCCTGCCCGCCCCCTGCCCATAACCTTTGCCTTCGCCACCCCGGCGGATGCCGCCGAAATTGCCCGGCTCAGCACCCACGTCGCCCGGCATTTAAAGGCCCAGACTGACCGGAATGCCACCCCATCTGTGGTGAGTGAAAAAACCGTGCTCACCAGCCTGAAAACCTCGCGCGTTCTCCTGGCGCGCCAGTCCGCCCAAATCGTCGCCTTCCTCCGGCTCTCCCTCCGCAAACCTTGGGCCATTGATCCAGCCTATTTTACCCCCGTTCCCACGGCCTTGTACCTTACCAACCTCGCCGTGGACCCCGCCTGGCAGCGTCAGGGTATCGGCCGGCAAATCCTCGACGCGGCCTGCGTCCGTGCCGCCGAATGGCCTGCCCACGCCCTCCGCCTCGACGCATTCGCTAATGCCACCGGCGCCGGCGCCTTCTACACCAAATGCGGCTGGCGCGAAGTCGCCCGCGTCACCTACCGCCGCACCCCCCTCATCTACTATGAATTTGTCCTCTCCACCGCCAGCTCCCCCAATGTGGCCAACCCCTGACTATTCCGACTCCGCCTGGAATTTTGAACCTTGAACCTTCCCTGAATTTTGGATTTTGAAATTTGATTATTCCCCCGCCTGTCCACTCTGGCATCTGTGATGGGGAACCCCGTAATTCTGGAACCCGTCCCCCAGCCCGGTTAAGGGCGAAAGCTAATAGCCCAAGGCGAGCGAGCACCGCGAACGCCGCTCCTCCAAAAACCAACCGCCATCCTAAATAGTTCGATGGCTCCTTGAATATTCTCTGAATATTGAATTTTGGATTTTGAAATTTGATTATTCCCCCGCCTGTCCGCCATCGCCCCCTGGGCATCGCTAGTACCGTGAGCGCAGCCCTGGTGCAATCGGCCCAACACCTGCTGCCGGGATACGGCCCAGGTCGCCCCCCCGGTGCGCCATTGCCTTGTACCACAAAAAATGATACTGTTCTGACATGAAGTTAACGGCCATCATTTATCCTGACTCAGAAACAGATTTGCTGGTGGCCGAGTGTCCCGAAATCGGCACCGCCAGCCAGGGTCATACCGAGGCGGAAGCCCTGGCCAACTTACAGGAAGCCACCGACCTCTATCTTGAATCCTTCCCGCACGCCCTCCGGAAGCCCGCCTCGATCCACACATTTGAATTGGCTCATGGCTAAACTGCCCATCGTGTCAGGTGCGGAGGCCGTGAAGGCGCTGCAGCGACTCGGATTCTTTCTTGACCGCCAGCGCGGCAGCCACGTCGTCCTCAAAAATCACACCTCAAGGCGAACGCGGTTGCGTTATTCCCATGCACCGGGAAGTCGCCCTGGGTACTCTCCGGAGTGCGCTGAAAATGGCGGGTGTCTCGCCGGAAGAATTCTCCGACGCCTTATAATTGTCCACTCGCATGAGTGCGAAAACAACCAGCATCCTGAGCTGTGCTGCCAGACCAGTGTGGCTTTTTCTCCAATGCTTGGTTCGGTTGTGGCGTTGGGATTGTTGACCTGCACCGTCCGACGGCAGCGGAAAACCGCTGACAAATCCAAGCAAGTATCCCCGGTTCCAGCCGGCCTGATGTTCACCTGCATTGGGCACTGGGTTGCCGACTGTTTTTACCGCCTCTGCATTAATAAAACGACATGTTCAAATAGCCCCACATGACTTAACCACCGCGAATACTGAACATCCCCTTTGTTTCCTCATTCCTCATTCCTCATTCCTCATTTTCGCCCCCAAAAAACCCCCGCCCACCCCGCCAGCAAACCCAGCCCGCCGACCGGCGTGATCGCCCCCAGCCACAAAATATTTGTCACCGCCAGCACATACAGCGACCCCGAAAAAATCACCATGCCCGCCAGGAAGAATAAATACGGCCCCTTCGCCAGCGGTTCCTTTCCCGCCAGCACAAACAACACCACCGTGTGAATAAAATGGTAAAACACCGCCTTCTCCCAAATCGCCGTCGTGCCATTGTGCACCAGCAACGACTTCAGGCCATGCGCCCCAAACGCCCCCAGCGCCACCGCCAGAAAGCCCAGGGCCGCCGCCGTCCGCGTGGCCGTCGTCGGCGTCATTTCTTCCCCGCCTCATCCGCGGCCCGCCGTTGCAAGTCGCGCGCCAGATAGGAATCCTCCGGCGCTTCCTTCCAGGCCGTAAACCAGATATTCCCCAGCATCTGGCCGCCCTTCACCACCTGGCCCTCCAGAAACGGCCGGCCGTCCATGCCCTTGCCCGCTTCCCCGGAGAACTGCCCGTTCTTCTCCATTTCATACAACGGCTCCACATACTTGTTGCCGTCCGCCAGATACGCCACCACCTGCTGGAACATCCCCCCCGCCTCCGTCGCGCCCGCGATGCTCTCCGCCGCATGCATCTTCCCCAGCAACGGCTCCGCCGCAATGCCCCCCGTCTTGCGAAAATACCCGCCGTCAATCAAACCGTGAATCCCCCCGCGCGTCGTGTAACCCTTCGGATTCGGCCCCACCCACCCGTTGTAATGCTTCGTCGTGTGCAGCGGTTGCGCCCCGTCCCCCACATAATGCCCCATCACCCCCATCACATACACAATGTCCGCCGTCGCATTCGCGATCTCATCCGGCCGCCCCCCATTCTCCTTCAGCGTTTTCAACACACTGAAATCCGATTTCAATTTCTCAAAATACTCCGTGATCGCCCACGGCAGAAAGCCATCCAGCTCCCGCGTGTGATCCGCATTCTTCGCTGCGTCAATCGCCGGGAACGCCTCCGGATGCGCCGCCCGCGCCCGCGCCAGCACCGCCACAAAATCATAACGCAACGGCGGCAGCGCCGCCGGCGTCAGCCCGCACAACGCCAGGTCCTCCATGTCAAAATAATGATCCGGACCATTATAATGCACCAGTTCCAGATCCTGCACATTCCGCCAGCGGTCCGGCTCCCCCGCCAGAAACGCAATCCGGTTTTTCAGCGCCGGCGTCAGCTCCATGCCCCCAAAATCCGGCGGCAACGTCGCCAGCGCCAGCTCATTCACCACCTGGTGACCCTCATAATTCCAGGCCCCCGCGGAAAAAATCAGCGTGCCCAGCGCCAGCATCGTGGTAAAAAATCTGCGTTTCATATTTTATCCTTGCCCAATCTTTTGCTAATCATCTCTTCATCGCAATGAAAATCATTACCGATGCAGCCTGCACCAGCTACGAGCAACCCGGCCACCCCGAACGCCCGGCCCGCATCCTCACCACCGTCGCCCGGCTCCAGGACCAAACCGAACTCCCCCTCACCTGGGTCAAACCCGGCCACGCCGACCTCGATGCCGCCATCCTCCGCGCCCACACCCCCGCCGTCCTCACCCGCCTCCTCGAACCCCGCGATTTCGATAACGACACCCCCTGGTTGCCGGACATCCACCTCCGCGCCCGCGCCTCCGTCGCCGCCGCCCTCGATGCCCTCGCCGCCGCCCGCGCCGGGGAAACCGTCTTCAGCCTCATGCGCCCCCCCGGCCACCATGCCACCCGCGACCAGTCCATGGGCTTTTGCTATTTAAACAACATCGCCATCGCCGCCCTCGCCGCCACCGCCACCGGCAGCCCGCGCGTGGCCGTCTTTGATTTTGATGTCCACCACGGCAACGGCACCGAGCACATCCTCCTCAACCAGCCCGGCATCGAATTCTTTTCCGTCCACCAGCACCCCGCCTATCCCGGCACCGGTGCCGAAAACGTCGGCCGCAACTGCTTCAATTACCCCGTTCCCCCTGGATCCCTGCGCGCCACCTACCTCGCCACCCTCCGCCAGGCCCTCGACGACCTCCGCATTTTCAAGCCCCACCTCATAGCCGTCTCCGCCGGCTTCGACGCCTACGAACGCGACCCCGTCGGCGGCGGCCCCCTCAAGACCGAGGATTTCTACTGGCTCGGCCAGGCCTTCCGCGCCCTGAACGTCCCCTGTTTCAGCCTCCTCGAAGGCGGCTACAGCCGCGACCTCCCCGAACTCATCCTCGCCTACTTGAAAGGAATTGCCGGCCAGTAAGCCACCCGCCCCACCACGACTGCTCCACGCCCCTGTAGCGCAGCCGTCCCCGGCTGCGGGTTCGCGCACCGTCTCGGTGCGTGTTCCGTGAATCGGATACTCCTGGCCGCGCTACCCCACCACCCGCTCCCGCTGCCCCCCCAACTCCGAAGGAGTTCCGCCCTCCAGCCCAAGGTTGTCCCGCCGCCGGGACTACCCTGGGTCACCGTCCCACACCATCGCCAACCCCAACGGGGTTGAGTCCATAACCGTCGCCGCCCAAAGCCGAGACCCGCCCCGCTAACGACTGCTCCACGCCCTTGTAGCGCAGCCGTCCTCGGTCAATGCCACTAGGAATTCACCCGAATTTTTTCCTCACGGAGCCTGGTTTCCCCTTGTCGTACCGATAGGATCATCTAAATAGTGCAGCTCGGCCGATCATTCCCCCTCCCGGTTCCGCCCTAGCTACCGCGTCGGCGGATCCCGTGGGAGGCGGTGAGGGCGAACGTCCCGTCTCCCACCGGGACTGATCATTTCCCGCCCAATCCTGCCCCCCGATTACCTGCCGCCTACCGCTTCAAATTCCCCCGTCGCGGAGCGACATCCCGATGGTAGCCGTGTGGCTTCAGCCCACGGACCCGTCGCCAGAGCATCCCCTGCGTCGCGGAGCGACGCCTGACTCACTTCAAAATTAATCCCTCTTTATCAATATCTAAACCCCAGAAATGCAAATTTCGTCCCTCATTGAACCCCACCCTTTCCCACACTCTACCCGCTCGGCGGTAGAATCCCGCTCCTAATCTTGTGCGTCGGCCGATCATTCCCCCTCCCCGTCCGCCATAGCTTTGAGGTTGCTTCGAATTGCCGGCCGGCAAACTGGGTAGCGCCGACTGGCAGTCGGCTGTATCGCGGATTGCCAATCCGCTGGCCATGGTAGGTTTGAACCACCGGTCTGATATCGGCCAACGTACTCTGCCCATGGCCCCGTTTCTTCAATCTTCATTCTGCCTTCTTCATTCCCCCGTCAGGGATAAACCC
>CAIZWI010000017.1 GCA_903936645.1 uncultured Verrucomicrobia subdivision 3 bacterium
ACAGCGGCACATATTTAGGGTCGCGGGCTAATGGCCAGCAGCCAGCGGCTTTAGTTCTCCGGCGGTAACTGCCAGCGGGAGGGTGTTCTGCCGGGGCGGCAAGGGGCAGGTGGCAAAGTGGGTGAAGCCACAAGGCGGGGTAAAGGCGCGGTTGAAGTCAATGATCAGCTGGCCGCTCGCATCCGGCTTGTTCACATAGAGAAACCGCCCGGCCGCATAGGTGGAATCGCCAGTTGTCTGGTCGCGGAAGAGCATGAAAAATTCCGCTTCCCCCGCTTCTTCGGCCACATCGAGGCGATATTCGGCCCCGTGGACCGTGAAAACAATGGCTCCGGGACTGTCGAAGGTCTGGGTGGCCCCCGTTACATCAGGCACGCGCAGTTGCCGCCGCTCGGCGAAAGGCACAAAATGGCCGGAGAGCTGCCAGGCGGGATCATAGGGGAACCAGTGCAAGCCTTTAAACTCCCGCCGGGTCGGGGCGTTGGGATCCCGAATGCGCAGCCCCAACCGGTCGCCCCGTTGAATCAACCCCACCGAGACCGGCCCGAGCTGGAGCTTGGTCGGGTTCTCCTCGGCATCGCTCCGGAGAGTAAGTTTGCCAATGAGTTCATTATTTACCCGCACATCCGCCCCGGGTGCGGGGGTGAAGCTCACGGTCGCTCCCTGCCGGGTAAAAACCCCGATCGTGGCCGGCACCGTGGGCGAGCGAATCACGGCCTGGTTGGTGGGAGCGCTCCCGGCGGAATTATCACCCTCGTGCAACCACGCCAGCCCAATGAGGGTGGTCCAGCCATTGGTGCCCCCAATCGATTCCGTCCGCCGGGCCTGCCAAGCCGACCAGTCGGCCGGTGCCTTGGGTGCCGTCGCACAACCCGTCAAGAGTACGGACAGCAACAGTGCCGGCAGCCAATAATTGTGTTTGGTCAGTTTCAACATGCGCCCTAGTTTCATGGTGTGCTTGGGCAACGGATGGGCCCGCAGACAGCCATGACTTGATTTTTAATCCGCCCGGCGGGTTTGGCAAGTCCGGCGTTGGGTAATGCGCTAAAAGCTAGACAAATTCCCCCGGCCGGTGCGTCATCATTGGGACATGCCCCGCAGCATTTTGATTGAACGGCTCTACGACGAGCATGCCGGGGCGCTTTATGCCTTGCTCCGGAACCTCACCCGGGCGGAGGCG
Organism: uncultured Verrucomicrobia subdivision 3 bacterium; assembly: GCA_903936645.1. Lineage (GTDB taxonomy): Bacteria > Verrucomicrobiota > Verrucomicrobiia > Limisphaerales > UBA11358 > UBA11358. The sequence continues at coordinate 1,181 of CAIZWI010000017.1, forward strand.
GATACGCGGGATTTGCTGCAAGAGGTTTTTGTCAAGCTGGCTCGCGAACCCCGCCTCCTTGACGGCGTTCGGGAAGAGCGCGCATTTCTCCTCCGCCTGGCCCACAACGCCGCGGTGGAACGCTTCCGGCTGGCCCAGGGCCACTACCCCGATTCGTTGACCGACCTGGCGCCCCAATATCTTAATCCCATCCCGCATGATGTCATCGGCGGTGAGCCATTGCATTACCACCGCACGGCCGGCAGCCAGTTCATACTGTATTCCATCGGTTGGAATAACCATGATGATGGGGGGGTGGTGGTGGCCACCACCGGCACGACTCCCGGAGCGAACTTAGCCCAAGGCGATTGGGTCTGGCGCACTTCTGCCAGGTAATCTTTTTATGGTCGCGGTGCCACGCTGCCTCCAGGACGGCCCTTTTTAATTCGGCCGGTTGGTCGCTGATGGATGGGCAGGCTTCCCAACGGCGGCCGATTCAGAAAAATCAAATTGTTTTGCAGAAAGTGACGGTTGTCGCCCTCTCCGGCGGTGTTAAGGTCATTCCCGAACCCAAAACTCAGTCATTGCTGCGCATGAATCGCCAACTGTTATGAACTACCCATCCCCCAAACCCCCGGTTTTTAAAAGGGCCGCACTGGCCATGGCTCTG
>CAIZWI010000018.1 GCA_903936645.1 uncultured Verrucomicrobia subdivision 3 bacterium
AATGAAGGGGAAACTTCAAATTCCAAAATTCAAACTTCAGGGAAACTTCAACTCTCCAACATCCAATTCTCAAACATCCAGCCCACGGAACTTTCCGGGTGGCCAGCGCGCAGGGGCATCCTTCCAGGGTTCGGGGCTGGGGGCAACGACCGGGAGGTCGAAACTTTCGGCCTTTGCTCCGAGCTAATGTGGACTGGTCCGCCTTGGCCTGGTGTTACGTTGGATAGTCAACTCCCGGGGCTATTTTGTCATCCGTTCGGTTGGAGGCGATGCGCGAGCCGTTTTCGGGGGCGGCTGGTGGTTTTGCCGGGGAGACCTGCATTCAAAATAGACCCGAGGATGTACTAGCCAGGTTTGGCCGGCTGGGAGGATTACTTTGCCGGGGTGGCGGGGGCAAAAGCGGCCAGGACGCTGCGGGAGGACAGGCTGCGGCCCCGCCAGAAGTGGATGCCGCTGGCATTCCAATTGGCCACTAAAATGCTGCCTTCATGGGTTCCGGAAAAACCGTAAAACGTTTCGCCCGGGGATACTTCCGGCGCGCCGACAAATTCCGCTGACTGGACATGGACGCTAAATAATTCCTCCACGGGCACCACCAGGCCGGCGACGTCCACGATTTCGCCCAGGCGTTGGCGGGCGGCTTGATAGGGGGTAAGGGCATACAGTGGATGCATGGGGGTGAACAACACCCAGTCGGGATCGTGCGGGTGAAAGTTCATGATCAGGACCGCTGCCTGGTTCTGATCGTCGCGGAGGTAATACTCGTGCTGTTCCAGTTGCCAGTTTACCTCGGACAGTTGCAGCCGGGCATGGCCGGTCAGGCGATAGTTCACCGAGGCCACGCGGCCCGTGGCCCCCAAGGACAAGGGGGAGGCCGGGGCGGTGATCCGGGTAATACCAGGGCCGGACCCAGTCCGCATAAAAATGAACTTGAACAGGAACAACCCTGCAATCAAGACCAGGACGGCCAGCAATACTTTGGTCACCAGCGCCGACCCCGAAAAACCCTCGTTTTCCCCGGCATCGAAACGGCTCAAGCCGCCCGGGGGCACGCCGGGGAGGTCGGGCGCATCCAGACGAAAGGCGGCACGGACCTCGCGATTGGAAATGGTGCGGCCCCGGTAATATTCCACCTCATCGCCAGTCCAGCTGACGACGATCATGTCATCACCGTGCTGGGCATTGAAATACCGGGCGGTGGCGCCCACCTGCTCCCCTTCGGCGGGCTGGCCTTCGATAAAATAAATTCGGGAGGTTTCCACGAGAGAAACCCGGACATCCGTCCCCTCCAGATTCAGTTGATCGCCGACCTCCTGGGTGGCGGCATCGGCAGCGGCGAGGGGATATTGTGGTTGAAACGGGGTGAACCAGCGCCATTCCGCGCCACGTTCGGTGCGTTCAAAGACGAGCGTGGCGGTGTCGCCGGTGTCGCTTTGCAGGTTGAACTCGTGCCAGTAATAAATTTCCCCATGCTCGACCACCCCCAGCACCACCCGGCCGAGCACCTGCCAGGTGAGGCCGGCGTAGGTGGCGGACTGGCCAACGTGAATATACGTGGGATTCTTGAAGTTCATGGGGCGGGAAAATAATGGGGGACGAAGCGGCTCAAGTTGCCGGTGATGCGACGGGTGTCCTCGCGAATGCCCAGGCCGGCGGCTTCATGGTCCACGACCCAGACCCCAAAGACGGGGTGCTGGCCGGCGAACACAGGGCTCCGCCCAATAGCCTGGTAGACGAATCCCTCGGCACCGTATTGCCCGGGGTTTTCCTCGATCACCTGATGGTTTTCCACCCAGCGGACATTGCTGCCCTCGCGGCTTAACCGGGGTTTGCGGATGTAATCACGGCCCAGCGGTTCAGGCGTGTCAAAGGCCGGGAGGAGATTGGGGTGGTCGGGAAAAAGTTCCCATAAAATGGGGAGCAGACCCTTGCTATTGAGCAGCATTTTCCAGGCGGGTTCGATCCAGCGAAGATTCTCCGGTCCCACATGGGCACCGAAGGGTTCTGCCCACAGCCACTCCCAGGGATACAATTTGAAGGCGTGGGTGATGGGCTGGCAGTCCAAATCCACAAACTGCTGGCGGGGCGCATCCCAGCCGATCTCCTGGATGGCCAGGGAACGGGTGCGGGCACCGGCTTGTTCGCAGGTGTCCCGGAGGTACAGCAGGGTCATTTCATCCTCGGCATGCTCGCAGACGGTGGTGAAATAAATGGTCTGGCCCGACCAGCGCTGCCAGGCGGTGATAAGCCGTTCGTGCAGGGAATTGAATTGATCGGCGGCGGGATGCAGGTCCTGCAACCAAAACCATTGCGCCACGGCGGCCTCCACCAGGGCGGTGGGGGTGTCGGCATTGTATTCCAGCAATTTGGGCGGCGTGAGCGTGTCGTAGCTGAGGTCGAACCGGCCGTAGAGGCTGAAATCATCCCGTTCCCAGGAGGCGAGGATGGTGGGGATGGCGATTTCGGGAATGCCAAGGCGCGACCACCAATGGTTTTTGATGACCGCCTCGGCGGCGTCGATGCAGAGAAAATGCAAGGTGTTCGCGGCGGATTCGAGGTCGGCGACTTCCGCGGCGGTCAATTCATAACAGGCGGACTCGTCCCAATAAGGCCCCTGATCGTGGGAGTGGTACGTAAGCCCGATCGCCTCCACGCGCGCTGGCCAATCGGGGCGGGGCTGGCTGGGGTGACGTTTCATCCGGAGAAGCCGCTCCAGCCATGGTAGCCGCCCCCGCCGCCATAGTAGCCGCCGCCCCCGCCGTATCCGTAACTCCCAAACCCGCCGCGGGAGACGTCGGTGCGCATGGTCTGGGCATAGGAGGCCGCCTCGGCCGTGGGCGCGGAGATGTTGGTGATGCTTTCAAACGGGCGGACACCCCATTCGCCGCCATAGAAAAACTTTTGATTGTTGGGGTCGAAATGGTTGTAAGGGAGGGAGTACCAGTTGCGAAAGGGGGCATGGTAATAGCCCACGCCCGGGACGTAAAAGTTATTGGTATATACGTTATCCGCCGTGATCCCCGGCTTCTGGCCGCACCCGGACAGTGCCCCGGCCGACAACCCACCCATCAAGATCAGGCGGATATGCTGGCTGCGTTTCACGGTCGGTGGCGTGGTTTGGCTTTTGAATTGTTGCCGCCACTGTAGCGGCGGTCACCCGAAGGTGACAATTCCAAAAGCCAGTTCTTTTTATACCGGCTTGACCGGTTCACCCACCCGATCCGCTCAAACCGTCAGGTTTTTATTGCGCGCGCGCGACTCCTCTTGCAGCCGGATTTTGAAAGCCGCCAGCGCGGTTTGCAAGGCGGGATCGGCCCCGGCCAGGATTTGCACCGCCAGAAGACCAGCATTGCGGGCGGCATTGATGCCGACGGTGGCGACGGGCACGCCCGGGGGCATTTGGACGATGGAAAGCAGGGAATCAAGGCCGTCCAGCGACTTGCCTTGAATGGGCACGCCGATGACGGGCAGGATGGTGAAGGCGGCGGTGACACCCGGCAGATGCGCGGCCCCGCCGGCACCGGCGATGATGAGGCGCAAGCCGCGGGTGCGGGCGCTGGAGACGTAGGTTTCCAAGCCGTGCGGATCGCGGTGAGCAGAAATGACGCGAGCTTCGCTGGCCAGGCCGAATTCTTTAAGGGCATCCGCCGCCAGGCGCATCACGGGCCAGTCCGAGTCGCTACCCATTAAAATTCCCACTACTGGATTGTTCCCATGCGCATCAGTTGACATGGGGACATTTGAGCAAATAAGCACCCTGGTTTACAAGTCGCAATTGGGGCGGCACTGAGGCGGTGCTGGCAAGCCACATTCAAGGGAAGTTCAGGTGGCAAGCGCACTTAAACCAGCCAGCAAGGGCGGCTCAACTATTTGTTGCCACTGTAGCGACGACTTTTCGCCAAATTGCGTGGACCGGGGCTGGTGCAGGATTTTTTGTAACTTAATGCCGGGCGGAACGCGTCTCAGCAGATATGTCACATGTGCCCCTGGTTAATCGCCGTCGCTTTTTGAAGGCCGCCCTGCTGGCCGGAACTGCTCCCTTTATTTTGCCGGGCCGGCTTTGGTCAGCGGACACGCCGGCGAACAGCCGGATCAATATCGGGTGCATCGGCATTGGGAAACAAGGCAATGGCCTGATGCACGCGATCCTGCCGCGCAAAGAGGTGCGGGTGGTGGCGGTGAGTGACGTGGACAGTCGACGCCGGGGCATGGCCAAGGCGGCGGTGGACAAGGCTTATGCGGGAAATACCGGGGCGGGTGATCCGGGGTGTGTCGAATACGCGGATTTTCAGGAGTTACTGGCGCGGCCGGACATTGACGCAGTGGTGATTGCGACGCCGGATCACTGGCATGCGTTGATCGCCATTGCGGCGGCGAAGGCGGGCAAGGATATCTACTGTGAGAAGCCCATGGCCCATACTATTCTGGAAGGACGGGCGATGGTGGCGGCCACCCGGGCGAATCACCGGATTTTTCAGGTGGGCAGCATGCAACGTTCGATGGGGGAATTCCGGGCGGCCTGCGAATTGATTCGCAACGGCGTCATTGGCAACGTCACGCGCGTGGATGCAGCGGTCAGCGGCCCGCCCATTCCCTGTGACCTGCCGGAAGAAACCCTGGAGCCCGGGTTGGATTGGGACCGCTGGCTGGGTCCGGCACCACTGCGGCCATACAATGCCATTCTCAGTCCGCGCGGCATGCCCAAGGGGTATCCCCAATGGCGTCACTACCGGGAATACGGGGGCGGCGGGGTGTGCGACTGGGGGGCGCATCATTTTGACATTGTGCAATGGGCGTTTGGGTATGACACGAGCGGTCCGGTGGAATTTCTGCCGGGGGAAAATGATGCCGCAGGTCATGGGGTATACTGGCGTTATCCCAACGGGGCGGTGGTGACGCACCAAGCCGGCAATGGCATCACGTTTTATGGGTCGCTGGGGAAGATTTACGTCAACCGGGGGAAATTTCAGTTCTGGCTGGGAGAGCAACTCAAGGCCGAGCAAATGGATGATTATGGCGCGCTGCTAAAGGAATATTTGCCCGCCAATGCCGTGCGGCTATATCGCAGCACGAATCAAATCAGCAACTGGCTCAGTTGCCTGAAATCCCGGGCGCTGCCGGTTTGCGATGTGGAAACCGGTCACCGGTCGGCCACGGTGTGCAACCTGGTGAATCTGGTTTATTTCCACGGCCGGCCCATCCGATGGAATCCGGGGCAGGAACAGTTTGTGGACCATTCCGGCGAAGACGCCTGGCTGACGCGGGAATACCGGGCGCCTTGGAAACTGGCCTGAGGGTTTAAACCAGTGGCCGGCCGGCCAGCTCTTGGATGTTCTCCCACTGGTTCATGCCGGCACTCCAATAAAGAGTGCCGGCAGGGATTTCATTCTGGTCCAGGCGGTATTGAAGCTCGGCGAGCGTGAAGGGGCCGGTTTGGCTTCCATCCGAGTGGAGATAAATGGTTGGTATTTCCAGCGCAGTGGGCGCGGGGCGAGCGGCGGCGGCGGCGGCGGCAATCTCGGCGGGTGACAGAATTTCCGCAGCCGGTGTTGCCTCCGGCCGGGGCGTTTTGTTGATACGAAATAACAACACCAGGGCCATGCCGGCGAGCATGCCGCCCACGTGCGCTCCAAAAGCCACGCCGTCCCCGGCCAGGCGAGGATACAGCAGGTCAATGAGCATGCGGAACAAATCTTCCAAAAACCAAAAGCCAATGGCCATCCACGCGGGGATTTCCCATTCGCCGTAATCGGCGGAGCCCAGGAACAGGTAAACATATTTGAAAGTAATGTCGGCGTTGGCACGCAGGCACAAATACATGCCCAGGCATGCGCTGATGGCTCCGGACGCACCGCATAGGGCTTCAGTGGAGGCAAAATAGCCGGGCAGCGTGGCGATAAAAACCAGTTCGGCCAGGAGCCCGCCGACGAGATAAAAGATGAGAAACCGCCACCGTCCGATGAGGTCTTCCGCACAACAGCCGAAGAGGAACAAATAAATCAGGTTGCCAAACAAGTGCCAAAAACCCGCATGCACAAACATGGACGTCAGCCAGGCGTACCAAGAGGAGGTGGCCGGGATGAGCCAGAGGTGTTCACGAATCCAGGCATCACTTCGCCCCTGGGTCGTCATCGCAAAATAAAGCGACAATAAATAGACCAGCGTGTTGAGGCCAAGGAGCGTGAAGGTTACCACCGGCAGCCTTTCGGTGCGGTAATTCATGCCGACTGGAAAAATTAAAAACACAGGCTCAGCGACTGGTCTTATTCAAGCGGAAAATTAACGTCCGTCAAGACTACGCCGGTTCATTTACCAGCGAATTCACCACTTGAAGAAGGGGGTGGTTCGGTTTAGGCTGCCCATAAATCACTCATTCAATGCCATGAACATATTTTCCATACTGCCCCAAAAGCGTCTGAATCCATGCGGCTGGCTGGTCGTGGCCGGCCTGCTGGCGACCCTGACGGGGGTGGCCCAGCACGCGCTGCCGGTTTACACGCCGTTGAACATCAACCACCCGAACGGTTTGATTCCGCTGGTGCCGGTGGCGCCGGCCATATTGCCGGGCCAAGGTCTGGCCGAACATGATTTCTTTTATGCCGGCGAGGCCAAACAAGAATGGATGTTCCTGGTGCGGGCGGGCAAGATTGTTTGGTCCTACGAGCACCCTGCGACCGGGGAAATCAGCGACGCGATCCGGTTGGTCGATGGCACGATTCTCTTCGCGCATCAGCACGGGGTGACGAAGATCAATGCCGGCAAACAAGTGCTGTGGAATTTTGAGGCTCCCACCAACACGGAGATTCACACGGTGCAGCCGATCGGCCCGGACCGGGTGTTGTTGATTGAAAATGGGAATCCGGCGCGGGTGCTGGTCATTAATACCGTTACGGGCAATACCGAAAAGCAATTCGTTCTGCCGGTGGGCAATGCCAGGAGCACGCACGGGCAGTTCCGGCATGCGCGCCTGACGGACAAGGGCACGTTGCTGGTCGCCCACATGGACCTGGGAAAAGTCTGTGAATACGACAGTAATGGCCAGGCGCTTTGGTCGGTGGCCGTGCCCGGGCCCTGGTCGGCCACACCGCTTAAAAACGGCAACATTCTGGTCTGCACCAGTAAAAAATCAGTGCTGGAAATCAACCGCCAGGGCGATACAGTCTGGCAATTTACCGCCGCGGACGCACCGGCTTATGAATTGAACTCCCTGCAAACGGCCTCCCGCCTGGCCAACGGCAACACGATCATTAATAATTGGTTCAATCAATGGTCCAGCCGGCTGGAGCTGGCCAATGCCCCGGTGCAGGCGATTGAAGTGACGCCGGCTAAAAAGGTGGTCTGGGCCTTGCGTTCGTGGACGCCGCCGACGTGCTTGGGGCCGGCCACAACCATCCAGCTTTTGGATGAGCCGGTGCGACCGGAGGACTTTAAATTCGGCGAATTCCAATAAACTGTACGGACATGGGACGCTAGATTTTTACTTCCCGGAGTGACGTTTTTAAAATTTTGCCGGTGGCGTTGCGCGGGAGAGCGGGCAGAAAGACCACGCGCCGGGGGACTTTGTAGTCGGCCATTTTACCCCGGATGAACTGGATCAATTCGCGCTCCAGCAAGGTTACGCCGTCAGCGGGGGACACGAAGGCCAGCGGTTGTTCCCCCCGGCGTGGATCCGCGACGCCAATGACGGCGGCTTCCTTGACGCCGGGATATTGGTAAATCACCTCTTCAATTTCCCGGGGGTAGACGTTATTGCCATTCACCAGGAGCATATCTTTCTTACGGTCGGTGATGAAAAAGTAGCCGTCGGCATCGCGATAGCCCAAGTCGCCGGTTAACAGCCAGCCCTGGCGGAACACTTTGGCCGTTTCGGCGGGTTGGTTCCAGTAACCGAGCATGACGTTGCCGCCGCGCACGCATAATTCCCCCACCTCACCGGGTGGTAAAAGCTGGCCGGTGTCGTCTTGCACGGTTAATTCCACGTGGGCGATGGGGATGCCGATGGAGCCGGCCTTGCGCGCGCCGCGCAGGGGGTTCTTGGCGACCACGGGGCTGGCTTCACTCAAGCCGTAGCCTTCAATCAGGGGTATATGGTATTTCGCCTCAAAATCATTCAAGACCTGCACGGGTAAGGGGGCGGAACCGCTGATGCACAGGCGGAAGGGCAGGGTGAGCGGCCCAGGGGAACTGGCGAGCGCCCGATAGAGCGGGGGAATGGCCGGCAGGATGGTGGCCTGGCGCAGGGATAGTTCCTGCAGGATCAGTTTCGTCTGGCCGAGGGACTTGACCAGGACAACCGTTCCGCCCACGAGCAAGGGCAGCAGCACCCCCACCGTGAGCATGTAACTGTGAAACAGGGGCAGCAAAACCGCCATGCGGTCGCGGTCCACGGTTTCGAGGACGATGCGGCAGCTATCCACATTGTGCAGGAGGTTGCCATGGGACAGCATGGCGCCCTTGGGACGGCCGGTAGTGCCGGAGGTGTAAATAATGACGGCCAAATCCGCCTCGTCCCGGGCGGTGCGGGCCAAAGAGGACTCTGGGGATGGGGCGGCGGCGGCGCTGGCGAAGGTTTCCACCGGGAACAATTTGAGGCCGGGCCGGGCCGCCGTGAGGGCGGGAGCTTGAACCAGGAGGTCCGCTTCGGAAATGAGCACGTCGATGCCGGCATCGGCCAGGATATAATTGACCTCGTCTGGCTTGAGAAAATTGTTGATGGGCACCAATACGGCGCCGGCGCCGAGGATGCCGAAGACGGCGGTGATGAATTCCGGGCGATTTTTGAGCCAGAGGCCCACGCGATGGCCCGGCTTTACGCCCCAATCGGCCGTTAATTGCCCGGCCACGGTGCTGGCCCGGGCGAGGAGATCCGCATAGGTCCATTCGTTTTCTCCGTAAAACAGGGCGACTTTTTCCGGGCGCTGGGTGGCGGAATGGGCAAAGGCGGCGGCAAGGTTCATGGCAAAACTGTAAATAATCGCCGGGCGGGCTGGCAAAGAATTTTCCAAAAACTTTGTGCCGAAGTCAGTTATTGGATAGATTCGGCGGGTGATTGACACTGATTCCAAGCTTTCCGCGTACCTGCCGGTGCTGGCTGCCGCCGACTGGCTGGCCGTGGACACTGAAGCCGACAGCTTGCATGCGTATCCGGAGAAAGTGTGTCTTATCCAGATCAGCACGGCGGCGGGGGATGAATTGATTGACCCGCTGGCCTGGATGGACCTGACACCGTTGTTTGCCATTTTCCAGTCGCGTGAATTGATTTTGCATGCGGCCGATTATGATTTGCGCCTGCTGCGCAAGCATCATGCGTTCGTGCCCAGTTCCATTTTCGACACCATGCTGGCCGCGCGGTTGCTGGGGGAGCGGCAATTTGGCCTGAGTGCCCTGGTGGAGAAGTTTCTGGGCATTAAACTGGACAAAGGCTCGCAGAAAGCGGACTGGGCGCAACGGCCGTTGACGGAGCGCATGGAAATTTATGCCCGGAACGACACGCATCATCTCAAGGCCATTGCGGACAAGCTGCGGGCCGAACTGGAACTCAAGGGCCGCCTGACCTGGCATCAGGAAGCGTGCGCCCAGTTGATTGCTGAATGCGCGCAGCCGCCGGTGATTGATGCGGACGCGGTCTGGCGGATCAAGGGCAGCTACGGGCTGGACCGCCGGGGACTGGCGGTGCTGCGGGCCTTGTGGCACTGGCGGGAAGCCGAGGCGATGGCCCTCTGCCGGCCGCCGTTTTTCATCTTGAACCATGAACGCATGGTGGGCATTGCCGCCGCCGCCGCGGCCGAGCAACCGGTGGATCCGCTGATCCCGCCGCGCATGAATCCCCGCCGGCAGGATGGAATTATCGCCGCCGTGCGGTCGGGGCTGGCTGTGCCGGCGGCCGAGCTGCCGGTCATTATCCGCCAGCGCTTTAACCGTCCGTCCGAGGCCGAATTCCGGCGGTTCCGGGAACTGGAGAAAATCCGGGACCAGCGGGCGCTGGAATTGGGGCTGGATCCCACGCTGATTGCGAGCCGGTCCACCCTGGGCGACCTGGCCCGGGATTGGGACGCGAACGCGGCGCATTTGATGAACTGGCAGCGGGAGTTGTTGAAAGAGCGGATTAACGGTTCGTGAGCCGGTATTTGATGGAAAGCCACACTTCCACCGGGCTTGACAGAGTTTTATTTTTTGCGAATTTGTAAAGGATAGTTTAGCGTCATTTAAACGACGAGATTTATGAAAACCATGAATTTGTCGGGAATTAAAGGGTTTTGTTTAATGTTCCTGGCCGGCTGGTTTATCATGCCCAGTGAATGGCTGGCAGCCCAGCCATCCAGTCCGGGAGCCTATTTTCTGAGTCCGCCGGCAGCCCAATTAGTGCGAATCACCAGCCCGGCTAATCATGCCACGTTCTACGCTCCGGTGGATCTTCCACTCTTTGCCTATGTGCATGACGGTTATGATGCGCTGGCAAGCTATGCGAGTGTGGAATTCTATGCCAGCAATGCGACTGGCAATATTGATTTGGGGCCGGCGGTGCGACTAAATGCCATGCCCCCGGCGGGAGTGGCGTTGCCCAATTATGTTTGGAGTCCGCTCACGCGTCTGGGGGCGGTTTACTGCCGGGTTTGGACCAATGCGCCCGCCGGCGATTATGCTTTACGGGCAGTGGCGGGGGGCACGACGCTCATCGGTGTCTTCAGACCGCAAACGGTGAGCCTGTCACGCACTTCCGCTCCGGTCGCTATTTCCATCCTCGCTGCGCCGACCAATAATAATGCCCTGGCGGAGGTCAGTGTGGCGGCAGTGGACCCGGTGGCGATTGCCAGCACCAACACCTTTTGGGTGTGGTCGGGTCCGACCAATGCGGTGCCCGCCTGGACCAACTGGCCGCCGAAATACGGGCAGGCATTTACCAATTGGGGCCCCAAGAACGCCTTGTTTTCCGTGCGCCGCGCGGGAGATGTCCGCAGCAATCTCACGGTTAATTATGCCCTGAGTGGCACGGCCAGCAGCAATGTGGATTATGTGGGTTTGCCGGGCACGGTGACGATTCCCGCAGGCAAAGCGGCGGCGTTGATACCAGTGGTGCCGCTGGATAATGCCGCCACCAATGTGGCCAAGACGCTGGTCTTGGACTTGCTCCCCAGCACGACAGCCGGCCTGAATTATCAGGTGGGAGTGCCGGCCCGGGCCGAAGTGCTGATCTTGGATTATTGGCCCCGGCCGCTGCCTTGGTTGCTGGGCGATCGCACCTTTCATTTCAACACCAACGGGCCGGATGGCGCCTGGTATTACGTGCAACATTCCAGCGACTTGCGGACCTGGTCCACGCTGGCCACCAACCAGGTGGTGCAAGGCTCCTTGGATTTCATGGATCCCGACGCCCCGGTCAAAGGCGTGCGCTTTTACCGGACGATCCCGCTGACCAACGCACCAGCACATTAAACGGGCTGGGCGTGCCCCGTCAATTGTTGGCATCTTATTCTCCCTCAGTAGTTTAAAGTTTGACCCTCGGCGGGTGCCCGTTATGCTGGCTCAAGCTTCCGTCAAACACCTGCATCACCCGGGTGAGGCGGCGGGCATGGGTTAAACATGGCATGCATATAAATAACAAAGTGTTCTGGTTGTTTGGCCGTTCGGGGGCGGGTAAAACCACCCTGGCCCGGCGGCTGCGGGATGGCTTGCAGGAGCGCCAACTGCCGGTGGTGTATCTGGATGGTGATGAGATGCGCGCCACCCTGTGTTCGGACCTGGGTTTCCATTCGGCGGCGCGGCTGGAAAATCACCGGCGGATCGCGGAAATGGCACGGTTGCTGGCCAGCCAACAGATCAACGTGGTCGTTTCCACCATGGCTCCGGAATATCCGCACCGGGATTTAGTCGCCCAGATTGCGGGCGACCGGCTGGTATGGTTTTTTATTGATGCACCGCTGGCGGTCTGCATGGCGCGCGACCCCAAAGGGATTTATAAACGGGCGCAAGCGGGGCAACTCGCCCAGTTGATTGATTATCCTTTCGCTGAACCCCGACCGCAGGAGGGGGGCAACCGCATTAACACCCAAGCGGACAGTGTAAACGATTGCTATCTAAACATTCTCGGGGTGGCCCTGGCGCAGCTGGGTCGGCCGGGTGCTTGAGGACGCCGGGCCGGGGGGGCTGGGCTCGCCGATTATTTATTTTAATATTGAAGCGGCCTTAAAACTGTGCGAACGATAATTATTGATGCCTTTACCCGCAGGCTATGCCAGTCGTTTTCAAGCGCCGGAAGCCGTCGCTGCCTACGAATTTCAGGAATATGCCCCGGATGCCTATGCCTCGTGCATTTGGGAACTGCAGCAACCCCGCCTGGCCGCGATTCTTAAGCAGCAGCAAACCACGCTGGGCCGGCCACTGACCCTGCTGGATTTCGCTTGCGGCACCGGGCGGGTGCTGGCGGCGGTGGAACCCTTGGTTGCGCGGGCGGAAGGTCTGGACATCTCGCCCGAAATGCTTGCCGTGGCGAAAAACAAATGCCCGCGGGCCCATTTGCGGGTGGCCGATATTTTGCAAAGCAACGTCTTGCCAGCCAATGCTTACGACGTCATCACTGCCTTTCGCTTTTTGCTGAATGTGGAACCCGCCGTCCGGCGCGGGGTGCTCGTGCGGTTGCGGGAGGCCATCCGGCAGCCCGACGGGGTTTTGGTGGTGAACGTGCATGGCAATTCCCAATCCCTGCGGCATCCGGCCCTGATGTGGCGCCGCAGGGGGGAACGCTCCCGGCCGACGGGGACGATGCTGAATGAAATGTCACCCGGGGAGAGCCGCGCCTTGTTGCGCGACACTGGCTTTACAGTTTGCCAAGAGTTTGGGTTTGGCCTAATGCCCCCGACTTTATACCGGACGCCCCTGCGCGGTCTCACCCGAGCTTTGGATAAGACCCTGGCCGAGCGGGGATTTTTCCGCGAGTGGAGCATTGATTTGCTGTTTGTGTGCCGGCCCAGCTAGCGCCGGTGGGGGCGGGGCACGGGAAACCATGTCAACCAACGTAACGCCAGTCATAACGCTCCTGTTCGCGGGGCCGGAGCCCGTTCACAAGCCGGTGGTTTTTTACTGGCGGCTCGTGCGCCGCCGGGGCCGGCCGTTCTTGTTGCTGCCGGCTAATTCGCAACGGGCGGGGAACGGCCTGGAGCTGTATCTGGCTCAACGGCCGCTGGCGAAACTGTGTCGCTCACTGATCCCGGTGGTCCTCCGGACGCCGGCGGCGCGGGTCTTCGAGCCGGTTGCCATTACCGCCGAGGCGGAGGCCAGTTGGATGCGCTTTCTGGCCCGACAGGCGGGTTTGGAGGGCGGGACGCTGGCCACCCCGGCCATCAAATTTGGGGGCGTGGCCGGCAAAACGTCCCGGCTGATTTTATTACTGCACGATGCGGGGGGGCACCCGATTCGCGTGGTGAAGGTGGGGCTGGACCCGGCCGGCCGGGCGCTGACCACCCGGGAGGCCGACCTGCTTTCCCGCCTGCCGGCGGGAGTGATTGGTTGCACGGGCATTACCGGCCGCTTCAGTTCCGAAAAAGTGAGCGCTTTTGCCACCACTTATTTTTCGGGCGCCAGTCTGGATAATGATGTGGGGATTGAAACATTATTCCGCTGCTGGCTGAATGAACCCCCGCTGGTGCCGCTGGAAAGCCTGGCCAGCTGGCACGAATTGGAGTCCATGGCGCATGCCGCCGACGTTTCCGAGTGGCCGTGGTTGCGGGATGCCCTGGCGGGGCAGAGGGTGCGGACGACCTTGTTTCACGGGGATTTCACCCCGTGGAATGTGCGCATGGCCAATTTGGAAATGATCCAGGCGTTTGACTGGGAGCGGGGGCATCTCCACGGCATTCCCGGGTGGGACTGGTTTCATTTTATTGTCCAGACGTCCATACTGGTCAAACGCCATTCGCGGGAGCGGATTGCCGCCGAATTGGACCAGCTGTTCCAATCGCCCCGATTTCAAAACTATGCGGCGGAGGCCGGGATCAGTCACTGCTTTGAGCCGTTGCTCCTGGCTTATTTGCTGCACCAACGGCTGGTGGTGCAGCCGGAGGAGGGGCGGCAACGCACCCAGCGGCTGTTTCAATTGCTGTGGCAGCAATGGCGGATGAAGCAGGCGGGGGGCCAGGTCCGGGTCCGGGCACCGGTTCGGGCGCGACCGTCGCCGGGGGAGCAATTTAAATCCGCCGGCAGGAAGTTGGCCAATCTCCTCTGGCAACCCAGCCTGTCGCCGGCCTTAAATCCGCCGCTACTCCAGCAATGTGGGCGGCACTGGCAGGTCATGCTGGCGACCCTCCTGTGGATTGGCGGGGTGGCAGCCCTGCATTTTTTCGTGAAGCCCCCCATCATGCTGGCCCCGTTTTATCTGGCGCCTTGCATTGGGCTGGCGTGGGTGGCAGGCCGCCGGCCCGCCCTGTTGATGGCCATGGTGGCTGGTCTGGCCGGACCCGAAATGCAATATTTTAAGGAGCCAGGACTGATGGGCTGGCCAACATTCCTCTGGAACGTGACCATGCGGATTTTGGTTTTCCAGTTTGTTGTGGTGTTGCTGCACAGCGCCCGGCAAAATCATTTATACCGGCCACCCGCGCCGCGGGGGGCTGCGCCGGGGGGGCGGTTGCTGGCAGACAACTGGCTGGTCGTGCTGGGGATGCTGGTTTATCTGGGCCTGCTGGCGCTGCTCAATGCCTGGGTCAGCCCGCATGGCAATTTCATTCTGTTTTATTTGCTACCCGGGGTGCTCGTGGCCCTGGTTACGGACGCACGCTGGGGTACGGCGGCGGCCGGGCTCTCCGCGGCGGCGGCGGCGCTGGCCCAACATTTTGGGGATCCCGGCTATTACACCTGGCCGGCCACCGGCTGGAATGCGCTGATGCGACTTGCGGTTTTTCAAATCACGGTGTTGCTGGTCCGGCGGGTGCATCAGGAAAACATTCTCTTCAGCGATCTCAAAGTGGATTGAGGGCGGCGGGCGGGGGGACCAGCGGGTTTGGTTTGGCGGGGGTGTGAGACAAAATTCTTCCGGCAGGTTCATTTTCACGGGTTTTGGGATAATAAGCATCTAGAAGTCTAGGGATGGCATGGATTCGCCATTTTCCAGCGCCCCTGCCGGGGCGCGATGGTTCCGGGCTGGGTACCGG
>CAIZWI010000019.1 GCA_903936645.1 uncultured Verrucomicrobia subdivision 3 bacterium
GGCCCGGTGGAGGCGCTGAGCGCCAGGGTCAGGAGGAGGATTTTATTTTTCATAACTTGCTGGTTTGGTTTTTGTTGTTTTTGTTTGGTTGACTGTTAATTCCCCAAGTCCGCCGGTATCGGCAGCATGGGGCTGCCAAACTGCCGGTTCGGGCACGGAAATTTGATCCCGTTCCAGGCGGTTGGTGCTGCGGCCCGGAAGCAGCGCATCGTCCGGGGCCGGGCTGCCGGCGACCGATCTTTACGGTTAACGAATGCGTTTATCATGAGACCACCCTACACCAGGCAAGCTTAAGCGGACGTTAAGACGGCAAAATTAAAAAAAGTTTTTTAAATTTTTTAAAACTGAGGCCTGCCTGCGCCACTCAACGGTTTGCGGATGGACCGGGTTACGGAAACCGGCGGATTGGGGAAGTGCCTGGCTAGGAATAACAATAGACTACAAATACCGGTGAGAATTCCCGGGGTGGTTGCCAACGCGTGGGAGCCAAAGCCCAGGCCTGCCATCCGTTCCAGGCGGCCACGCCGCCCCGCAGGCATGGGCATGCTGGCGGCTGGTCGGGGTGCCAGTTTATTTGGCCGGCACAGTTCCGGGGGGAATAATAGTGGCCGGGCCCCGGGGCTTGGTTTTAAAGCTGATCCAGAGGCTGAAGGGGAGCAGGCCGAGAATGATGATGGTGACCTGGCTGCCAATGAAGATCATGAGCCAGTTGAAGGCGGCGTCCATGAAGCCGTAGCTGTGCAGCCCGATGCCCAGCATGTTCACGCCAAACCAGGAGAAGCTGGTGACAATGTTGCCAAAGACGGCGAGGACCATGATGCCCCGCTCACGGACCAGGCCGCCCCAGCGGGCGTGCAGGATGATGGCGTTCCAGATCACGATCAGCAGCGCGCCATTCTCCTTGGGGTCCCAGCCCCAGAAGCGGCCCCAGGATTGGTCGGCCCAGATGCCGCCGAGCACCGTGCCCACGAAGCTGAACAGGGTGGCAAAGCAGACGATGGCATAGACCATTTTGGTCAGCACTTTGCCGAGTTCCAATTGCCCGACTTTTTGGCGGAGCAGGGGGGTGAACAGGCCGAGCAGGATGAACGTGATGGCCAGGAACCCGGCCATAAAGGTGCTGGCGTAGCCGAGGGTGACCACGACCACGTGCGTGGCCAGCCAGAAGTTGGTGTCCAGCACGGCGCGCATCATTTCCATGGTGTCGCCATCAATCGCCAGGTTTTGCGCAATGATCAGCGTCACAAAGCCGGCAAACGCGGCCACGGCGCTCCCCAGGCCCACTGCAAAGACCCGTTCCAGCAGAATGCCCAGAACGACACAGCCCCAGCCGATGAAGATGGCGGAGGAATACAAATTGGTAACCGGCGGGCGGCCTTCCAGCACCATGCGGAAGACAATGGCATAGGTATGCAACAGGGCCGTCAGAATAATTAAATAAAAGGCGGTGCGACGGAGGAGTTCGGACGTTTTGGGCGAAATGGCAAAGGTTAGCAAGGCTCCCGCCGCGAGCAGAAAAGCGAGGACGTAGAGGATGATGGACTTGTAAAATGCCTGGCAATAATTGTAAAAGGCTTCTTTGTGGCCTTTGTTGGTTTCCTGGGCATACCATTGCCCGACCCATTGACCATATTCTTTCACGGCCTGATTAAAGACTTCCGGCTGGTTGTTCTGGTAAGCGGTGGTCATGGTCACGTAGCTTTGCACCGGCTGGCTCAGTTCACCGCCCCGGGAAAGGGCCATCAGGTTGGCCCCGATGGTCTGCCAGTCATCCTTGGATTTGGCATTCTGCAAGGGCGGAATGACGAGGGGATAGGCGAAGCGGGTCATGTTGTCGAATTCGGAAAGGTAACCCAGGAATTCGTTGAGGGTGTTTTCGTCGTATTTTTTGCCAGCCTCCTTCGCGCGCACCGCGGTGATGCCATCGGGAATGAGCTTTTGGTACTCGGCGAGCTCCACGGCGAAGTTGCGCGAATCCGGCGGGCAGAGGGTGAGTTTCAACCGCTGAAAGAGCGCGGTGGCGTTGTAGAGCTTCATTAACTGCCGTTCAAAAGCGCTGCGATTGGGGGTTTCAATTTTTTCAATGCGGGCGGCCTGGGTTTCAATGTCCTCAATATGCGGCCGGATTTCATTCAGGGAATAATACTTTTGCTTCTCGGGCAGGCCCAGCAGGTTGAGCAGTTCGAGGTTGTCGATGCGGAAGGCAGGGCGGTTGTCCGCCTCGCCGGGCTTCATCATGACCTCCACGAGCCAGTCATCGGCGGTGAGCGCTGCCGAGGTGGGGGCGTTGGTGCCGGCGGCCTCGAGTTGTTCGGCGGAGAGGGTGCGCATGACCTGGCTGGCGCGCATCTGGAGGAGGGAATTGCGCGCCACGGAATCAAAGGGTTGAATCCGGCCATTGAGCAAGACGGGGAGCTGACCGAATTCGCGGGTGTGAAATCCCGTCTCTGCCGGTGGGTTGAAACTGCTGGCCAGCCAGCCCGCCAGAATAGCCACGATCAGCCAGGGAAT
Organism: uncultured Verrucomicrobia subdivision 3 bacterium; assembly: GCA_903936645.1. Classification (GTDB taxonomy): domain Bacteria; phylum Verrucomicrobiota; class Verrucomicrobiia; order Limisphaerales; family UBA11358; genus UBA11358. The sequence goes on from CAIZWI010000019.1 coordinate 2,512, forward strand.
CCATTTTTTCATACCGTGCGCCTCCGTTGTAAAAAGGGAACCAAATGGGAAAGAAATTGGGTGATCAAGCCGGCCCCCACCAGCAGACACGCCAGATACGGGGTGACCCAGCTCGGGTTGTGGACCACTTGCAGAATGGTGCCGCCGTCATCCTCATCAAAGCTCGCTTGATAATACGTTTCACCGTCGTAACGCAGGGGATTGTTCATGTAAATCAGCACGTCGCGGTGTTCTCCTGTGGCCGGGCGGTCCAGCACGATGCGGCTGGAGAAGTTCTTGGGCACATCGGTGCCTTTATAGACGTCGTGCTTGAATTCCAGCAAGCGCAGGCTGTAGGGCTTGTAGAAGCGCTCCATGCGCAGCATCAAGGTGTACGTGCGGCTGCCCACGGTGATTTTTTGCGGTTCGCCGAAGAAGGCAGAGACCATGTACGTGCCGGCCGAACCCGCCGGGGTCACGATTTCCACCAGACCGGAGGGCAGGTCACGCAGGTTCATCACGGTTTCGCGCGGCATTGATTTGTACCAGACCCCCGTGGCGCCCAGGCCACCCGAAGCCCCGGAAGCCTCGTAACCCGCCGCCGCGTGATTGGTCACCGCTGAATTGGCGTAAAATTTAGCCACTTTGAGTGTGAAGGGAAGCTGGGGATGGCTGATGGTGCCCTGCTTGAGAAGCAGATGTTCCGGGATTGCCACGACCTTGTCGGCGTCCTTGTCCGTGACATCCGTGATGGCCAGCTCAAATTCGCGATCGGATTCCGAGTAATTCCGGCTGTCCCCCACCCGCAGGTGCAACTGGCTTTCCACCGCCAGCATGTCGGTGAGCAACTGGCCCACCAGCAGCATGATCAAGCCCACATGAATCATCCAGATGCCGGCTTTTTTGCGGCTGAACGAAAATCGTTCACAATGGGCCGCCACCAGGTTAAGGAGCAGGATCCCCCCCACCAGATATCCCCCCGGCAGCACGGGGATTTTCCAGGCGAAATGCTCCGGTTGCCAGTAAACGAAGAAGCTGCGGAAGAACTCGTTTTGCGCCTTGTACAAGCCCAGGTGAACCTGCGCCAGCGTGCCGGTGAAGATCAGCACCATCCCGAAGCCGAGGCAGACCACGGTCAGCCGCAGGGACGCGAAAAACTTGATGAGTCGTTCCAGGAACATGTCAGTATTTTACCGCTTGGACGAATTGCAAGAAGGCCGCTTTTTGATGCTCCACCACGGTGGCGTCCCCCATCAGTTTGTAGAACCAGGTTTGGCCATTCAGGGGCAAAATCACACCCACCAGTTCGGCGGGCTGACTGGTTTTGGCATCCGTGCCGGTAATATCCACTTGCGATGCCGGGCCGGCCGTGGTGCTGAGGGCGGTTACGGCGGCGGCCAGGCCGGCGTCATCCAGCGGCGGCAGGGAAATCTGCCGGCGCCAGCGATTTACATTCGCGAGCAAGCCACCGACATCGCCCGGGAAGGAACTTACCGTAATGTCGGCTTTGGCCGCATTCTCGGTGGCCGTAAACCGGGCGAGCAGCATGGCGGACGGCGCTTCGGCGGTCCAGCCGGCCGGGACGGTCCACGTGGGCAGATTGCCGGCCGGAGCCGCGGCAGCCATGGCGGGAGCCGCGCCCCCCATCGGGGGCAGGCTGTCCCCGCCAATCGGCGGATGATCCGGGGGCAGGGCGGCGGTGGCGTCCGGGGCGACAAATTGCAGGGATTTCAGGAAGGCGATGAAATTAGCCTTTTGGAGGCCCACCGAATCATTATCGCCCGTCGCCTTGAAGAACCACATCATGTTTTCGCGATGCAGCGCCACGGCCAGAATGCGCGCCTTGCCATCCGCCGCGGCGGCAATGGCCCCCATGCCAGCGGCCCCGGCGGGTGAACCTGCGAGATCAAACAAGACCGTCGGGTTGTTGCCGACGGTGACGGGCTCGCCTTGTTTGGCGAAATCATCCGCCGTGATCGGTTCCAACCCCACCTGACCGCGCCAGCGATTGAGATTGTTTAAGTCACCGCCGGCCATGCCGGGCAGCGGAACGATGGAAATATCCACTGATTTAGCATCCTTGCCGGGGGCGGCAAAACTGGCGAGGCGCATTTCCCCGGCCGGTTTGGCCGTCCAGCCCTCTGGGAGAGTCCATTTCAACTGGGGCACCGCAGGCTGGGCACTGGCGGTTGGGGCGCTCATATCCCCGGGAGCGGCCGCTGGAGTAGCGGCGGGGGTGGCGGCGTCGTCCGTTTTGGCGACTTTGTAAACCTTGACATCATTATCGCCGCAACCGGCCAGTGGCAGCAGTAGCAGCCCCAGCAGGGCGCCACCGGCCAGGCGTTGGTTCATTTGCCACAGAGACCTCATGGAATTCATATCGTTCGCTTTATATATAGCGGAGTTGGTGCCGCACCGCTCACTTTAAGTTGTTAATACTACAACTTTTATTGCTTTGCCAAAAGCAAAAAGAAAGTGGTTGCCGACTGTCGGGAGCCGCCCCCCCCAGCGGGGAATGGAACCCAACGCCTCCATTGATAATGGGTTTCAAGTGGTTTGTGGCGTTGTCCTTGGGAGGCCGTGGGAGGCATCTGGAAGCCATTGCCGAAACCCCCACCACCAAGCGCGATTCAGGCCCTCCGCCGGCCCGGTGTTAGCGGTATGGGGGCATGGACCGGGGCGGTGAGATATTGGCCGCTATGTGCCCCGGGCCCTCTTGACCATCGTAACCAGCTTACTTGGCCAGCTCCAGCAGGGCTTGGTCGCGGGTGTCGGTATCTTGGATGATTTTAGCCATTTCCATGGCTTCTTTGCGGTGTCCGGCTTTAACCAGAGTCTGCATGCATTGGCGGGCCGCCGGGTCGTGGACATCCACATCGCTGATTTGTTCCAGGGCTTGTTTGGCCAAGGCGAGGTCGCCCGCCTGGGTGGCGTCCACAGCCAGCGTTTTGAGGGCCTCATCCTTGTCACTGGCGGCGGAAATGGTTTCGGCCGCTTCCAGGCGGGCCTGCAGGACATCCTGCGAGGCCGCCTGAACTTCGCTCTGCGCCGAAACGGCTGTGCTCTCAGCCAGCAAAGCCGGGAGATCCAGGTTGGTCAGAGTAAAGGCCACACCTCCCAGTTGGCGGGTCCCGGTGAATTTCCAGCCACCAGCATTAGCGGGAACCCCCACCAATGTGCCCGCCATCCCGGGGAAGGATTTGTCACCGGTTTTATTCACATTGATATGCAGTCCCGGGAGGGAAAAAGAGACGTGGCCGTGGTCTTTTTTATCGAATACCTGGATGCCTTTCTCGGCGGACAAGGAAACCACCGCATCTTCATTACTCACATAGATGCCGCCCGGGCGGTCACCGGTGGCTTCTGGCAGCCCGCTCTGCAAGCCAGCGAAGCTGATCACCAGATTGCTGGAGTTGGCGGAGGCAAGGCTGAAATCGTCAAAACTGGCCGGGACGGCGGACAGTTCCTGATGCAAGCGGCCAGCCAGCGACCGCCAGGCCGGGCTGCGCGGCGGAAGCGGGGGCAATGGGGTGCTTGGTGGCAGCGGGGCCACCGGCTGGAAATGGATGCTGGCATTGCCAAATTGGTGCACTGCCTGGTGCCCGCCCATCGGAAGCATAAAGCTGGGTAGCACGGCCACCAGGGCGATTAAAAGCAGCAGTCCAACCAGCCCCACAATGGCTGCGATAAGGATCCATTTGCCTTTGCCCGAGGCCTGCATTGCCGGTGGGGGCGGCACACCGCCCGCCGGGGGCACGGCCCCCAAAGGGGGTGGCGGAACTCCCGGCGGTGGCGGATTCGCGCCGGGAGCGGCGGCGGCCGGCGAGATAAATTCGTTGGGCACCACCATGGTGCCCGCCGGGCCAACGGCCGGGGCCGGAGCAGCCGCCAGTGGACGAACCGGTACCGCGGCAGGCGGCTGGCCCAGACCAAACATATCCTCATAGGCATAAACCAGCATGGCAATCGCCACGGGGGCCGCTAGAAAAATGCCCACCCCGCAGGCCATGAAACCGATCAGGTAAAGGCCGCCAAAAACCAGCATCAACAGCAACACTTTCCACCAGTGTTTATGCACGACCTTGCGGCTTAATTCCATGGCGGGCCAAAAATCCAGCCCTTTGTCGATCACCAGCAGCAGGGTAAAGAGCCAGCCGACGCACAGATAAATGCCGGGGATGACAAAACAGAAAAAGCCCAGGATGGTCAGCGCGGTGACGGCGAAGCTGGCCAGGAACAGATGGAGAAATCGTTTGGAAAACCCCGAAAACGCCGTCTCCACCGTGGCCGGCTCGCGGCGGATTTTTTTCAGGAAATAAAGGTAAAGGCCGGCGATCAAGGGGCCGGTGAGCAGCATGGCCAGCACGGCCACCCCTTGGAACGAGCCGCTCTGGCTGGATCCCACTGAGCCAAAGGTGCTGGTGGACACCACCATCAGGGACAGGATCAAGGCCGTGATGCCCGCGAAGGGCCAGAAATCGGACTTCACCAGGGCCCAGCCCCGGCGGAGGCAATGGCGGATGCCCAGTTGATAATCGCGCGCGATCAGCATTTCCGGCGTTAGTCCCGAATGTGCGGCACCAGGTTGGACGGGGGCCAGAGTGCCGGCAATGGTTTCCACCGCCGTTTTCACCTGGCTGGCATGTTGGTAACGGCGGTCGGGCTCCCGCTCCAGCGCGCGGAACACCACTTCATCCAGTCGCACATCCACGCGCAGGCCCTTGGGACCGGAGGACGGCGGTCCAAATTTGCCCAGCGGCAGTTCGCCCGTGAGCATTTCATAAAAGACAACCCCGAGGGAGAAAATATCCGCCCGGTGATCGACGCTCTGGGGGCGGTTCATTTGCTCGGGGGCCATGTAATGCGGCGTGCCAATGATCCCCTGGGTCACGGGGATTGCCGGATCGGCCCCCGGTCCAACAATCTTGGCAATGCCAAAGTCCGCAATTTTCACCCGGCCTTTTTTATCCAGCAAAATATTATCCGGTTTGATGTCCCGGTGCACAATGCCGGCATCATGCGCAAATTGGAGTGCCTCACAAATTTGTGGCACAATCTGTAGAGCCTGGGCCGGGTTCAATTTCCCCTCGTGTTCGAGTTGCCGCAAATTCAGCCCATCCACAAACTCCATGATGAAATAGGGCTGGCCATTCATCTGGCCAAAGTCATAAACCATGACGATGTTGGGATGATTTAACTTTGCCAGCGCCCGGGCCTCGCGCGTAAAACGGTCAGAAAAGTCAGTGCCCCGGTTGAGTTGGGCCGGAAGAATTTTTAACGCCACCATGCGGTCCAGCAAGGGTTGCCGGGCCTGGTAAACGGCCCCCATGCCGCCCCGCCCCAGCAGACGGATAATTTCCAACTGGGGAAACAGCGCGGCCAATTCCGCCACCGTGGGTGGTTGAAAGCCGTGCATTTCCGGCGGGGGTGCCGAATCAGCCGCCCCTTGTTTGAGCATGCAGGCCGGACATAAACCACCCAGGCCGCCGGCCGGCAGTTCTGTTCCACATTGAGGACATTTTTGCTCCATATTCAAACCTGATTCGGGTGCATCCATACGACCTGCTCAGAAGCAAATCTGAACTAATGTTACAAATTAAATGGGCGAGGACCAGAAAAATTGGCGGGCCAATCCGGCGTTTTCGCGATTGACAGGCCAGCAAGCGTTGGCTTAATTATCAAAAGAAGGAACACTGAACCAACCGCTCACCCGGGCGGAACATTAGCATGAAACAACAATTTCAAGCCCTCATCGCGGGGCGCGGGCCGAAGGCTGCCTGGACGCAAGTCGATATCCCGTTTGACGTGGCGAAGGTTTTTGGGAGCAAAGCCCAGGTGCCGGTGGCCGGGACGGTCAATGGCTTTCCCTTTCGCAATTCCCTCAAACCAAATGGGGATGGCACACACTACCTGCATATCAATAAAACCTTGCTGGCGGGGGCCAAAGCGCGCCTGGGCGACACGGTGTCAATCGTCATGGTGCAGGATCCGCATCCCCGGAAGGTCGCGGTTCCCGCCGACCTAAAGGCCGCCCTCAAAACCGTCCCTGCTTCGGCCAGGATTTTCTCCCGCTTCTCCTATTCTCATAAAAAAGAAATGGTGGACTGGATTTGTGCGGCCAAAAAGGCGGAAACTCGCGCCCGGCGGGTGGATAAGTGTCTGGTCATGCTGGCGGAAAAAAGCACGGCCAAAAAGGGGGGGTAAAAATTTTCTTGAATGATCAACCGGCAGGCCTCGACTAACTTGGTCTTGGGCGGACATCCCGCCGGTCGCCCAGAACCGGCGGGATGCGCTTGGTCGCCAACCGCCCGGGCCAGCTCAAGTATTGCTGGCTTTAATCTCCCCGGTGGAGCTGTTGGTCAACAAGTTCAATTTAGCTTTTAGCTCGCTAATGGTCTGATGGCTGGCTTCCACCCGGGCTTCGCCCCGGGTGATGGCCGATTGCAAGGTCACATTTTCTTCGGCGTAGGACTTCAACACTGCTTGGTGGTAATTGTCCAATTGGACCACCGTGGCACACAGGGCCGGCACGATGACAGCGGCGGCAATAATGATGATGTTTTTCATGGCGACTATTTGTTGGTTGTTGTTGTTGTTCGTTTGGCCGGTTGGAAGTGGGCTTCCAAGGATCGGCGACACAGTTAAATTTCTGCCCACACCTATCACTTAAGCATTTTTTGACAAACGTTACGCAAATTTTGAAATATTTTTCATGGATCCAATGAACCCCGCCCAGCAGTTCCATTTCCCACCCGGCGGCGAGGCGAATGGCCAGTCTTAGAAGCTGCGTGGATCCTGGCGTTCCCGGGCATAAGCGACCCATAATACCAAGGCGATCACCCAGTAAACGGCGGCGCTGCCCGGGGCATCCCGGAGCAACCACCAGGAATGGCTATTGGCATAAACGAAGGCCATGGGGAGCAGGGTGAAGAAGATGGCGAGCCCCATCAGCCATTTTTGCCGGCCCAACCGGCGCCGGGCTTCGCGCAAGGCCGTGACCTCAGCCTGCTCCAGCCCGGCGGGTTGTGACTGGGGCAGGGGCGTCATGAGTATCCGCTGAA
>CAIZWI010000020.1 GCA_903936645.1 uncultured Verrucomicrobia subdivision 3 bacterium
CCGCCTGCAACCGCTCCCGCAACCGGGCGAACTGCAAATCAATTTGCGCCGGCGTGTTGTAGCGGTAAAGCCCCCCGTGCATGGTTTGGTAGGCCTGTTGCAGAATGTCCAGGTCGGCCAGCAACCCCGCCCCGGCGATGCGCGTGTCCGCCCGCAGTGGTTCGGTATTGGTCTGGCTGCGTCCGCTCGGGGCTGCACTCAGCAAATAGAAGCTGAGCAACAGGGCCGCCACCGCACGCTGGCATACATGCATAAATGTTTGACCTTTTAACTGGAATCTCCCACCGGGTTTTGCGCCGACGCTGTCAGGGGGCATTTTTATATCGGTGGACTGTCTTGCCCTCTGGCTTAAGCTTGCCAGCGGCTGCGGTGGTGACAAGCTGTAAATCAAATACAAAGCAACGCGGCTATGGTATGCACCGGATAATCTTAAGGAAGGTCAGAACCTATGCGCGCAAAGAATGCGAGGCCATTGTCTTGAACAACCAATTCCTGCGCGCGGTCGTTGGTTCATTCAAGGCCGCAGGGAAACCGGGTCATCGACAGGGCTCGCAACCCTCCTTCCAGCGCCTTCCAAGCTTGGACCTGCCAAAGCGGTGTGAGCCCCATTGATTGAAGCTCCCCTCAAGCTCTGGCTGTCCGGAGTGTTAGCCACCGGCGTCCAGTTGTAAATGCGGGTGGCGGTTTACTTGGTCTGCCGCGAGCGTTTGCCGCGCGGCGAGGAATGCTTGTGGTCAGCATTGATCCGGCGCTGGGGCGAACGGGCCGCCGACTGGCCGGGCGAATCCTTGAACTTGCGGATGGGGGCCACCGTTTTCGGCCGGGCCTTCGGCACCAGCACGATGGGGCAACCCTCGTAACCGAAGGCTTTGCGCATTTCGCCCGCCAGGTTCTTTTTATAGGGCTCGGAGAACAGTTCGTCCCGGTTTACAAACAGCAGGAACGTGGGGGGCGATTGTCGCACCTGGGTGGCATAAAAGAATTTGAGCCGGTGCCCGGAGGCACTGATGGGCTGGCGGCGCTCCACGGCATCGCGCAACGTGCGGTTCAACAGGGCGGTGGGGATTTTCTGCTGCAATTGCGCGGCCACATAGCGCACGGCTTCCAGGAGGCGGTCCAGGTGAAAACCCGACTTGGCGGAGGTGAAAATAACCGGGGCGTAATCGAGGAAAAATAGTTTTTCCTGCACCCAGGCCCCGAATTCCATCAGGGTGGTGAGCAGGCGGGGCTGGCCCTCGCGCCGGACCTTGTCCTTGTCGGCCCGCTTCGCAATTTCCATGCGCCGGGATTCGCGCACTTCTTCATCAAACAAATCCCACTTGTTGACCACCAGAATGCACGCCCGGCGTTCCTCAACAATTTTATCGGCGATCTTTTTATCCTGCTCCAAAATGCCGGACTCGGCATCAATCACCAGCACGGCGATGTCGCAGCGGGCGATGCTGTCCACCGTGCGCTGGGCGCTGTAAAATTCGATGGAATCATCCACTTTCCGCGCCTTGCGGAGCCCGGCGGTGTCGATCAACACATACTTGGAGCGCACGCCCTCGGTTTCCACCTCAAAGGGCACATCCACCGAATCGCGGGTGGTGCCTGGGATGGGGGAGACAATCACGCGGGAAGAATTGGTGAGCGCGTTGATAATCGAGGACTTGCCCACATTGGGCCGGCCCACAATGGCAATTTTGAGCGGCCCGGCGGGGCGGGGGAGGAACTTCGGCTCCGCGCCCGGTTCCGCCGGCACCTCGGGGATTTCCGTGACGGGGGCGACATTCTCCTCCGCTGGCGGCACCACCGGGGCGGGCGGCAGGAAAACAAAGGCGGCGTCCATCAGGTTCTGAATGCCTTCGCCATGGATGGCGCTCACCGGCAGGAACGTTTCAAACCCGAGGGCGGCAAATTCATCCGCGTCCTTTTCCTTGTGCGAGGCGTCCACCTTGTTCACGGCCACAATCACGGGCTTGCCGCTCTTGCGCAGGCGGGCGGCCACTTCGCGGTCCAGCGGCACAATGCCTTCCTGAACATTGACGACTAGAATAATGGCGGTGGCCGCTTCAATCGCGATTTCCACCTGTTCAAAGGCCGCCTGGACGATGATGTCATTCGACTTTTCACCCCGGAGCAGGCCGATCCCGCCGGTATCCACGAGGGTATAGGGCCGCCCCCGCCATTCCGCCTCCACACTGACACGGTCCCGGGTCACGCCGGGTTGGTCGTGCACAATGGCAATCCGCTTGCCGATAATCCGGTTAAACAGGGCGGACTTGCCTACATTGGGGCGTCCGACGATGGCGATCAAATTTGACACCCTTGCAGAATGCCAGTTTTCGGCGGTTGGTGAAAGGAGGAAATCGCCCTCAAAAATCCAACGGGTGTGAGACAAATTTCTTCCTTCGCCCGAGCCTTGCCCCGGAGGGGCGCCGGAAATTAGCCGGGGGCACCTGTCCGCCATAGCTCTGTGCGCAGGCGGAAGCTTTGCGCCGCCCCCGGTACCTAGCCCGGA
>CAIZWI010000021.1 GCA_903936645.1 uncultured Verrucomicrobia subdivision 3 bacterium
CCACCTCCGAGAAGTCGTAACTGTCATCGGCGTCCCCCATGACAATCCATTCGCCCCGGGCCGCCTCAATGCCGCCCCGCAGGGCGTTGCCATACCCCTTGGCGGCAACGGCCACCAAGCGGGCCCCCAATTTTTCCGCAATCGCCTGGGAACCGTCCGTGCTGCCATTATCGGCAATGAGAATTTCGCCCGGCACACCCGCCCGGGCCAGGCCGATTTTAGCCTTTTCAATACAGCGGGCCAGCGTTTCCGCCTCATTGAGACAGGGCATCAAAATGGTTAATTCAATGGTTCCGTTCATGAGGAGCTAATGCTATTGGGGAAAGCGGTGCATGTCGAGGGTGGGGTCGTTTAAGGTAGTTTTACCAGCCACCATTCCCGAAACCCCTCGGACGCGCGCAAGTGGAGGGGGATTTTTTTGACAATCGTTGCGTTCACACGGCGCACCCATGCCTCCGGAGTCACCTGCGACCAGAGCATTGGTTTCATGGGGGCCAGCAGGACGTATTGAACTCCCTCCCGGTTTAAATCATCCGCCGTGTCTTCCGGCCGGACATGGAGAATGCGGCGGCTGCCGAAAGGCCGCCAGAGCGAGGCCTCCGGATCATCGTAAGTGAACAGTCCCAAGGTTTTTAGATCGGGCGGCAGTTCCCCCAGGGCCGGGTCAAAGGCGTGACTGCGCTCATGATACACCGCATAGACCCGGTTCACCCGGTCGAGCCACGCTGCCTCCGGACGCCAAGCTTGCAGTGCCGCAATCACCCGGTTGGCGGGAAATAACGGACGTGGCGGGGAGACCACCAAGAGCAGGGCAGCCAGCAGGTAAACCCCGCGCACCGCCACCTGCCACCAACGCTGGCGCACCACCCACGCCTGGCCTGGTCCGGCCAGAAACACGGGCAGCAACAGCGCATAGTAGGGAGCCAGGATTCGGGAAATGGGAAATACCTCGGATTGAGTTAACAAGGCGAGAAGGGAAACCAGCGGTAACCACCGCAAACTGGTTTGCCACCCGTCGGTCTGTTGGGAATTGCGCCCTGTCCGGGGCGGAGCGCCGGGCCTTCCCAACGCCGCCAACCAGCTCAGCAGCAGCAACAGCACCACTCCAAACCCCAGGCCGGCATTCTCTTCGATTTGCAATTCCGCCATTTGAAACTCGGCCGCCTCATTTTCCACCACTGTTTGGTGCAAGCGCAAACTCATTTGCGGGGACAAATGGTTGGTGGCAAAGGCGTTCCAGTTTTTGGCGAACGGAAACACCGGGGGCGTTAAATTTTGGAGGGTAACCAGGCCGATATTGGCTGCCAACCGCAGCGGTGGGTCGCTTTTGGCGCAAACCCCTTCGGATTTCCAGCCCGACCAGTCACCGCAATATTCAACATTGAGGAGGGCGGTCGGCAGGAACGAACAAGCAAACGCCACCAGGCCGACCAACGCCAGTTTTACCGGCCAGCGAAACACCAATGGCCAGGACGGCAGCATGGCCACGCCCCATACCAGAAGCAACGGCAAATCACTTGTTTTGGCACTGGTCATCAAGGCGGCCGCCAGGATGGCCGCAAAGAAATCGCGCGCCGATTGTGAGGCGCGCGCCCGCAGGGCAAAATCCACGGCGGCGAGTACAAAAGGTGCCCCAAACAAGTCATTGCCGGAACTGCCCGCTTGCAAGATAAAGCAGTAGCCGGTGGGCACCACCCACATCCAATGCCAGGCGACGCGGCGCCGCACCCCCAACCGGGTAAAGACGCTGTAAACCAGACCGGGCAGAAGTAAAAACGAAACGACATTGATCAGGAAGAGCAGCCGGTCAGTCTTGAAAAATAAGATCAGCGGCGTCGAAATCCACTCCACCCCACAGGCCCGGGCATTGACGCGCGGATAGAGGGTGTGAATCCAGTGCCATTGCCCAGCCGCCAGCCAGTTCAAGATCCGGGGCTCACGGTAGGTCATCCCATCGAAGTTGCTGGGTTCGTACCATGCGCCTCCCACCACCGCCAGGCTGGTCAGGATTAAAAAGGCCAGGGGTAAAGGCCGGCGAAACCGGCGGTTCAGGCGGGACCAAGCCCTTGGTCGAGCCGGCGGGGAGTTCGCTTGCCGTCGCCACACCATCCACGCGCCGAGGCCGGTCAATAGGGCTGCACTATAACCCCAGACATTCAGGGCGTGAATCGCGGAAAGCCCCCAGCCCGCGCAGTGTAAACCCGCACATAGCCAAACCCAGAGCAAAACAAACGGTGGCATGCGAGACTAAATGCTACAGCCCGGGCAGGAAGTTATATTTACAAATGCACCAAATGGCGCGAAAACCATCCCGCCAGCCAATTTTTTTCCCCTCGGCATAAGTACGCCCATAATAGGATATGGCCACCTCATAGATGCGCACATTCAGCCTAGCCACCTTGGCAGTAATTTCCGGCTCAAAACCAAAACGATTTTCCTCAATTTTGATTTTTTGAATAATTTCCCGCCGAAACACTTTGTAGCACGTTTCCATGTCGGTGAGATTCAGATCCGTGGCCATGTTCGAAAAGGTGGTGAGAAATTTATTCCCCACCGAGTGCCAGTAATAAAGCACCCGATGCGCTCCGGCCCCAATAAACCGCGAGCCAAACACCACATCCGCCTTGCCCGAAAGAATGGGAATCAGGAGACTGTGATATTCCTCGGGATCATATTCCAAGTCCGCATCCTGAATAATCACTATGGCCGAGGTGGCATGCGCAATACCGGTGCGCAAGGCGGCCCCTTTGCCCTGATTTTGTTCATGACGCACCAGTTTCACCCGCGGATTGCCTGCTGTGGTCGCTTGCAAAATTTTCCAGGTGTCATCGCGTGACGCGTCATCCACGATAACTAGTTCCAGCACCGGGCGTTGCGCCAGTACCACTTTGATCACCTCGGCGACCGTTGCGGCCTCGTTGTAAACCGGCATTACGGCTGTCAAACAAGGTTCAATGTCGTTGTTGGATTTGATGTCGCTCATTCAATGGATTCACCGCGATTATCTTATCTCAGGTTAGCAAACGCCCGGTATGATTCAATGCGCAATTTCCGGAGGGTCCCACTTATAAGCACAAACGGCACCCGCGATTGCGGGTGCCGTCCGGTGCACTGTTGAAACTTTCTTAAACAACCATCAAACCAACCTAATCCG
>CAIZWI010000022.1 GCA_903936645.1 uncultured Verrucomicrobia subdivision 3 bacterium
AGTGGTGGATTGGCGTGCGTGCCGTGATGCGGCGTGAACACCGCGCTCCGGTAACGGCGCACGTTCCCGGGGGCGGTGCCCGGGCGGCAGTTGGCGATGCGGGGAAAAATATCCGCAGCATCGTCTTTTTAACCGCTGGCCAACTCTGGCGCAGGTAAATGAGGGCGAATCCATTTTTTCTAATGAGTCTTGCGGGGGAGAATTTGATGATTTCTCAAAACAATAGTTGCGCCAACGTGAAAATTAAGTAAAAAATAATGAAACATAAGGCGAAAATCGCCGATGCAATGAGCAGCAGCCAAAATAAGCCATCCAAATATTCGGGGCCGACGCAGACAACCGCGCCGGTCAAACAGGGACTTTATGATCCGCAGTTCGAGCATGACGCCTGCGGGATAGGGTTTGTGGCCCACATGAAGGGCCAGAAGTCGCACCAACTGGTGACCGACGGGCTCCAGATTTTAGTGAACCTGGACCATCGCGGGGCCGTGGGTTGCGAGCCCAACACGGGCGATGGCGCGGGGATTCTGATCCAGACGCCGCACGAGTTTTTCGTGAAGGTGACGAGCGCGCTGGGTTTTACCCTGCCCGCCGTGGGGCAGTATGCTGCGGGCATGTTGTTCATGCCGCAGGATTATGACCAACGCCAGGCGGTCAAGCAGTCGCTGGCCAAGATCATTGCGGATGAGGGGCAGAAACTCCTCGGCTGGCGCGACATTCCGACGGATAATTCCTCGCTGGGTAAAACGGCCCAAGCGGCCGAGCCCTTCATGATGCAGGTGTTTGTGGGGCGCAATCCCGCCCTGCCGGATGAGGCGGCTTTTGAGCGCAAGCTTTACGTGATTCGCAAGGTGGCCGAGCAGCATATTCGCTATGGCGGCATCATCACGGGTGGCAATTGGTTTTACGTTTCGAGTCTTTCCAGCCGGACGGTCATTTACAAGGGCATGTTGATGCCCGAGCAAGTGGCCCAATATTATCCCGATCTGCGGGATGAGGCGATGGTCACGGCCATTGCCCTGGTGCATTCACGTTTTTCGACGAATACCTTTCCGAGTTGGGATCGGGCGCACCCGAATCGCTGCATTGCGCACAATGGCGAGATCAACACCCTGCGGGGGAATGTGAACTGGATGAAGGCGCGCCAGGCGCTGTTCACCAGCAAGCTGTTTGGCGACGATATCCAGAAGCTGGTGCCGGTGATCAACACCGACGGCAGCGACTCCGCGCAGTTCGATAATTGCGTGGAACTGCTCATGATGGCCGGGCGCGAACTGCCCCATGCCATGATGATGATGATTCCCGAGCCGTGGGAAAATCACGAGAGCATGGACGTGGACCGCCGGGCATTTTACGAATTTCATTCCTGCCTCATGGAACCCTGGGATGGCCCGGCCTCCATGGCGTTCACCAACGGCAAAATGATTGGCGCCTGTCTGGATCGCAATGGGTTGCGGCCCTCGCGCTATTACGTCACCAAGGACGACGTGGTTATCATGGCCTCCGAGGCCGGGGTGCTGCCCATCGCGCCGGAACGCGTGGCCATCAAGGGCCGGTTGCAGCCGGGCCGCATGTTCCTGGTGGATTTGGAGCAGGGCCGGATCATTGCCGATGAGGAACTGAAAAACCGCTACGCCAAGGCGGAGCCCTACCAAAACTGGTTGGAAACCAACCATGTGCTGCTCGGGAAGCTGCCCGAGCCGCCGCATTACCACAAGCCGGATGCGGAAACCATTTTGCAACGGCAACAGGCCTTTGGTTATACCTTTGAAGACTTGCGCTTCATTGTTGGACCGATGGCGCGGGATGGCATGCAGCCCTTGGGATCCATGGGCACGGACACGCCGCTGGCGGTGTTGTCCAACAAACCGCAACTGCTTTACAATTACTTCAAGCAATTGTTCGCGCAGGTCACCAACCCGCCAATCGATCCGATCCGGGAAGAAATCATCACCTCCACGGAAGTGATGGTGGGCGGCGAAGGCAACATTCTGGAGCCCACCTCGCAAAGCTGCCGGATGATCAAGCTGCACTATCCCATTCTCACCAATGAGGAAATGGAGAAGTTGCGGCACATCGACCGGCCCGGGTTTAAATCCATCACCCTCCCGATTCTGTTTCAGGTGTCGTCGGGGGCGGAAGGGTTGCAACCGGCCATGGAAAAATTGTTCGCCGCGGCGGATCATGCGATTCAGGCGGGGGCGAATATTTTAGTGCTGTCGGACCGTGGCATCAGCGCGGCCCTGGCTCCCATTCCGGCCTTGCTGGCGGTGGCGGGTTTGCACCACCATTTGATTCGGAGCGGCACCCGCACGCAAGTGGGCTTGATCTTGGAATCCGGCGAGCCCCGTGAAGTGCATCACTTCTCGGTGCTGATTGGTTATGGTTGCACGGCCATCAATCCTTATCTGGCATTTGACACGCTGGACGATCTGATCCGTCAGAAACTGCTGCTGGACATTGATCACAAGACGGCGGTTAAGAAATACATCAAGGCGGCGGTCAAGGGCGTGGTCAAGACCATGGCCAAGATGGGTATTTCCACGGTGCAGAGCTATCACGGCGCGCAAATCTTTGAAGCCGTTGGTCTGGCCACGGACGTGGTGCAAAAATATTTCTCCTGGACGCCGTCGCGCATTCAAGGCATCAGCTTGGAAACCATCGCAGAAGAGGCGCTGGCCCGGCACAGTCATGCCTTCCCGGACCGCCAGGTTAATGGCGAGCTGGATGCGGGCGGCCAGTATCAATGGCGCGATTCCGGTGAATTTCACCTGTTCAATCCGCAATCCATTCACAAGTTGCAACTGGCCTGCCGGTTGGGCAGCTATGCCAAATTCAAGGAATTTGCGGAACTGATTAACAACCAGGCCAAAAATCTCTGCACGTTGCGGGGCTTGTTGGATTTCAAATTTGCGGAGCAGCCGATTCCGCTGGAATCCGTGGAATCGGTGGATTCCATCGTGAAGCGTTTCAAGACGGGGGCGATGAGCTACGGCTCGATCAGCAAGGAAGCGCACGAGGCGCTGGCGATTGCGATGAACCGTATTGGCGGACGTTCAAACACGGGCGAAGGCGGTGAGGATCCGGCGCGTTACACCTGGACCAATGAGCGCGGGGATTCCAAGAATTCGGCCATCAAGCAGGTTGCCTCCGGCCGGTTTGGCGTGACCAGTCATTACCTCGTGGAAGCCCGCGAGTTGCAAATTAAAATGGCGCAGGGGGCCAAGCCCGGCGAGGGCGGTGAATTGCCTGGCAAGAAGGTGTTTCCGGAAATCGCCCGGACCCGTGGCACGACTGCGGGTGTGGGGTTGATCTCCCCGCCGCCGCACCATGACATTTACTCCATCGAAGATTTGTCGGAGTTGATCCATGACCTGAAGAACTCCAACCGGCATGCGCGCGTGAGCGTGAAGCTGGTCGCGGAAGTGGGGGTGGGTACCATTGCGGCAGGGGTTTCCAAGGCCCATGCGGACGTGGTGCTGATCAGCGGTCATGATGGCGGCACCGGGGCCAGCCCGCTCTCCTCCATCAAGCATGCCGGCGGGCCTTGGGAGCTCGGTCTGGCCGAGGCGCACCAAACCCTGGTGCTGAATAATTTGCGCAGCCGCATCTACGTGGAGGCGGACGGCCAGTTAAAGACTGGTCGGGACGTTGCCATTGCGGCGCTGCTCGGGGCGGAGGAATTTGGTTTTGCCACCGCGCCGCTCGTGGCTCTGGGCTGCCTTATGATGCGGGTGTGTCATTTGAACACCTGCCCCGTGGGCGTGGCCACCCAAGACCCGCGGCTGCGCGCCCGGTTCACCGGCGAGGCGGACTACGTGGTTAACTTCATGAAGTTTGTCGCCGAGGAACTGCGCGAAATCATGGCCAAACTCGGCATCAAGACCCTGAACGAGATGGTGGGTCGCACGGATTTGCTGGTGCCTTGGAAGGCGATTGACCATTGGAAGGCCAAAGGGGTTGATCTGACGTCGATTCTCTACCAGCCCAAGGTGGGACCTGAAGTTGGCCGCTACCGGCAGCAGGAGCAGGACCATGGTTTGGACAAATCCCTGGATCTCACCAAGATTCTCGATTTGTGCCAGCCGGCCATCCAGAACGGCGAAAAAGTGCGCATCGACCTGCCGATTATCAATGTGAATCGCGTGGTTGGCACCATCACCGGCAGCGAGGTGACCAAAAAATACGGGCCCAAAGGACTGCCCGATGACACGATTTATCTCAAGTTCAAAGGCAGCGCGGGCCAGAGCCTCGGGGCATTCATGCCGCGTGGCATGACCATTGAACTGGAGGGCGATGCGAACGATTACTTCGGCAAGGGCCTGAGCGGTGGCCGCCTGGTGGTTTATCCGCCGGCCGGGTCCAGCTTTGCCGCCGAGGACAATATCATCATTGGCAACGTGGCTCTCTATGGTGCCACCAGTGGCGAAATCTTTGTCTCCGGCATGGCCGGGGAACGGTTCGGGGTGCGCAACTCTGGCGTCAGTGCGGTCGTGGAAGCCGTGGGTGACCATGGTTGCGAATACATGACCGGGGGCAAGGTGGTCATCCTGGGCAAGACGGGCCGGAACTTTGCGGCTGGCATGTCCGGCGGGGTGGCTTACATCCTGGATGAAGCCGGGGATTTTGCGTCCCGTTGCAACATGGAGTTGGTCGGCTTGGAAAAATTGACGGACGCGGATGAAATTGAGGAAGTCTGGAAATTGATTCAGCGCCATCAGACTTACACCAAGAGCGTCCGGGCCACTGCGGTGCTGGCGGACTGGCTCAACCTGGTGCCGAAGTTCGTCAAAGTCATGCCGCAAGATTACAAACGCGTGCTGCTCTCGCTTAAAAAAGTACAGTCCCAGGGACTTACCGGTGACGAGGCGGTGATGGCGGCCTTTGAGGAAAACGTCAAGGGTGGCCACTAAGAGAACACCCGCGGGGCCGGGCAACTGGTCCGGCAGGGGTTAGCAAGTTAATTTTAATTCAATAGCATAAAATCAAATGGGAAAGCCTACCGGATTTTTGGAGTTTAAACGTGAAGAGCCCGCTGACCGCTCAGCGGTGGCGCGCATTGGCGACTGGAAGGAATTCCATTTGCACCTGCCCGAGGCGGATCTGCGCAAGCAGGGCGGCCGCTGCATGGACTGTGGCATACCGTTCTGCCACACCGGCCAGCTCGTCAGCGGGATGGCCAGCGGCTGTCCCATTCACAATCTCATTCCGGAATGGAATGACCTCGTGTTTCGCGGACTTTGGCAGGAGGCGCTGGAACGGCTCCACAAGACCAATAACTTTCCTGAATTCACCGGTCGCGTGTGCCCGGCTCCGTGCGAGGGTTCCTGCGTGCTGGGGATGAATAATCCGGCGGTCACGATCAAGAACATTGAGTGCGAGATTATTGACCACGGTTGGAATCACGGCTGGGTCAAACCCGAGCCGCCCACGAAGCGCACCGGTAAAACCGTGGCGATCGTCGGCTCGGGTCCCGCAGGCTTGAGCGCGGCCGCCCAGTTGAACAAAGCCGGCCACGAGGTCACGGTCTTCGAACGGGCTGATCGTCCCGGCGGCCTGCTCATGTATGGGATTCCCAACATGAAGCTGGATAAAAACGAAGTGGTGCTCCGCCGCATTCACCTCCTGGAAAAAGAAGGTGTCAAATTTGTCTGCAACACCGAGGTTGGCAAAAATTATCCGGCGGAAAAACTCCTGAAGGATTTTGATGCGGTCATTCTGGCCACGGGGGCGACCAAGCCGCGCGATCTGACCATTGAAGGCCGGCCGCTGAAAGGCATTCACTTCGCGATGGACTTTCTCACCGCCAACACCCGCAGCGTGCTGGATGGCCATAAGAATGGCAATTTCATCACCGCTGAAGGCAAGGACGTGGTTGTCATCGGCGGCGGCGATACCGGCACGGATTGTGTTGGCACTTCCCTGCGGCATGGTTGCAACAGCCTGGTGCAAGTGGAAATTTTGCCCAAGCCCCCGCTGACGCGGGCCAAGGATAATCCCTGGCCCGAATGGCCGAAGGTTTACAAGATGGATTACGGCCAGGAAGAGGCCGCCGCCAAATATGGTGCGGATCCCCGCGTGTATCTGACCACCGCCACCAAGTTTGAGGGTGATGACCATGGTCAGGTCAAGGCCGTTCACACCGTGCAGGTGGAATGGACCAAGAACGAGAAGGGCCAGTTCATCCCCAAAAATGTGCCTGGCACTGAAAAGGTGCTCCCCGCGCAACTGGTCCTGCTGGCCATGGGCTTCCTGGGACCGGAACAGCCCCTGCTTGAATCTCTGGGCATCGAACGCGATCCCCGCAGCAACGCGAAAGCTGACTTTGAAAAGTACCAGACCAATCTGAAGGGCGTGTTTGCCGCCGGCGACTGTCGCCGTGGGCAGAGCCTGGTGGTCTGGGCATTCAATGAAGGCCGCGGCGTGGCCCGCGAATGCGACCGTTTTTTGATGGGCCACACCGATTTGCCCTGAGCCACCGGTCAACCCGTTTTGTTTGCCACCCTAAAGCGTTTCCCGCTCATTGCATGACGCAACCACTCGCCATCGTTTTTTACGAAAAACTGATGCCTGGCTCCCAATTGGTCAACCGTCTGCAAGACCTGAATTACCGGGTGCAGGCCATCACGGACGCCGCCACACTTTTGGGCGCGACCCAGCGGGAAATGCCGATGCTGGTCCTCGCTGACCTGGCGAGCAAATTGGACATCACCCGCATCATCGCTGAGTTAAAGGCGGATGCGGCCACCGCGCACATTCCCGTGATTGCCTTTGCCGAGGAAAAAGCCACGGCCTTGCTGAACGCCGCCCAAACTGCCGGGGCGGCCCTGGCAGTGAGTGAAGCGGCCCTCACCAGCTACCTGCCGCAGTTGTTGAACCAGGCTTTGCATATTGAATAACCCCGCACACGCGGAGCGGAGTCATGCCCTCGCGCTACCCAGCTGTAACCGTGCATTACAAATGCAGCTTTTGCTTGTTTTTTGCACGGGACTTGGTCGTGAAACGCTGGCCGCCCCATGAAGGTTAGGTTGGTGCGGGGTGGCATATACGTGGCAACCGCCAGACCAGTTTGTGGCTTAAATTATGGTCGAACAACCGCTTCATGCGGGGTAATCGCAATCATCTTCGGCTGCTCCCGGTCGGCTGAATACGCCAGGCAGGCGCGGATGTCTTGCTCGGTCAAATCAGGAAAATCCTCGATGATTTCCGGCCAGCTCATCCCGGCGGCAACCCAACCCAGCACATCTCCAACGGTGATGCGCAATCCCCGCACATACGGTTTTCCGCCGGTTTTCCGCCGTGCTTGCCAGGTTCGACTGTGATAAGGTTGCGAAAATCCATAGCCATTTTAAAGTTAACATCGCAACGAGTCATTGCCAGGCGCCCTTGGGGGTTTTGTTGGGGGACGGGGGCTGCGCATTAGATTGTCATCATTTCCCAATGCCCCATTCCCCGCTGTCACCGAAACCTCGTTTCATAAAGCGACCGCCCAAGCTCCCGAACCACCCCAATTGTTTCCGCATACGGCGTGTCCGCCACATCGACAAGGCCGATTTGGTAATTTTCCTCGTCATAGACCCGGCCGGTGTTCGGTTCGTCCTGCCATTGGAACCAGTGCGTTCCCACAAATTCCGGATGGTTTAAGGCCCCCAGAACAAAATCGCGGTAAGCCTCCGCCCGGGCTGGCTGATTTTCCGTGGGTACCAGACCAGTGTGGAACATTCCCCGATCCAGGGCGCCAAAATGAAATTCACCGACGAGCAGTGGCTTGTCGCCGCCGGGATATTTGAAATCTGCGACACTGCGATGGTAGAGGTTGTAGCTGACCACGTCGCAATATTTGCCGGCGGCCCGGGCCGCCTCATCATTTACCCAGGCGAAACGGCAGCCGAGGTACAGTTGGTGGGGTGCCACCGCTTTGATGGCGGCCTGCACCGTGCGAAAATATGTTTCGGCCAGCTGGCGGCCAAAGGCGACGAGATCCACCCGGGCTTTGGCCTTGTCCGGTGGGGTGCGGCTGTCCGGTAACGCCTCCCAAGAAATGTAACTGGTTCCCCAAACCGAATTGAGGGTGGCAATGTCGCCATACTTGGCCTTGAGGTCGCCCACGAATTGGCGCTTCGCGGCTTGATCTGCGGGGCTCTGCAGGACCCCCAGGGCCAAGGCGGTATCGTCGCCCCAAGACATTTCATTGTCGCTAAAATAGCCAAGGCACCAGGGATCGTTCGCGCTGGTTTTGGCTTTGGCAACCATGCCCTGCCGCAGGGACTCGGCGAAGCTGGGATCGAACACGTCGGGAAACTGGCCCCAGTAACCGGTGCTGCCCCCAATCATTTTGGCCCCGCCGGACCCGATATTATCCGTGTAAGGCGTGCGCCGTAATGAATAAACGCGGGCGTCGGACCAATTGGCGATGGTATTCAATCCCCAGCTCCGCAGCCGCTGATGCACGGTCACGGGATAATCCTGGCGCCATTGGTCGCCGTACTTGCGCTGCAAATTGGCCCCGGCAAAGGCGAACGACTTCACGCGGCGCCCGGCGTAATGCCCATTGAGGGCAAAGCCGGTGGTCAGAAATTGACTGAAACCGGGCTGGTCCCCGGGAAAGTCGGCGAACCACTCCGCCCGTTCCTCAATGGGCGTCGCGTCCACCATGCCGACGCAATCGACCCCGTGGGACCAGAACAAATGCCCGTCGGGATCCACCAGCCACCATTTGCCCTGCACTTTCTCGGTGCGGAAGAATCCAGTAGCTGCCTGCTGCGGGCCGTTGCCCCAGCCGCCATAGCGGTCCCAGCCAGTCGGACCAGCGTCCGCCGCGAGTTCCCGGGCTTCCGTGGCGCGCCGCTCGTGGAGTTCCGCGAGGGAATGGACTTTGCCGGGCCAGTCTTGGTGCCGGTACTGGCCAAAGGTGTCGATGAAGGGGAAAAATGGTTGGGCATCCGTGATCCAGGCCGTCGGTGGGGTGTGCTGGCCCACGGCGTCGATCGCGGCCAGTTCGAACTGGTGATCCGCGGCGGGTTGGTTCACGAAAATCGTGAGCTGCGTGACGTTTTTCAAATCCAAGGCATCTGACTCGACAGCCGTGGCTGGATAACCCCGCATGCCAAACAGTTTTCCCGCCAGCGTGCTGCCGGTTTCGTGCGGCAATCGCACCCTGAATGAATTCGTTTGGCCGGGGCTCAAATACAGTGATTCGGTGACGCAGTGCTTCCGGCCATCCGCGCCCGGATTATCCACGCGGCAAAATACCGTCACCGCGTTGGTGCCGGTGTTTCGCACTTGAAGCGAAACGGACGCAAAAGCAGCTAAATTCCAATGGCCCCCGCTGGCCGGTAATACCACTCCGGGCCAGGGCTGGGTGTGCCCGGTGTGGATGTGCAAGGCCGGACCGCTCGGCGAATTCGTTAAAACGATGCTGGCGTCCGTGCACTGTACCGATTTAACGTCGAACTCACCGGTGAAATCCACCAATGGACTCCCGTCCGCCCCGGTCAGCAGACAGGAGAGCCAACCCATGGCTGCCAGCCGGTGAATCTGATTCGTGGTTGCTTTCGTAAACATTCGATTTTATCCGGAGTCAATGCCCCCTGTATTTCGGTTTGCCCTTACCCCCGATTCAGGGGGCCACCCGTAAATTTTCCCAACGCACCGTCCAGGTGCCATCGTCGGGAAATCCCGGAGCATTCCGTTTCGGTGCCCCATCCCAGCCCGCGGCCATTAAAGCGGCGGCGTAGAGCAGGCCGCCATTGGCTGGCAGATAAATCGTCAGCCCTTCCCGTTGGTAGACGTGGCCATTCAGTGCGTAATGATTTTTGGGTGTGTCCAGCAAGAGCGCATCCACCGCATGCCCTGATTCGCCCAGCCGCGCGGCGCACATGGCCAGCATTGGATAATCCCAGCCCCAGGTATCCGGCCAGTTCCAATGTGCCCAGACCCAGTCAAAGGTATTCTGCATTGTGGGAAAATCAATCAGCGGTCCCGGCACAAAACTCAGGGCACCCACCACGGCCGGGTGATCCATGTTCCATTTCGGGTTGGTGTAGGAATCGGGGGTGGTCTCGTTAAACAGATATTTGTCCTCGCCGATTGGTGCTTTGGCCAGATCCTTCAGGACGGCGTCCCATTGCTGATTGCGGGCCAATCCCTGGCGGACGCGCCATTGCTGGGCAGTTTCCAAACCCCAATGCCAGTAGGTCAGTTCAAACGTGGGATTGAGTGTATGATTTTTGGGGAACCGTTCCTGCGCGCATTGCAGGATGGGGCCAAGCACATAACGGCCGGTCGCCGGGTCCCACGTGGCGTAGCTCGCCATGAACTCGGCGGTCTGATCCACCATGGTGGCGTATTTTTTCAAAGTGGTTGGATCGGGATGTGCCCGATATTCCAGTTCCGCGTAGAAGATCGGATGTGGTTCCTGCCACACCAGAAACGGACCCACCGGCGAGGGCGATTCTTTGCCGCTTGGACTTGTCATTTTCGGCCAGCGCGCCCCAGCGTAACCCTGCTTTTGCGCCGTGCCTTGGGCACGGGCCAGGATAGTGTCGTAATAACCCAGGCTGTTTTCCAGCAATGCCTCCCGGCCCCACAACGAAAAATGGGCTGCGTGCCACCAGTGCATTTCCAAATGGAATTTGCCCTCCCAACTGTTGTATGTCAGACCGGTTTCCTGCGGTGGATTTTTCCCGGCAGATTGAATCGCGGTGAGGTATTGCGAGAGCACGATGCGCCGTTCGAGTTCGAACCAGCGCGGGTCTTTGCTCCCGGACAAATCAATGGCCCCGCCCGTTTGCCAAAACTCCTGCCAATGCCGGGCGGTGGCCTGGCGGATGGTTGGAAAATTTCCGGTCAGGGCAGGGGGCATGGACGGGGAAAAGCCGCAGACCAATGTCAACGAATCGGTACCGGGCTGCGGCCACAGCACATATTCATGGGCGGCAGTGTTGGTGAGGGTGGCGCCGGGCGACCAGCGGGTGGTAACCTGGTAGGCATCGTCATCCAGTTTGCGCAGAAAGGTTCCGCCGGCCGGACCAGCCGGGTGCCAAACCGTGCTATGAGCGGAGGGCTGGGTCCAGTCGGCGGTGCGCACATCGCCGGTGCCATAGGGGAAATGGAAGCGGATGCCCAGCCGGCCGGATTTTGCCAGCGGAGATACGACCCGCACGGCAATGGCATCCTGGTCTGAGGCGCAAAGCGTTTCCACATCCACCGGCACGCCGGCAAACGTGAAGTGACTGATGATTTCGCCGTCCCACAAATCGAGTGTCTGGTGAATGCCTGACAGATCGGCAGGGGTGGCCGGCTGGCCATTAGTAGTTAACAACACAAGCCCGAGCTGCCCCAGGTGCAGGCGGTGGGGATTGGCGCGGAGCCATTTGATTTCGGGAGTCGTCACATTGCCCGGGACATCGGCGTAGGGAACCGGGCGTCCATTGAGGTCGGGGTACTCCTTGAAATTAAAATGATCGATGTCGTAATGCTCCGGGTTGGGGGATGAATGCCAGCCCCAGTCCGAGAGCGTGCCCAAGGGTGTGGTATTGGTGAACGCCTCGGGGAATGTTTGCAGCCCCGTGGCATCCACAGTGAAGGCAAACTGGCCATTGCCCACGGAAAGGGGATTTTTCGGGTCAAACTGCTCCACCACCACCGTGTGGCGGGTGACCAAGGCATGCCGGTCGATGGGGGCGGCCGGGGCCGGGAGGGTGGCACCGCCGGCCAGCAGCCAGGCCAGAAAGATTTTCATTTGCATGGATGGGATTAATTGTTAACAAATATGGCGTAAACAACACTCTAATTCATGGCAAAATTATTTTTGGGACTCGACTCCAGCACACAAAGCCTCAGTGCCGTCGTCATTGATCTGGACAAACAAAAAGTGATTTACGAAAAATCACTCAACTTCGACCGGGCGCTGCCGCAGTTCAAAACGCAGAATGGCGTGCTGCCGCAGCGGGACCCCTTGGTGAAACACAGCCGTCCGCAGCTCTGGGCGGCCGCCCTGGACCTGCTGTTTGCCGGCATGGTGGAGGACCGGGTGCCGTTGCGCGATGTTCTGGCGGTCAGTGGGAGTGGCCAGCAGCACGGTTCGGTTTACCTCAACGACCGCGCGGCGGCGCGGTTGGCCAAGCTGGATCCCCGCAAGTCGCTGGAGGAAAACTTGCGCGGCGTTTTCGCGCGTTCCACCGCGCCCATTTGGATGGACTCCTCGACCACCCAGCAGTGTGCGCAAATCCGTAAAAAATTGGGTGGCATCCAGGCCACTGCCGAGGCAACCGGTTCGGATGCCTTTGAACGCTTTACCGGTCCGCAGATTCGCAAATTTTATCAAACGGAACCGGAAGCCTACAAAAAGACGGCGGCCATTGCGCTGGTCAGCTCGTTCATGGCCTCGCTGCTGGCGGGCAAGCTCGCGCCGATTGATCCGGGGGATGGTGCAGGGATGAATTTGATGGATATTCGCAAGAAACAGTGGCACCCGGCCGCGCTCAAGGCGACCGCCCCGGGCCTGGCCAAAAAGCTGCCGCCCATTGCCGCCGCCGGCCAGGTGATTGGTCCGGTGAGTTCCTATTTCGTGGAGAAATACGGCTTGAATGCCGAGGCACTGGCCACGGTGTGGACGGGGGATAATCCCGCGAGTGTCATCGGTCTGGGGTTGGTGAAGCCCGGCATGGTGGCCATCAGTCTGGGCACCAGCGACACCTTTTTTGGCACCATGGCGGAATGCCAGACGGATGCGCAAGGGGAAGGTCATGTGTTTGGTTCTCCCAGCGGTGATTACATGACTTTGATATGTTTTAAAAACGGCTCGCTCGCCCGTGAGCAGGTTCGGGAAAGCTACGGCATCAAGGATTGGAACGCCTTCGGCAAGCTGCTGGCCACCACCAAACCCCAGAAAGACGGGGGCATTCTGCTGCCGTGGTTTGAAGCGGAAATCGTCCCGCGGGTCAACCAGCCCGGTTTGCACCGGTTTGACTTGGAGGAAACGGATGCAGCGGCCAACTGCCGGGCTATTTTTGAAGCGCAGATGCTGTCCATGCGCCGGCATTCCCAATGGATGGGCGTGGCACCGGATTGCATTTATGCCACCGGCGGCGCCTCGAACAACACCACGTTACTGCAAGTAATGGCTAATGTCATGAACTGCACAGTGCGGCGCATTGAAATTGCCAAGAGCGCGGCGCTGGGGGCGGCCTTGCAAGCGGCGCACGGCTGGCTGGTGGCGGCCGGGCAGTCCCCGGTCTGGGCAAAGCTGACGAAGGTGTTCGCGGCACCCGTGCCAGGCAGTGAAATTCGTCCGCAAAAAGCCGCGGTGAACGTTTACGATGAACTTTTGAAAAAGTTTGCCTTATGTGAACGCGCGGCTTTGGAATCGCTGGCGGATTAAAACTCCCCACGTGGGTGGCTTTCAGGGCAGAGTGGGATCCCAGTGATCCACCCCGCCCAATACGTTGGCGAGGGTGATTTTTTGGGCTTCGGCGTCGGTTAACTGGCGGGTCCATCGGAGCCGGCGGGCGGGTGAGGCACCCGGGCCGGTGCTGTGGTACTCGGCGAAGCGGGCGGTTAATTCGTTGGTGGGGTTGCGCCAGTTGTTCCAGCCTTCGGGTTTGATGTGGCCGCCCATTGCACAATTCAGGTAAGTGACGCTTGCATAGGGCCGCCAGGGTCGTCCCAAGTCGGCTTGGGCGATGGAACCATCCCGGTTGGTGTTCACGGCGACACCCTGAGGGTTGATCCAGGGTTGCGGGTCGCTGGTGAGCTGGCAGTTCCGGAAAATGAACCCAAAGGGCTGGGCGGCGGGAGTGTTGGCGGCGGTGATGTGGCCGCCGTTTTTACTGCGCAGCTCGCACCGGTCAAAGACCGCGGTGGCGGAGCCGTAGATGAAATCCACCCGGCCGGCGATGAGGCAGTTGGTAAAATAGTCGCGGCCACGATTGAGCATGAGGGTGTCCTGCCAGCCCAGCAACTGGCAGTGGTTAAAGACCGCGCGGTCCCCATCCACGCGCAAAGCCAGCGCCTGGCCATGGTCACCGGACGTATTTTGTATTGTGAGGTTTTCCGCCCGAAAATCATCCCCAAGCACAATCACGCCCGTGCCGCGAAACGCCGCGAGCGTGTGGATGTCTGACTCGAGGACATTCAAGCCGTAGGTGAGCACGGTGCCCGCCATTTCCTCGCCGAACAGCTGAAGGTGATTTCGATTTTTGGGAACCAGGATTTGGCCCTCGTACGTGCCGGGTTTGAGCAGGATGCGATAGGGTTTGGTGCCGTTTTCCGGGGCGTCCTGCACGGCGGCCTGGAGGGTGGTGTGGGTGCCGGAACCATCGGCTGAGACGACAGCATCGAAATTTGCCTCGTAGGCAGGGGCGGCCGCGGCCGGCTCAGCCAGTAAAACCGGGGCCAGGGCCGGCACGTTTTGCCGGAGTTCCGCCACCACCAACCGGGCGAAGAGCACATGGCCGGCAGCATTCAGGTGGGTGCCGTCATGGTTGGTCTGGCCACCGACGGTTTTCAGGGGGCTAAATTCCAGGCACTTCTCTGGTCCCAGAGCTTCGCATAACTCAATGCTGCGGGCCTGGAGGTCCACCAAGGGAACTTGTTTGGCGGCTGCAATTTTCCGCACCGCCTCGGCATAGGGGGCGAGGCTGGATTTGATTTTGCCGGGATGCGCCTTGTCCCATTGCCGGCGGGTCAGCGGGGTGACCAGAATGGGTTTGGCCCCGATGGCGCGGGCATCCTCCACATATTGCTCCAGGTTTGCGACAAAGGTGGGCAGGTCGGTGGAGCGGCCGGGTTTGCCGGGTTCGTTGTTGTGGCCGAATTGAATCAAATAATAGTCACCTTTTAGCGCGAGGGCGTTGGTCCAGCGGCCTTCGCGCATAAAGCTTTGGGAACTGCGGCCGCCTTGCGCGGTGTTAAGGCACACGGCTTGGTGGGGGTCGAGGAACTGCTTGAAGCCACCGCCCCAGCCCGCATTATCGGTCACCGTGGAATCGCCGACTAAAATGATTTTAAGGGGTTTTTCGGGGGCATTGCCGGCACACAACCCCAGCCCGGGGGCAGCCAGCATGGCCAATGCGGCAACGACCAGGCTGAAAAAAGCTCCACGGGTTCGGAGGGGCAGCGAAAGGGATGATTTCATGAATGTAATGCGTGGGGAGAATGGTAACCAGAAGCCGGGCGGGTGTCCGCACTCAGTTTTTGCAAATCAGTATGAAATTTGGGCCTGACCCGCCCGGCGCGCTAAAAATCTTGCTCCGGGGGACGGTGGCGATAGGCTTGGGTGGTGAATTTGCTGTTTATAGGCGATATTGTGGGCGAACCAGGGCGGCGGGCGGTGAAACTGCTGCTGCCGGGGTTGCGGGAAAAGTATGCGCTGGACTTCGTAGTGGCCAACGGGGAAAACTCGGCGGGCGGCTCGGGAATTACTCCGCGCACGGCGGCCGATATTTTTGAGGCCGGGGTGAATGTCATCACGAGTGGGGATCATTTGTGGGATCAAAAGGAAGTGGGCGAACTACTGGCGAAGGAGACCCGGTTTTTGCGTCCGCTCAATTATCCGGAAGGCACGCCGGGGCAGGGGTGCGCGGTGTACCAACTGCCGCACTTGCCGCCGGTGGCGGTCCTGAACGCGCAGGGGCGGACGTTCATGCCGGCGCTGGAAAATCCCTTTTGGATGGCGAAGACCGAGGTGGCGCGGCTGCGCCAGTTGACCAGCATCATTTTTGTGGATTTTCACGCGGAGGCGACCTCGGAAAAGATCGCCTTTGCGCGGATGCTGGATGGCGAGGTGAGTGCCGTGGTGGGGACGCATACCCATGTGCAAACGGCCGATGAGCAAATCTTCCCCGGGGGCACAGCGTATCTCAGCGACGCGGGATTTACGGGGCCGCAGGAGAGCATTCTGGGCCGGGAAATTGCGCCCATCGTGAAGCGTTTCCTGTGGAACACGCCGCAACGGTTTGAGGTGGCCAAGAAACGGATTGTCCTGCACGGGACGGTGATTGCCATTGATGACGCCAGCGGCAAAGCCCTGAAGATTCAGCGCATCGCCGAACCGTTGCTGGATTAGCACGCCAGCCATGCTGCCACTGACTGACACACTTTGTCTCCAATGCGGCCTGTGCTGCAACGGGGTGCTCTTCGCGGATGTGCGACCAGAACCGGGGGAACGGTCGCCGCTGTTTGCCGGGCGGGCGCGGGTGGCGCAGCCGTGTCCGGCGTTTCAAACTGGGGACTGCACCTGTCAGATTTACGCGGAGCGGCCGCAGCGCTGCCGCCAGTTTGAATGCCGGCAATTGCTGGGGGTGGTGGCGGGCGAAATCATGGTGCCGCAGGCGTTGCGCCGGATTCGCCAGGCCCGCAAGCTGGCGGCGAAGCTGGAATCGGGACTGGCTGCACTGGGCTTTGACAACCGGAAGCAGCCGTTGAAACGGCGCTTTGAACGGTGCCAGCGGGCGGCGGAACAAGGTGGGTTGGAGGCGGCGCAATACGCCGCGCTGGCGGAGTTGCAACTCACCATGCATCAACTCACCATGTTACTGGCCAAGGAGTTTTACGGATGAGGGCGGCCTTGCTGGGCGTTTATGCGGAGTATTCCGCCTTGATGTTCATTCAGGCCGCCGCCATGGCGGCGTGGTTTGTGCCGCTGGGGTCGGTGCTGGACGCCCACGGTCTGGGTTCGATCAAGCCCATGGCGTTTGCGGCCTCGGCACTGGCGGCGTTCATTTCACCCCTCTTTTTTGGGGCGATGGCGGACCGGCATGTTTCGCCGGTCAAAGTCCTGCGCGGGCTGGCCCTGGCGACAGGGTTGGCGATGGCGCTGGCCACGACGGCCATTCAGCGGGGCAGTCCGGTGTGGGTGATTTTGGGATTGATCCAATTGCATGCGTTTTGCACGGCCCCCACCTGGGGCCTGGCCTCCACCATTGTCTTTGCCCGGTTGAAGGATGCCCGCCAGGAATTTGGACCGATTCGGGCCATGGGCACGCTGGGCTGGATGGCGGGGTGTCTCTTGATCAGCAGCCTCAATGCGGACACGTCGCCGCTGGCGGGTTACAGCGGTGCGGTGATCTGGCTGCTGGTGTCGGCCTTCACTTTTTTCCTGCCGCCCACGGAGCCGCCGCCGACGGTGCAGGTTTCCTGGCATGAACGCCTGGGGCTGGACGCGCTAACGCTCTTAAAGCATCCGCGGCACCGGGTGGTCTTTGTGACGGCGGGGCTCATGAACATGGCGATTGCGGCCTTTTATCCGTATGCGCCGACCCATTTGCGGGAGTTGGGATTTGAACACACGACGGCGTGGACATCGCTGGGGCAGGTCACGGAGGTGGTGGCCATGTTTACCTTGGGCGGATTGTTATTACGGTGGCCGATGAAGTGGCTGGTGGCGGCGGGACTGGGGTTTGGCGTGCTCCGGTTTGCCTTCAGCGCATTGGATACCCGGGGCTGGCTTTTGCTGGGGGTGACCTTGCACGGGGCGTCCTTTGTGCTGGTGCTGATCCTGGCGCAAATTTATCTCGAGAAAAATGTGGAGATCGCGTGGCGGGCGCGGGCGCAGGCGCTGTTTTCCTTGATGACGAGCGGGGTGGGGAATTTGCTGGGGTACCTGGGATCGGGCTGGTGGTTTCAGGTGTGCACGCCGGGCGCGGTCACGCACTGGCCGCGGTTCTGGGGCGGGCTGGCGGCCACGGTGGCGGGGGTGCTGGTTTATTTTTTAATGGCGTACCAGCCGGAGGCGGACAATAAGACAACCCGACCCGGGTAACGAAGCCCGCGCAGCCAATACCATGGATGCGCGGGGCTGGGAGCCGCGAGCGGTCAAAGACCTAATTTCTTAAAGCGGCGGTTCACTTGCTTGAAGTGAAAATCGAGGGAGCAGAGTTTCGCCAGTTCACCCGTTTTGAAATGTTTCGCCACTTCGGGGTCGGCTTGCAGCACGGCCAGGAAATCGGCGTCGTCCCGGCCGGCATGTTTGACCTCCCACGTTTTCATGGCACCGCGCTGGACGAGGGCATAGGCGTCCTCCCGGGTGAGGCCTTTGCGAATGAGGGCGAGCAGGACGGTCTGACTGTTCCACATGCCGAGGGAGAGCCCGAGGTTGCGCTTCATGTTCTCGGGATATACTTTGAGTCCCTCCATGAGGCGGGTGAGCAGGCCGAACATGTAATCCAGCAAGGTGCAGGAATCGGGGAAAATAATCCGTTCGACGCTGCTGTGGCTGATATCGCGCTCATGCCAGAGGGCGACATTTTCGAGGGCGGCGAGGGCGTTGCCGCGGAGCACGCGGGCCAGGCCGGTGAGGCGTTCCCAGGTGATGGGGTTGCGCTTGTGCGGCATGGCACTGCTGCCTTTTTGACCGACAGTGAAAGGTTCCTCGGCTTCGAGGACCTCGGTGCGTTGCAGGTGCCGGAATTCCACGGCCCAGCGTTCAATGCTGGCGCCCACCAAGGCCAGGGTTAATTGGAAGTCCGCGTGAATGTCGCGCTGCACCACCTGGGTGGCGATGGGGGCGGGTTGGATGCCGAGTTTTTTGCAAACGTACGTTTCCACGCGCGGTGACAAATGGGCGCTGGTGCCGACGGCGCCGGAGATTTTACCGACGGCGACGACGTCGCGGATGCGTTCCAAACGTTCGAGCGCGCGGCCAAATTCATCATACATGAGGGCGAGCTTGAGGCCAAAGGTGGTGGGCTCGGCCTGGATGCCGTGGCTCCGGCCAATGCAGGGGGTGAACTTGTGTTCTTTGGCGCGCTTGGCGATGGCGAGGCGGGCGGTTTTGACATCGGCAATCAGCAAATCGGCGCTCTGCTTCATTTGAACCGCGTAGCAGGTATCGCCGACGTCGCTGCTGGTGAGGCCAAAATGGAACCAGCGGCTGGCCTGGTCGTTGATCTTTTCCGCCACGGCGGTGGTGAAGCCGATGACGTCGTGATTCAGGACCTTCTCCAATTCACGCTGGCGGGCGACCAGGCCGGGCAGATCGGTCAGCCAGGCTTCGCAACCGGCTTTGAGTTTGGCAAAGTCGGCGGCGGGCACGACGCCCTCTTTGACGAGGGCTTCGCTGGCGAGCAGTTCGATCTGCAACCAGATGCGCAGTTTGTTTTCATCGGTCCAAATGGCCCGCATTTCGGGGCGTGAATAACGCTGAATCATGGAGCGTAGTTTAGGAATTTAGCGGGTGGGCGTCGAGCAGGTTCGCACGGGGGCCGGGGCGGAACGGTTGGGCTGGCTTGAAGTTGCCGGGGGGGCGGGAAAATTCACCGCAATTTGGCGTAATTCACCGTAATTCTGCTGCCTGAGCGGCGTCGGGGGCGGAGGGGTTGGGGGGAGTGGGGGCAGAATCAGCCAGGTTCTGGCGATGGGCTTGGGCCCGGCGTTCCTGATCCAATTGGAGGCGGCCGGTCAGATATTCCACCCGGCGTTGCTGGGTCACGGTGCGGAGGATGGCCCGGATGCGGTGCAGCCGTTCGGCGGGATCGGCAACTTGGCGCAGCACATCGCGGGTGGCCAGGGCGAAGTCGGCCATGATGACGGTGGAAAAATTCTGGCTGAGAGCGGCGGCGAGTTCCGCCACCTCGCTGGGTTCGGCATCCGCGGATAATTGCCGGACGGTGGCGCAGCGTTCCCGTTCGCGAAGCCAGCATTGATACCCGCCGGTGCGCCAGCGGCTGAGATTGGGTTCGTTGACCGGCTGGCCGGCGAACTGGGCGGCGAGAACGGACTGGACGGCGGGCAGTGCGTTCAGCCAGGTCAACACGGTGCGGGCGGTTTCGCCGTCCGCGAGACGTTGATTTAATTGGTCCCGAATGTCCTCGGGGAGGCGTCCGATTTTTCCGTTATGCGCGCTCATAGCCGTGGCCTTTTCACTTTCCTGGCGGGCATTATTGCAGGGGACCCTGGACAAAGGCTGTCCAGGGTCCCAAAAATTAAAAAATAATTTTCTAGAGAGTGGGGCCCGCGGGCAAGGCCGGGAGAACGGTCGCCACCCAAACAGAAGGAAGCCCGCCGGTTCGTTTACGGGGATGGTTTGGGGGAGGCCAGTTCGCGGACGAGGGAGATGTGGGTGCGCAGGCTGTAGAATTGGTCGGCGAGGAAGGCCGGGACCTTCAGTTTGTTGACTTCACGTTCGATTTCGTCCAGCCGCTGGTGCAGGGTTTGCCGACGGGCGGCATCCGGTTCTTTTAAGAGTTCGCGTTCCAGGGCCAGGAGGGCGCGGTACCACCGGTAAATGCGGGTCTGGTTGCGCCAGCGGTAAAGGTGGGGAATGCTGCGCAGGATGGGGATCAAAATGACGACCATGGGGACAAAGGCCACGAGGATGCGGCTGGTCATGCTGGCCAGCCAGAAGGGGAGGTGGCGATAGAAAAAGCCGCTGCCGGATTTGTAAAAGCGGGTGGCGTCGTCGCTCAGGGGGATATCGTGTTCCAGGGGGGCGGGGAATTCTCCTTTGTGCTGCAAGAGGCTGGGTTTGCCATGGACCTCCCGGGCGGCTTGCAACAGCAAGTCGGACAAGGCTGGGTGCAAATTGGGACGGGCAATCAGCTCCACGGTGGGGCCGATGAGGTAAATGTCGTGGGCCGGAATATTTTTACCAAAATCAATGCCGCCTTGTGGTAATTTGAGAACGCTCAGGTAGTTGAACCGGCGGGTGTAGGCCTCGGCCTGGGGGAAATTGAGCAATTGAATATCGG
>CAIZWI010000023.1 GCA_903936645.1 uncultured Verrucomicrobia subdivision 3 bacterium
CGTTTGGCCATCCGTTTCCCCCCAGTAAATCCTGCCGCCGGATTCCGGATAAAACTCCCCGTTTTCATCCGCAAACAGCCTCAGGCCCAGGCCCACTTGGTGCAGATTGGAATTGCAACTGGTCGTCCATGCCTTTTGTTTCGCCTTGCCCAGGGCGGGCAGCAGCAGGGCCGCCAGGATGGCAATGATGGCAATGACCACCAGGAGTTCAATGAGAGTGAAGCCGCCGTCACGGCGGGAATCAGGGGACACAGATTTGCGTGAAAACATAAAAGTGAGGGGGAGGAGTATGGATAAATAATAAATTATTTGGAGCCTGCCAGCCATCGGATGTTCATCCGACCCGGCGCTGGCAGTGAGAAAGTTCAGGCCGGCGTGCCCGGGACCGGTGCCGGGCATAAAAAGAGCCTGCCGTCACTGGGTGCCGGCAGGCTCAGCGTTCACAGGCCATCAAGGATAGACCAGGCGGTAGAAGACCGCACCATTAGCACTGTTAACCGGAATCGCCACTTGATTCGTGGTCGTGGCCCCGGCCACGTTTACCCAGTTGGTCCCCAGCCCGCTCGCCAGGCCATTGGTCTGCACCTGCAAGCGCCAGCCAGTATGATCCGCCGGCCAGGCGAGGGTTAAGACGCCGTTGGCCACACTGCTGGTAATGTTCGTCGGGTTCGGGTTTGGGGTGTACGCCACCACCACGGTGAGCTTGCCATTAACGGCCAGGCTGTTGCTCCAGCCCAGGCCCGTGGCCAAAGCTGGCAGGTTGGTGATCGCGAAAGCACCGCGGTTCGTGAGGCTGGTGAACAACGTAAAGGTGTCGCCCTGCACCAGCGCGGCACCAGTGTTAACCACCGTCAGGGTGCCACCAAAGATGTTGGTGGCCGAAACAATACGGTCGGAATTCGGCGTGGTGCCCCGATTTAATTCCAGCGTGGTGGTGCCGCCAAAAAGGACGGTGGACGTGTTGGCCGTGCTGTTGGTAATCGTCAGGGTGCCAATACCCGTTTCACCTGGGGCGAGGGTGGAACCATTGGTCAGGTTGAGCAAGCCCGCTTTGACAAGGCCCGTGCCTTTCAAAGTCTGGCCGGAGGCGACCGTCCAGGAGTTGCTGGTGCGCGCGGTGGCATCAAACACTCCACCGAGTTGCACGTCAATGGCCGCACTGTTGGAAATCGCTCCAGCGGCTCCCAGGGCCACGTTGCCATTGGTGGCAATCACCAGCGTGCCGCTAAAGGTGTTCGCGGCGTTGTTCAGGAGTACCTGACCAGCGGCCACATTGGTGGCCGAGGAAACCGTCAGCGTGCCAGTGCCAGTCAGCGGCGAATCAAACACAAGGTTCTTCGTGGCAAACAAGGTCTGCAATGAGCCACCCGCCGCCGTTACCGCCACCGTGGAGTTGGTCAAATGTTGCACCCCGTCCTGCACCCGGATCGTGCCGCCATTCAAGGTGACCGGATTCGTGATGAAGTGATGCACCACGGCACCGCTGTTGCCGCCGAATTTCAATTGCGCGGTGGCCCCATTGACACTCACCGGACCAGTGCCAAGCGCGAGGTCATTCTGGTTGCCGGCACTGTCGCCGCCCAATTCCACAATTCCGTTGCTAATGACCGTGCCACCCACGTAGCTGTTCGCCCCGTTGGTGAGCAACAAGGCGGCCGTTCCTTGTTTTACCAGCGAGGTCAGGCTGACAATCGTGCCATTGCTGCCAAACGTGTAGGTATTGGCATTATTGCTGACGATAATTGAAAGCGGGGCCAGCGCACCTTGCAACACCACATTGGCAATCGCGGAACTGTCGTCAAAGCGGACAGCGTCCAAGGGGTAGAACACCGTGGGACTGCCACTGGTGGCGAACGTGGAGCTCGTGGCCACATCCCAGAAGTTGTTGCCACCGTCGCCGGTCCAGGTCAGGTTGCGGGTATTCCCGGCAACCACCAACACCAGTGCTCCCGGGGTATTACTGAGCACAAGGGTGCCAGGTGAAGGCAGGTAAGCGCCGCCCAACGTCAAGTTGGAGACGGGGCCGTTGCCCACCACACCATTCTCGTTTTTGAGGGAACCAGAATATTTTATCAGCGGATAGATGCCCGGGCGAATGGCCCCGTTAAAGGCATTGATGGCCACGGTGATGGCCCCGCTCAGATTGACCGTGCCATTGACGACCAGCAAATCATTGGACTTGGTCAGGCCAGTGACATCATCCGACAAGCTAAAGGACAGGGTCGCACCGGTATCAATCACCAAGTTGGTGTTCAGGGTCAAGGTGCCGCCCGCCGTGGCGTAGCCAGGAGCAATGGTGCCAGCACTTTCAACCCGGCCTTTGACGATGCCGACGCCACCGAGCGTCTGACCAGCCACCACCGTCATCAAACCGTTGGTGACCAGCGCGGAAGCTGCGTTGCCCGCACCATCGGTGTAATTGGTAACATAACCCATTTTGGTCGCATCCAAGACCGCCGTTGGGCTGGCGAGCAAGACCGACGGCGAAGTGATCAAATTAGCCGGGACAACGACGGTCAGCGTGCCGTTGCTAATCGTGGTCGTGCCCAGGTAAGTCAGCAGCGAATCCGAATAAAGCAAATTCGTGAAGGTGGCGCTGTCCGTGTTGGTCGTGATGGTGACCCCATCCAACACCAAGTTGGCGGCCCCGACTTTGACGATGTTGTTCGAGCCAGAAATCGCGCCAGAGTATTCACTATTGACCCCTTTTGCCCCAATCCAATAATTTCCCGAAGGGGTGACGCTCGGTCCGGTGATGCTGCCGTTGCCAAACAAGGCGCCGAGATGCACCACCGTGGCATCCCGGGTAAAGCCGCCACCGCCATTGATAAAATTAAAAGTCGTATTGTCACCGCCGTTGGCGGTCGCGAACCAGCGGACCCCGCCATTGGTGATGATGACGGTGCCTAGAAAATTGGAGAAGGACAAGGAACCACCAATGGACATATTGCCGCCGCTAAAAACATTGGTAGCCAGGGCGCTGCCAAAAAACTGGCCGTTATAGCTGCTGGCCGTGGAGGCGGAGGTAAACGTAACCGTGGCACC
>CAIZWI010000024.1 GCA_903936645.1 uncultured Verrucomicrobia subdivision 3 bacterium
CGCCGCCAATTTCCGTTTTGTCCCGATAAGGGGCCACCAGCGTCTCAACATCCTGCTCTAGCAGGCGATTGGTGACACATAGGTCGAGTTTCGCACCAAGCCGCCCGGTAATCCGCACCGTTGCCGGAGCGGCGGGCGTGAAAACGTCCTTCACCGCAATGGTGTCGGCATATCCCGGACCGGGCGAGCCAAGGCAGAGCAGTGCCACCAACGGGAGCCATCGCAGATTCCGTCCCGGACTGGCCTTGTGGCAATAATAGTAGTTCATAAAAAAGGCCAGACTGGATCGCCCGTGGGGAGTGGGCGAACGTGGTTATTCGCGGAAATTAATAAATTGCACCGCCACGGGAAATTCATGGGCGCGCACGGCCGCGATCACCGTCTGGAGTTCGTCGCGGCTCTTGCTATTGACGCGTACTTCGTCGCCTTGAATTTGCGTGGTGACCTTGAATTTGCCATCCCGGATGAAGCCGGTAATTTCCTTGGCCACGGTCGATTCGATGCCCTGCTTGATTTTGATAACCTGGCGCGCGTGGCCGAGCGGGGAGATATCCGGGTCGCACTGCTCGACGCTTTTGAGGCTGATACCGCGCTTGGCCAGGCGGCCGATCACCATTTCATTCAGGGCCGTGACTTTGAACTCATCCTCGGCCGTCAGCTTGATTTCTGTCTTATCCAGCACGATTTCGGCTTTGCTGGCCTTGAAATCAAACCGGTTGGCCAGTTCTTTTTTGGCCTGGTTCACGGCATTTTCGATTTCCATCGTGTTAACCTGCGAAACAATGTCGAATGAGGGCATGGCGGGAGCATAAAAAGAATGACGGGAAAGAAAAGGGAAATTGACACGGTAATGAATGCAAACGCCATGTCACCCGTGACTAAACTCAAATCAAGGCATCCGACCATGCTGGTATCCCCTGATAAAAATTGCATTCAGCACCTTTTTGCATTGTATTTGCAATTTTCCAAATCCACAACCAACCGTTTTTTGCTTATTGACTGCCAAAATAAGGCTAAAAGCTCATGTTTCGCGGGGTTTAAAACTTGGCACGGGGGTTGCTTAAGTAGATTCGTGCAGATTGAAACCTTAACAACCTTAAATACTAAAACGACTATGAAAAATACGATGAACTCCTTCCGCCTGCCGGCCTTGCTGGCCATCTCCCTCAGTGCCTCCCTCCTCAGCAGTTTCGCCACGCCGGTCATCGGCAACGACGGCACCATCTCGCCCGTGCAATCGGCGGCTGACCCCTTGAAATTGCCGATCATCGGCCCCGTGATGCTGGCCGGTTCCGATGCCACCTCGAAGGATTTTGATGCGAACATCCTCCCCGGCGCGCTGGATTTCATCCGGGCCAACCTGCCGGAGGGTCAAAACAACACCAAGTCTCCGGTGGTCCAGAAGGTGGATCCCTCCAAACTGGTGCTGGCGGCCAAAACGGCGGTGACGGCCACTTTCGTGTATGAAGGCGCGGGTTACCACAACACACTGGGTCTCAATACGACCGGCGTAGGCGTCAAGAGCGGCAACCCGGCGATCATTTTCCCGGACGCCTCCAGCACGGATGGCTTTTCCAATCAAAGTACCCCCGGGACCCGGACCCAGTCCGAACCGTTGCTCCCCGGCGATTTTGTTAACCTGGGCACGTATGCCAAGGGCACCGCGCTGGATTTCTTCCTGATTGCGGATGCGGTTTATGGTGGCACGACGGTTTACAATTCGATCAATGGCACGAGCTCCAATCCGGACGGCTTGAACCATGTGGGCATGTTCACCCCGACGATGTTTGCCTCGCCGCAGCTCAACAGCCCTTATGTGTTCGTCAGCTTTGAAGACTTGTACGGCGGTGGCGACAAGGATTACAACGACACGATCTTCGCCTTCAACGTGGGCTCGGCCACGGTGCACTCCCTCTTCGCCACACCCGAACCCTCCATGTACCTGACCCTCGGCGGTTTCCTGATGTTGGGCGTCTGGGCCAAGCGCCGCATGGACCGCTCGGTTTCCCAAGCCTAAGGCCGATTTGGTTGGTTTGATGGTTGGTTAAAAAAGTTTCAACAGTGCACCGGACGGCACCTGCGCAAGCAGGTGCCGTTTGTGCTTTTTGCGAGGGGGGCTTGCATCCGCATCACAAATCATTATTGTAAACATTATTGTTGGCGGCGATTGGATCATCAGACTATGAAAACTCAAACGACGAAATACTACTTGCCCGTGTTACTAACGCTATCCTTGGGGGTTTCCCTGCTCTCCGCCGGGCCGGCGGATACCGGCACCATCTCCCCCGTCCAAGCCAATGTTGACCCACTGAGTCTGC
This sequence comes from uncultured Verrucomicrobia subdivision 3 bacterium, assembly GCA_903936645.1. Lineage (GTDB taxonomy): Bacteria > Verrucomicrobiota > Verrucomicrobiia > Limisphaerales > UBA11358 > UBA11358. Next base: position 2,319 of record CAIZWI010000024.1, read on the forward strand.
CGATTGTCGGCCCGGTGATGTCGGCCGGATCTGACGCGGCGGCGGCAGCGTTTGACAAAACCACACTGAGCCAGGCTTTGGGTTTCATCCAAAAGAACCTGCCGGATGGCCAGAACAACACTGGCAATCAGAAGGTGTTCTCCGTTGACCCTTCCAAGCTCGTACTGGCGCAGAAAACCAGCGTTCAGGCCTATTTCGTTTCTGAGAGCGCGGGCTTTAACAGCACGCTGGGATTCAATACCACCGGCGTGGGGGTGAGCAGTGGCAATCCGCAAATCATTTTTCCGAGCCTCTCCAGTCCGGAGGATTTCAATCCGAATCCCGCAAACAATTACGGCGCGCCCAATCCTTCCCAGCCATTGGTCCCCGGTGATTTTGTCAATCTCGGCACGTTTGCCAAGGGCACGCCGCTGGATTTCTTCCTGATTGCCAATGGTGCCAATGGTGGTAACACAGTGTTTACCAGTGGCGGTGCCTCGGCCAATCCGGACGGCATCGCCCACGCTGGCGGCTTCACCGCCTCGGTGTTTGCCGTCCCGCAACTCAATAGTCCTTACTTGTTCATCAACTTCAAGGATTGGTGGGGTGGTGGCGATCAGGATTATAACGATGCCGTGGTGGCGATTAATGTCGGCGCATCGACCATTCAATCACTCCTGGCCGCTCCCGAGCCCGCCTTGTTCCTGACACTTGGCGGTTTCCTGGCCTTGGGCTTCTGGGTCAAGCGCCGCATGGATCGCAGGGCTCCCCAGGCCTAAACCTCAGCGATGGGTTTGAGGGGTGGTAAGCATTTGCAATTTTGCGCCGGACGGCACCCGTAACTACGGGTGCCGTTTTTCCTTAGTTAAACTCAGACATCAAGGGCGTTACCAACGAGTTGTTTGGTGCCAGCGTCGGCCCGAAAATCGGCCCGATACCAATTTGACAGGAAAAAATGCAGGTGCAACGCGTGCGCGATGCGTTAGCAATTTTTAACTTCTAAGTGCAACCCGTTTTTGCATATTGACCGCCAAAACAAGGCTAAAGGCTCATGTTTCGTGCGTTTTAAAACTTGGCACGGGGGTTGCTTAAGTAGATTCGTGCAGATTGAAACCTTAACAACCTTAAATACTAAAACGA
>CAIZWI010000025.1 GCA_903936645.1 uncultured Verrucomicrobia subdivision 3 bacterium
ATGTTCACCAGCAGTTGGTGACCCAGCAAGAGCAAATCAACGAACTGCGGGCCATGTTTCAAACCTTGCGTGCCCAGAGTATTCACGCGAGCGGAAACGGCATCACTAATTTTTAAACCACATGACGCAAGCCCCCAGCATCTTCCCGCCTGCTTCTGGCACCCCTGCGGCCACTGCCCCCGCCGTGGTAGGCATTCACTTTGGCGATCCGCTTTTCAATATTGTTGGCGCGGATTTTATGCCCTTGGATTCTTTTGGGGCCGCCTGCTTGTTGGGGCGGGTGCTCACCCTGGCTTTGGGGCAGGATATTTTGGCAGAAGAGGACAGCACACTTGTCATTGGCACGCTGCGCGATGGGGTTTGTATTCTAACCACTCGCGATTCCCGCCGGGCCATCCAGTCCATTCGCGAGGAACTCGCCCGGGTGGCCCTTTTGGAGCATTGCCAGATCGGCATCCAAACTGCCGCCGGCTGGGAATCCGTATTTCCCGGTCCTGGCCTGCCCCTGGCTGAATCCATGGACCTCGCCCGGTTTAAACCCTTGCTGGCTGAGCAAAGGGCCATCTGGTCCGCCCGCCTCGCCCATTACACCCGCTTGCGGAAACAACTGCCGCCCGCCTCTCCCGGCGATTGCCCGCCCGCCGCCGCCCAATAAATATGACGTTCGCCACGCCCCATGAATCCCTTGCCGCCGCGCCCGCCTTCACGGCCGCGCAAATGGCCATCTGGCTGGATGTGACTCCCCGCGCTGTGCGCAAGAAACTGGCGGCCGTGCCCGCGTGTGCCGTGCGGTTGGTGAAAGGCCAGGAAACCGCCGTCTGGACGGTGGCAGCGCTGCCCACCGAACTCCGCCAGCGGTTGGAAGCGCTGCGCATAAAAGAAGGGTGTCGCAGCATTGAGACCATGCTGGGCCTGCCCCGCAAGGCCACCGCACTGGTTTGCGATCTGGCCCGGGTGGCTGATGCGGAAATTGAGCGGGCGGGAAAATTGCGGGATGCTTTGAAACCGTGGTTGCAAGGGATGCACCGCACAGACCTCACCGCCGGGGAAATGAAGCGCCTGGGAGTGGAAGCTTATACCCGCATATTTGGGGCGCCCATTACGGAGCGCCATTGGGATTTTCTTTTCACCCGCGCCCGGCGCCGGGATGCTGGCGCCGAAAATTGGGACAGTCTGGCTTTGTACCTCCCCGATAAACCAGCCATGAAGGCCCGCCCCGCCCGGGTGGTGGATGCGGCGCTGGCGGAATGGGCGGAAAGTTTCGCCCCATTGAATGATTACTTGAAAGCCTGCGTGAATCCCGCCTCGCCCAGCAAGCCGGAATGCACGGGGCTCTGGGTGCTGGTGCTGCAAACTTGGGCCGGGCTGGTGGCTGAGGGCCATTCTGAAAAGGCCGCTGCCCGCCGTGTTCGGGGCTGGCTGGCCGCCCGGGCGGGATTTCTCGCCCCCAGTCGGGATGCCCTTTTAAAAGCCTTTAACCGCCGGTTAACTGACTGGCTGGCCGCCAATCGCAATCCCCTGGCCTTGCGCGACCAGCGGGCCGGCAACGGTCCCCAAGTGCAAATTGACCAGGCCGACATTGATCTGCTCCGCCATGCTGCCGTCACTGGCGAGAGCGGCCGGGTGGATACCGCCTGGCGCGAGTCTTACGCCAAATTGAGCGCCGCCACACGGGCGCATTATCCCTACTCGCAGCATGCGCCAGAAAAAATTCACCAGTTGCTTAACCGCAAGGTGGTGGATGCCCTCACGGCCCGTCACCACGGCAAGCGCACGTTGCGCCGGCTGGCCGGCGGAGTGCAGCGCGACTGGTCCGGGGTGCATGCCATGCAAGTCTGGGTGGTGGATGATCTCACCAGCAATCTGGAACTGGCCATTACGGGGCCGGATGGCACAGTGTCGCTGGTCCAACCGCAAATCATTGCGGTGATGGACTCCGCCAGCCGCAAATGGGTGGGCTGGGCCATTTCCGATGACAAAGCCCCCACGGCCGAACTGGTTTGCAATGCGGTCTTGGACGCCATTAAAACGCACGGGGTGCCCAAACAACTGGGGTTGGAAAATGGCTATGTTTTCGGCAAATCGCTCAACGTGAATGGCAAGGCGGATGAACAGGGCCGCACAGTGGTGGCGGGCCTGGGCCAGTATGGTTGCGCCATCCGGCACTTTGAGAAGATGAATCCAATGAGCAAAAGCGAGTTGGAAAAATCCTTTGACCTCATTCAGCGCCGCATGGAAAAACACCCCGGCTATACGGGCCGCCTGCAAATGGTGGACGCCCCGGAGGAGTTCAAAAAAGAGCAGCGATTGATCCGCTCTGGCAAGGTGCCTGCCACACATTTCCGCTATACTTTCACAGAAGGTGTCCAGGTGATTAATGATCTGGTGCAGCAATATAACGCTGAACCGCAAATGGGCCATTTGAAAGGATTGTCCCCGAATGAAGCGTTTGTTTCGCTGGCGGATAAGAACGATCCCCCCATGGCCTTCACGCCGGAACTGGCTTGGATGCTTGCCAATGAACGCTACCGGGTGAGGGTGGAAATGAGCGGGGTGCGCTTCCAACATTACGGCCGCACCATTCGCGTGCGCGGTGGTGAACTGGTGAAGCATTTGGGCCGGGAACTGTGGGCGCTGATTGATCGCCGGGACGCTTCCATGGTTACCTTTATGAATCTGGATTTTTCCGAACCGTTCACCATGGAAGTGTGCGGCAAGCCTTCGGCCTGTGAATCCAGCGTGAATCCGGATAGCGGGTTGCTGGCCAGCGAGCGGGCCAAAATTCGCGAGCATGAAAAGGCTGTGGACGCCGAATATAAAAACTTGGTGGCCCAGCATGGCAACCCCCGCCGGCATTTGTTACTGGCCATTCGCCACCAGCCGCCGGCCAGCGCCGCGCCTGCGGCCATCCCGGGCCGCCCAGTGCGCCGCGTGCTGATTGATCCCCAAATGGCCACGGCCGCCGCGCAAATGGAAGCGCAGCGCGAAAGCATTCGCACCGAGCAAAAGGCTGAACAAACCGGCCGCCGTCTGGCAAAAATCAACTTAGAAAAAAACGGGATCGTTACGCCGGAACGGGCTTTAACCATCGTGCAGTCCGATGAGGTTAGTTTCTTAAATAATTTTTTGAAGACTGAAGATGAACCCGCTGGCCCCAAGGAAAATTAATTATGACGACCCGCCGCGCCCAAGATGAAACCGTTTTTCACCAAAATCGCTATGCCAGCAGCGCTGAATATGAGTGCGGGCTAAAAGCTTACCTTGTGGCCAAGCGCTGCACGGTCATCGAGGATCGGCGCGACCGGGAACTGGTTTGGTTTGTCCAATACCTGTCCAATCAAGAGGGCGGGCTGGGGACGCTGGCGGAGCATTTGCAAGCGCAGTTTAAGGATCGTCTGCAAACCCGGGGCATGGCCGGGGCCAGGCTCAAGCCAGGCATGATTTGCCCGGCGGAGTTGGTGAAACAATTGCGGGAAGGTTTTCCCCGGGAAGGCCAGTTTGTTTTGCAAGGTGAAACCTTCATTATTGGCGGCATCTGCGAACTGGTCCATCTTGATTATGGCGATCAGTACATGGAGAAACTAAGCAAGGAGTCCAAGGGCTATCCCACGTCTTACCCAGCGGATAGTTTTTTTGAGACCTGCCGCGAGGCCGCCGCCGATCTGGAAACTGAGCTTAAGGAACTCTGTCTTAATCCCGCTTGGAAATTCAGCGCCGGCGGCCCGTGGTACTTTCCGCGCCTGGTCGAATCCTTGCGCGAATATCAAGCCGCCTGGGTGGCCGCCCATAGCCACAAGATTGCCACCACGGCGATTTCCAAACAGGTTTTTGATTTGCTGGATTACACCACTGCCATGCGGGTTTTAACGCTGGTGGAAGGCCACGCCCGGCGCGGCAAAACCACCGCCGCCAAAGCCTGGTGCTCTCGCCATCCGGGCCGCGCCCGTTATGTCAGCGTGCCCGGGGGCAACGATCAAAGCTCATTTTTCCGCGATCTGGCCCGGGGCCTGGGCCTGGGGGCATTTTTGCAACTCAAGGCCACGGAAATTAAAGAGCGGGTGGAAGCCGTGCTTTTGGAAGGCGATCTGGTGCTGGTCTTGGACCAGGCGCACAACTGCTGGCCCCAGTACAATAGCAAATTTGGTTTCCCGCAGCGCATTGACTGGATTATGTCCATGTCTGACCAAGGCGTGCCGATCTGCCTGGTGGCCACCCCCCAGTTTTTGGAATTGCAACGCCAGGCGTGCGAAAAGAGCCAGTGGAACCAAGCGCAGTTAGTGGGCCGCATTTCCAAATATATTCCCTTGCCGGCGGAACTGTCCCCCGAAGATTTGCAAGCCGTTGCCCGCACCTTGCTCCCCACGGCCGACGCGGAAACCCTCAAGGCCATGGCCGTTTATGCACGGTCATCCGACCGCTACCTAGCCGCCATTGAGGCGATAGATAAAACCAGCCGTTACAACGCCATGCAAGCCGGCCGGGAACACCCCACCACCGCCGATGTGCGCCGCGCCATCAAGGAAAGCGTCATTCCGTCCGATTCGCGCCTGGTGCAAGCCCTCGAAACCGGCCGCAAGGCCCGGAGCGCCCGCAGCGTCACCACCGCGCCCGCTCCGGGCCTGCCCCCGACGGCCGCTGATCTGGCCGCCGATCTGACCCCGCGTCAAGCCTCGCCAATGTCCGCGCCAATGTCCGCGCCAATGTCCGCGCCAATGTCCGCGCCGGCGCGTGGCGGGCTGGAAACTGATTTGCCCACGCCCCGGCGCGGGAACCTGGAAGCCCCGGAAACCAACCGGCTGCCCGGCCTTAACGCCCCATTACTGGTCGATTAAGGACACTTTAAAGCACCGCTCCGGCGGGATCATAACGGGACCGAAAACGGTAAAAGCTCACCGGCCAAAACGGTGGGCTATTTCCCTGCCCCGATACTTAGGAGATTGGAACCGGGACCAAACCGGACACAATCGAGCGGGTTTTACACCGTCCCCTTACAAAGCCGCTAGCACCTCGGCCGCATGCTCCTCGGGCTTTACCTTCGGCCAGATCTGTTTGATTTTGCCATCGGGTCCAATCAAAAACGTTACCC
>CAIZWI010000026.1 GCA_903936645.1 uncultured Verrucomicrobia subdivision 3 bacterium
CCGGCGCCGCGGCATCGACCGACGGCGAACCCCAGCGGTATAGATCCGCGAAAAACTTCCGGATGGCCGCCAGGATGGTTCGCGCCATGTCGCGTAATACCTCCCGGTTGCGATAGGCCCAAGCGGCCAGCAAACCCGCCAGGCCGAGCAATAGCAGGAGCCGGAACCACTGGTACAAATGATTCACAAATTCCGGTGGAACCGGGGGCGGCGGGTTGTCCGGATTCGCTGCCGCCGGATCGGGGGCTTTTTCAGGCCCTGGACCCGGCGTTTTTTGGGTGCCGGACGCCTCGATGAGATTGGCAGGCGGGGCGGATTTGTCAACGTCCTGGCCCGGCTTGCCCGCGCCCAGGCCGTGGGGGCTGAATCGCGCGGCGTATTCGCTGGCTTGGTGCAACTGGTAGTCCACGTGATACGCCAGTTGCTGCCAGGCGACCAAGGCTCCCGGCCGCGGCAGCAGCAGCGCCGCCAGCAGTACCAGAACCGCCACGGTGGCACCAAACCGGATCCAGCCAAAGGCCATCCTGCCCGGCATGGTCAGATAACGCTGGCGCAGATACCGCCGCAAGCCGAGAAAACTGGTGGTGAGCAACAACCCCAGACCGGCGGCAACATAAATAAAGAGATACGCCAATCCAGCCGAACGCGCCGCCGCGTCACCCGGCGGGAGCAGCATCTGGCCAACCCCAAAAAGCGGCAGCGCGGCCACCGAAAACCAGACCACCCAACGGCCGGGTGCGTGGGGCGCTGCCGGGGCTACTGGGGCCGCTGGGGCCGCATTTGCACCAACGCTTGGGGTCACGGTTTTTTTGCCCAACAGTTTGAACCCCTTGCGCTGGTAAATGGTTTGCAGCAAGCCACCCCCGGAAGCATCTTCCGAATCATCGAGGAGCGTGCAGTCCCGGGTGAGCTTGTGGGCGCACCACCATACGACGCCCAGCAGCACCGCGCCCAGCAGGTAGGCCGGATGTATGCGCACCAGGTAAAACCAGGTGGCCAGGGCCAGCGCAATGCCGTAACCCGCCGCCAGGCCGGCGCCTTGCTCGATGCCAATCCGGGTGACAAGCACCACCGCCAGCACAAACCAGAACATCACCCAGCGGACACTGCCCTCCGCCTGGCCCCGGTAAAACACCTCGATCAAAAAAAAGCACAGGCTCCCCACCAACAGCATGATCAAGGCCGGACTGAGCGCAATGACGAGCCAGTCGGCGGCGGTTTTACTGGGTTTAACCGGCTGCATTATTACCTCACAATGGCCTCGGCGCACAGGTTCATAATCGCCGCCTCGGAATTCACCACGCGAAAATCAATGCCCTGCGCCAGCAACAAACCCGCCCATTCCGGCGGCTGGGCCCAATCGGGGATGGCTTCCTTCTCGCAGGCGGCAATCACCGCCGTCACCAAAAAACCCCGCCGCACCAGGCCGCCCAGGGCCAGGGCCATGTCCGGGGTGACGTGCCGCATCACCGGCACCACGGTGGCGTCCCGGGGGATTTCCGCCGCCACCACCGCCACCATTTCGGCAAAGTCCAGGCCATCCGTGTGCTCCAGGCGCGCGAGCGTTTCGAGGATGTGGCGGAGATTTTCCCCGCCCTTGCGCGTGGGCACCCGCACCGGGCGCAGGCGGTCATTGGCCAGGGGTTCACTGGCCCGCTGTTGCGCCTCGGCGCGCGTGGTGAATTCCGCCCGCCAGCCTTCCGCCCGAATCCGGTCGGCCGCATCGCGGCCATTGCTGGCCAGACCAATTTGTTGCCCCATCACATAAACCGCATTCGCCAGCGAGGCCACCGTCACAATGGCCAGTTCCGCGGAGGTGCTGGCGCCGATGCCTTGAAAGTTATGCGTGTGAAAATCCAGCAGAAAGGTCGCCCCCGCCACCCGGGAATTTTCATACAAACGGCTGTGAATTTCCCCGGTGCGGGCCGTGGCCCGCCAGTGAATGCGGCGCATCGGATCCCCCTCCTGCCAGGGCCGCACCCCCGCCAGCCGGGTGGGATCCTCAAACAACCGGTGGACCACCCGAATTTCCCCCATGGGCCGGCGCGAGGCCAGATTATACCCCTGCAACGGCAGCACCTTGGGCAGCACCAGGGCAAAATGCGGCTCCGTGGCCACCCGGAAACGCCGGTGCAACCCGAACACATCGCCCGTTTCCAAGAGCACCGGCCCCAGTTGGTAATACCCCCGCTGGCCAAAAGTAACCGCGTAGTCCAAAGTCGTCACCTCGCCCGGACCCAGCCGGGTGAGCTCCAGCCGGCCGCCTTCCACCTCGATCCGCAAGGGTCGTTGCGCCATCGCTTCGTAGGGCACGGAGTCTTCAATAATCAACCAGGGAATCGTCAGCCGGCTGGCATTTTCAATTTCCACCGTGACCGCCAGGCTTTCCCCGATTTCAAAAACCTCCCCGGCACAAATCCGGCGCGCCACCAGTTTCTCCATCCAACTCCGCGTAAAATACCGGCTCAACCACAAAATCCCCAACAGCACATACAACGCATAAACCAGCAAACCGAGCTGGAACACCAGCCCCAGCAGCAGCAGCGCGATGGTGCCCAGGATCCCTTTCATGGGGCAAAACCCGTGGCGGGCGTGGGCGGCACCGGCACGGTATTCAGCACTTCTTCCAGCACGGTGCGCACGGTCTTTTTCCGCAACCGGCTCTCCGGCCGCAAGATCAACCGGTGCCCGAGCACATGGGGGGCGATGTGCTTGACGTCATCCGGCACGATAAAATCAAAGCCATGGATCGCCGCATAGGCCTGGGCGCAACGGAGCAAGGCCATGGAGGCGCGCGGACTGCCGCCCAGCAGCAGGTCGTAATGGTCCCGCGTGGCCCGGATCAGTTGCACTATGTAACGCACCACTTTTTCATCGGCATGCACCTGCCGGACGGCTTGCTGGCCGGCAAGGATCTCGTCCGCCGTGGCCACGGTCGCCAGCGTATCAATGGGATGGTCCACCCGGAGCCGTTGCAGCATCGCCATTTCATTTTCCATTTGCGGATAGCCCAGGCTCAACCGCACCAGAAAGCGATCCAACTGCGCCTCCGGCAGGGGAAATGTGCCCTCGTGATCCACGGGGTTTTGGGTGGCGATCAGCAGGAAGGGGGGCGTCAGGAGGTAATTGTTGCCATCCGCCGTCACTTTGCGCTCCGCCATGGCTTCCAGGAGCGCCGCCTGCGCGCGCGGGGTGGCGCGGTTAATCTCATCCGCCAGGACAATTTGGGCAAACAGCGGCCCCGGCCGAAATTCAAACTCGGTGGTCTTCGGGTTGTAAATGGAACTGCCGGTGATGTCGTTGGGCAGCAAATCCGGGGTGCATTGGATGCGCTTGAAGTGGCAGCCCAGGCTCCCGGCCAGCGCGCGCGCCAGCATGGTCTTGGCCACCCCGGGCACATCCTCCAGCAGCACGTGCCCCTCGGCCAGATACGCCATCACCACCAGGGTGATTTCGGCCCGCTTCCCCACAATCACCCGCTCCATGTTGTCAATCATCCGCGACGCCAGGGCCGCGACGGGAAATTCTACCGGTTCCGGCGGGGCCGGGCTGGGCAGCGGGGGGAGCTTCACTGCCGGCCCGGCCGGCTGGCCCAGCAAGTTGTGAGTCCCGCAACGGGGGCAGGCGGCCACCCCGCCAGCGACACCGCCCTCCACGGCAAATCGTTGGGAACAAAAAACGCAGCTGTATTGTGGCATAAATGGATCTCACTGGTCCAAACCCTCGCCCGCCGCCCCGCCACTCGGTCAGGGCCCGATCCGGGCGCGGTAAAATCGCTGAACATCATTGGTGGCGGTTTGATCCAAAAATTGGGCCACCCCGGTGTCAAACCCGTTGGTGAACAACGGCTGCCATCCGATCAACCCGGACAGGTCCGTGGTCATCTCCAAGATGCAGTTCGCCCCGGCGGGCCCCGTGGCAGTCAAGGCAAAACCCAGGCCGGGATTATTCGTCACCGCGAGCATCAGCCCCGGAGTCACGGTCAAAGTGGCCACCGCGCTGCTGGTCGCCCCGCCCGCCGACGTGGCCACCACCTGGTAATTTCCTGCCACCGATGAATCCACATTGCCCAGCGTCAAAATAGCGTTCGTCTGCCCGTTCAGGGCGGCCGCGTTAAACCACCACTGGTAAGTCACCGGCGTGCACGCCGTGGCTATGACCGCGAAGCTGGCGGTCGTGCCCGCCAGATTGGTCACGCTGACCGGCTGGCTGAGGAGCAACGGGGCATTCACATCCAGCACCAAAATCGTATTCGTACCATAAACAGTATTACCCAGGCTGTCACTCACGGCCTGGATAACCAGATTGGTGCCAATCGGCAGGTCCGCATTGGTGTCCGGACTCTGGGTAATCACGGGCTCACCCACGCCCACGGTGGCTAGAATATAATTCGTGCCCGTCACATCCGGCATTTCCGCCAGGCAATCCGCGCCCGCGGCCAGCACCAGGTTGGTGAAACTGGCCAGGATTTCCGGCCGGGGGATCACCGTCAGGGTGGCCACGTCGCTCGTGACCGAGCCACCCGCCGAAGTTACCGTCACCGTGTAATTTCCCGCCGCAGATTGATCCATGCTCGCCAGGGTCAGCGTCGCATTGGTTTGCCCGTTCAAGCTTCCATTATTAAAGGACCATTGATAACTCAAGGGGGTGCACGCCGTGGCGGCGACGGCCAGGGTAAGCGGCGTTCCGGCCAGGTTGGTGGCACTTTGCGGCTGGCTGGTCAACACCGGGAGCGCCTCGTCCGCCACCACAACGGTATTCGTGACCGAAACCGCACTGCCCAGTGAATCGCTGACCGTCAGCACGACCAGGTTCGTGCCCACATTTAGCAGGGCATTGGTATCCGGAGTTTGGGTGATGAGCGTCGGGCCCGACCAGCTGGTCGCCAGGATAAAATTCGTGCCCGTCACGTCCGGCAGGTTCGCCTGGCAGTTATCCCCGGCGGCGAGCACCAGATTGGTAAAACTCCATTGAATGACCGGCAGCGCCGCCACGGTCACTGTGGCCACCGCACTCGTGGTCGAGCCGCCGCCGGCCGTCACCACGGCCACATAATTACCTGCCACTGACCCATCCACGTTGCTGAGCGTCAGCGTGGCATTCGTCTGTCCGGCCAGAATCTCATTATTAAACAACCATTGATAACTTAACGGGGTGCAAGCCGTGGCCGTCACCGCCAGGCCGGCCGTGGTGCCCACGACATTCGTTTCACTTTGTGGCTGGCTGGTCAGCACCGGGGGCGTCCCATCCTGCACTACAATGATATTCGTGGTGGTGACGATGTTGCCAAAATCATCCTGGACCACCTGCCAGACCAGATTGGTGCCGATGGGCAAATCGGCATTGGTATCCGGACTCTGGGTAATCAGCATCCCCCCGGCCGACACCGTGGCCTGAATGGCATTGGTACCGGTGATATCCGGCATTTCCGCCAGGCAATCCGCCCGCGCCGCCAGCACCAGATTCGTAAAACTCCAATGAATCACCGGCGACACCACCACAGTGAGCACCACGACCGCACTGGTGGTGGCCCCCCCGTCCGCCGTTGCAACCATGGCATAATTGCCTGTGGCGGTGGTATCCACGTTGTTTAAGGTCAAGGTGGCATTGGTCTGGCCGGCCAGCATGTCACCATTAAATAACCACTGGCAAGTCACCGGCGTGCACGCGGTGGCAGCCGCGGAAAAACTGGCGGTCGTTCCGGCCAGGTTGGTGATACTTTGGGGTTGCAGCGTCAGCACCGGTGGCGCTTCATCCTGCACTACCACCACATTGGTGGCGTAAACCACGTTCCCCAGATTGTCGAGCACGGTCTGCACCACCATATTACTGCCCAACGACAAAACGGCGTTGGTGTCCGGCATCTGCGTGATCACCGGCAGCCCCGACCAAACCGTCGCCTGGATAAAGTTAGTAGTGGTGATGTCCGGCATGCTGGCGGAGCAGTTGGTTCCCGCCGCCAGCACTAAATTAGTAAAGCTCCACTGAATCAATGGCCGCGCCGCCACCGTAAGCCGCGCCACCGCGCTGGTGGTCACCCCGCCCGCCGCCGTGACCAACACTTGGTAATCCCCCATCGCGGTCCCCTCCAGGCTGGCCAAAATCAGTGTCGCGTTGGTTTCTCCGGTCATCACCCCGCCATTGAACAGCCATTGATAACTCAGTGGAGTGCACGCGGTGGCACTGACTGAAAATGTGGCGGTGGTACCCACCGTGTTGGTGAGGCTCTGCGGCTGGCTGGTGAGGATGGGTGGCGTTTCGTCCAAGACGACGATGGTATTGGTCGAAAAGGCCTGGTTGCCCGCCACATCAGTCACGCTGAGCACCACCTGGTTTGTGCCCAACCCCAGCCGCGTGCTGGCGGCTGGGTTTTGGGTTACCAGCACCGTAAGGTCAGCATCGGTGGCCAAAATATAATTAGTGCCCGTCACGTCGGGCATCACCGCCGCGCAATCCGCCCCCGCACCAAGCACC
>CAIZWI010000027.1 GCA_903936645.1 uncultured Verrucomicrobia subdivision 3 bacterium
CTGAGCCGGGATGAAGTGGCCTTTTACGATGCGCTGGCGGAACGGCCGGAGGTCTTGCAACAGATGGGGGATGCCACCTTGAAACAACTGGCGACGGAATTGACGGAGAAATTGCGGGCGAGCACGGCGGTGGACTGGCAGCACCGGGAGAGTGTGCGCGCCAAGATGCGGCTGCTGATCAAGCGGTTGTTGCGCAAATACAAGTATCCGCCGGAAGGGCAGGAAGCGGCGGTGACGCTGGTATTGCAGCAAGCAGAAGCGCTGGCGGATACGTGGAGTTCCGGGCGAGGTTAAGGGGAGGGCTTTGGAGAACCCGGCTGGGCGGGCTTTGAGGGCGGGAGGATTCAGGATTCGTGGAGGCGATCCGGGTAAATCCCGACCTGTTCCGGGTTAAAAAAATTACAAAAGTCCCCTGCCCTTGCCTGGGGAGGCGGGATGGGCAGGTAGGTGGTAAGCGAACTGGCACCCCTTCGGGCTACAAGATGTCAACCCGCTGGGTTGAGTGGGTGGGTGGTTGGGGAGGTGGCGCGGGTGAGGAGGTGTTCCAGGGCTTCCCGGGCGAAGGGGCTTTCCACGGGGCTGAGGCTGCGTTCGCGCAGGGCTTGCAAGCCCTGGCGGGCGGCCGCGGCGGCGGCGGGGAGTTGGTTTTCGGCCAGCAGGACGGCGGCCTCGGCCCGGAGGCGGGTGGCGGGGTCGAAATCCAGTTTGCCTGCCGCGTCCAGCCAGGTGCGGGCGGCGGCGACCTCGGCAGTGTGGGCGGCAAGCAGCCAGGCATATTCGCAGAGCACGATGTCCCGCATCATGACGGGCAGCCGGGCGGCACCGGCGACGGCGTGGTCCAGACAGGCCTGGGCGGCGGCCCAGTGGCCACGGTCGGCGGCGTGGTGATAAACCATCAGGTGTCCATAAGTATCGAAGAGGGAACCATCCTTGAGCGCGATGGCGCGGGTGACCAAGGCGGGGTCGTAGGCGGACGGGCGGATGCCGGCCAGACTGGCGGAGGTGAGCACAAGCAGGGCGGATTCCTGGTCTGATGACGCACCGGCCCGCAAGAGGTCGAGCATGCGTTTGCCATCGGTTTTAAAACCGCCGGCGGTGCCCGGCCAGGCGGTGACCAGATACAGGAGGGCGGAGATCAGGCCCAATTCCATTAAGACATTTTGGCCCAGGATGCGGAGGGGGGAGAGGGAAAAATCCCACGCGCCGGCCAGCCAGATGGCGGCGAACGCGAGCAGCAGGCTGGCCAGCGGGCCCCCGGCGGTCATGCCCGCCATGCGCCGCGCGGAAACTTGGGCGGGGTCCAGCGGGGTGCAAACGGCCATGCCGCCGGTGAGGTTGACGCTGCGATTCCAGGCCAGGCGCAGGCCGGCGGGAGTGCGCCGGACCATGAAGGGCCCGGCCACCCAGAGTAAAAAATTACCGCCCCCGAGCCAGCCCCCGATGACATGCCCCAACTCGTGCCATCCGACGGCCACAAACCATAAGAAGAGGGGGGCTATCAGGGAGAGGATCACGGGCCAGGGCTGGTGATGAAATCCCAAAAAATAAGGCCGGGCCAGGTGTTCACCGGTATATCCCAGGGCGGCACCGAGCAAGGCGCAGGCGAGAAAGGCCGAGAATTTGGCGACCGGGAGTTGGCGCTTGATGAGTTCCGCCGGCGGGGTGCGCTGGACGAGGCTGGCGAGCCGGGTCTTCAGGTGGGGAGTTTCCGACGGTCCAGCCAGGTCCAGGTTTGGGGCAAGGCAAGGTGAGGTCATGGTCTTGGTTTTGATTTTGATTTTGGTGCGAGCGCGGCTCCGGTGGGGGGTGGGCGGCCGGAGCCAGGGTGGAGTTAGGATTTGGTTCGTTGGGTGCGGGAAATTGCCCGGGGTTGACGGGTGGTGGGCAGGCGGGTTTTGCGTCCGGCCTTGGGTTTCGCGGCGGGGCGCGGCCGCGAGCGGGCACCCCGGCGGCGGGTGACGGGGGTGGCCACGACGACGGCCATGTAAAGGCGGCCGGCGCGGGTCTGCTTGCCGGCATCCAAAACTGCTTTTAATTCCCGAATCAAGGCACGCACTTTTTGAAAGGCATCCGGCGTGAGCCAGCCCAGTTCATAGTTGATGGCGACATTGCGCTGCCCAGGGGCAAGCTGAAGCTGGCGGGCGGCGGCGGAATCGCGCACAGCGCGGGCGGCAGCTTTGAGGAAGGAATTGGCGGTATCGACGATGGCCTGGTTTTCCGCGGCACCGGAAGGGTCGGTAAAATCCACCGCAAAATCATCGGCCACCACATCCAGCAACTGCTCAATATTGCGCGGTCCTTTGCGAAAACCGGCGGCGACCACCAGGCCGGCTTGCTCCAGTAATTCCAAGTGGGGATAGAGGGAGTCGGCCGGGCGGTCCAGGGTGCCGGCGATGTCGGCAATGCTGCAGGGTCCGAGCATGCGCAGGGCCTCGACAATTTCCGCGCGCACCGGCGAAACCAGCACGCGCCATTGGGCGGGGGAATCCACGAGCAAACAGGGCATTCGTTTCATGCGGGGCCACATTACTTATCGGTTGTCTTTTTTACAAGTTTTTTAACGGTTATTTTTTGGTTATTTTTTAAAAGTTAGCGGGCGCGGTATCCGGCACTGGGTGCCGGGCGCAATTCTGGGGTCCATGCGGGATGAGGCCAACGTTCGCCAGCGGGGGCGCAAATCTTTTTTGGCGCGGTGGCGGGACGGGACCGGCATGCTGGTATTCAAATTACTCGCAGCGGAGGACGGCTGCGTTACGGGGGCACTGCGGTTTGGCCCAGGCAGGTGCGGATCGGCTATCTTAAATGTATTAATGCCAAATCTGCCAATTCTGGGCGGCGGGAGGGTCGTCCAATAGGAGGGCGCTGGAGATGGTGTGGATACTGGGCGGGCCGTGGAATTGCCAGACCACGCGCTTGTCCGGAGTGACTTCGATCAGGTCGGCGGTGGTGCCGAATTGGTTGTGGCCGAGCCAGTTGGCCAGGAGGGTGTGGCCGTTGGGCAAACGTTCGAGGCCGGCCATGAATTTCAGGGTGACGCCGGCCAGTTCGTTGCTTTGGACCTGCCAGACGGTCCGGCCGGCGGGGTCGACTTCAAACACGCGGGCACCGCCCGGGCCATCGGCACAGGAGATGAGGGTGTTGCCACCGGGCAGACGCACGGCGCTGTGGGGTCCGCCGGCGGCGGGAATTTCGCGGACGAGGTGGCCATCCGGGGAATATTCGCGGACGACTTTCAGCCCGTAATGGGCGACGAGATAATTTCCGTTGTCCAACTGACGGGCGTTGCGCATGTAGGCATGGCCGCCATGGGTGCCGGCGGGGAGGAGGCGGAGGGATTTGACGATCTGGCCGGACGGGTTCACTTCGAGCAGGCGGCCGGCGGTACATTCCCCGATGAAGGTGTTGCCGTTGGCCAGGCGCTGGCAGGCGTAGATTTCACTGGTGGATTCGTAATCGAACACCACTTTTTTGGTGCGGGTGACCTCTTTCACGCCATGGCCGGTGTTGAATAGAAAATTGCCGTTGGGCAACACCCAGAGATCGTTGCAATTGGTGGCACCGTCATACTCCCATTCAATTTTGCCGGCGGGTGACACCACGAAGACTTTGCCCTGGGTATAGTCAGTGCAAACGAAGCGGTGGGTGATGGGAGGGGTATTGGTCCCCTGCCCTGCGGCCGCGACAGATAGAAGCACACATAGGCAGATCAGTAGAAATGAATGGGCACAACCCCGTTGGGGTTGTATGCGCTTACAACTCGATAACCCAGGGTAGCTCCTGCGTCGCAACCCTGGGCTAGAGGACGGAATCCCGTTGGGATTCGGCGAAGGGAACGCGGGGGCGGGGCAAAAGAGACGAAGTGGGAGGCAATTTGAAAGTGTTGGAGAACCATGCAGCCAATGGTGAATACCCGGAACTGGATTGAAATTCGGATATTTTTGAGCGCCACCTCTCCCCAGCCCTCTCCCCCATTTTGCAAATGGCGGAGAGGGGGCCATGGCGGTTTGATCGGTGGTTGGTTTTGTAGGTGCGCAGGGAGGCTTTTATTATGCGGTGAACGCCAGTTCACCGCTACGAAGAGTTGGAGACGGC
>CAIZWI010000028.1 GCA_903936645.1 uncultured Verrucomicrobia subdivision 3 bacterium
AGAGGAGGCAGAAGCATAAAAATAACCGCCGCGTACCTTGGCAGGAATAGCGCGGCGGATATAGGACCGTATGAATAATTCCAATCCCAATTACCGTCGGCAGTCAACCTTGGCGGAGGCCAAGGCGCGGCTAAACATCCATGCCCTTTGGCTCCACTTCGGATTTGAGGGCGAACCCCGCAAGTCTTGCAAGGCCCCATGGCGTGACGATCACAAACCCAGCTTCAGTGTGAACCCGGAGGGAACCTTGTGGCATGATTTCGCCACCGGTGAGAGCGGCGACCAGGTGGATTTTTTCCGCCGGGCCTCCGGCCTGTTACAAAAACCCGCCTGCTTGAAGTTTATTGAGTTGGCCGGCGGCCATTGCCCACCCGCCGCAGGGACGGCCCCGCCACCAGCCCGGATGGCGGATGCCAGACTAAAGCCCACTTTCCCGGTTTTTCGGACTGGGGCGGCGGTCGACTTTCAACAGCTTGCCAACCTCAGACGAATTTGTCGGGAAGGCTTGGAATGGGCCGCGCAGCGTGGTCTGCTTTGGTTTGCGACCCTGAAGGGCTGCCCGGCATGGATTGTGACCGATTCGGCACGGTTGAACGCCCAGGCGAGGCGCATGGACGGGCAGCCATGGCTGCATATCGGTTCAAAGGCTTGGACATTGCTTGGCGCGTGGGCTTCGTGGCCAATTGGCATCTTGGAAGCCTGCCATTTCCCGACAGTCGCCCTTTGTGAAGGCGGGCCAGACCTTCTGGCAGCACATTGGCTCGCCCTGAGCGAACAGGCCACCCCTCCCAGCCCGCACGGTGTTCAGTGCGCGCCCGTGGCCATGTTAGGGGCTGTCCAGCGGATTCACGCGGATGCTTTGCCACTTTTTGCCGGCAAGCGGGTTCGCATTTTTGGCCACGCCGACGCGGCCGGCCGGATAGGGGTGACGCAATGGGCCCGGCAATTGGCGGGAGCGGGAGCCAAGGTGGACGCCTTTACTTTCGCCGGACTGCGGCAAGCCAATCGCATTCCTGTAAAGGACTTAAACGACTTCCTCTTGATGGAAGCCACGAATTTAGCCCAACAAGGAAAGATTTTGCCATGAATCAAGAGCGCGTTTATGACCCGTTGAAAACGGAGGTAGAGCCCAAGCCGCCCAAGCCGTTGATTGAATTTTTTACTCCGTCGCAATTGGCCGCTTTCACGCCACCCGAAGGATTCAACCTTGTCGGCGATTATCATATTCAGAAGGCAGCGCCATTTGTCATTGGCGGAGCTCCGGGCGTCGGGAAAAGCCGCGCCGTCGTTGCGTTGGCAGTCGCTGGTGCGACTGGCTGTGATTGGTTTGGTCTCAAAGTTCACCGCCGTTTCAAGACAATGATTCTCCAGGCGGAGAATGGCCGCGTGCGGTTGAAGAATGAATTTGCAGATTTGGACTGTCCTAAATTGGACGAATCCGTCCGCGTATGTTCACCACCGCCTTATGGATTTGCCTTTGATAAAACTGCCTTTACCGACCAACTCCGGCATGATATTGACGAATTTCAACCCGATGTATTCGTACTTGATCCTTTCAACCGGTTGGCGAAGGACGACAAGGCAAAGGATTACAATCAGGCGTTCGAGGCTTTACTCTCTGTGCTGCCCACAGGGGATAATGGCTCTGCATTGGGAATATCGGCTCACACACGCAAACCCCGGGCCGAAGAACGTGCCAACGGTCGAGGATTGCTCAATTTACTGGCGGGAAGCTATCTCATTGGCAGCATTCCACGAGCCGTTTTTATATTGCAGGCGGCAAGTGATGATCCGGAAGACACCCGTGTTGTCTGGACGTGCTGTAAAAACAACGATGGCGAACTCGGTGCACGCTCTGCTTGGGAACGCCGAAACGGCTTGTTCGCACCAGTCAAAGATTTTGATTGGATAGCATTTGAAGGAGATGGCGAGAAGCGAAGGTCGGTGAGCCTCGGAGATTTAGATAGGCTTTTTGAGGGTGGCACCCTCCATTTGGCGAGAAATAACGCCGTAGAGCTCCTCATGGAGCAAACCGATTTGGGCAAAACGGCCTGTTATGAGGCATTGAAGCCAGGAGGCAAGTTTGCCCAAAACCTTTCGACTCAAAATGGATTGATCCATTTTAGACCCTGAGTCCTTTCCGTCCGCGAAATCCCCTAGTGATTTGGCGGAACGGAAATGCTTCCGCGGGCCATTCCGCGAAGTTCCGCGAAAGGCTGCCGGAAACCTTCATGGCCGTCTGGAAGGAATGGCGGTGCCAGTGCGATTCCCCTCCCTGGAATTCGAGGCCTGCGCGCTGTCATAGTTGTGCCGGCCCAAAGCCCAGGCAAGTCGCCGGGCCTTCACGCCGCCAAGGCCACCCGTCGTCACCCTTCCGGCCACGCCGGAAGCAATCTCCCACCCGGGCACTCTTCAAGCAATGCCTCCGCGCATCTTCGTTCCCGCTTTGCTTCACCCACGTAACCAGAGCGGGAACAGGGTTCGAAGCCAGTCAGGATCCGGCGTGTCACAGTCATTAAGTGCTCTGCCCAATCTCCCGGCGGCATATGAAGGGAACGCATCGCATTCAACCAAATCGGGGGGGTTTTTAGGCTAAACGTCTGTCCCTCTGCCTTAAGAAATGTCAATAATGCCATACATCCTTCACAAACCGCTAGTTTTCAACATCTTGCATTCCATATAATTTTCCAATCCGTATAAATGGAAATTCAAACCTCACTCACGAGGGAGCACGGCTGATCTATAACTAGCGGCGCCCTGATGACCCAATAAGAATCCTTACGGCATACTGCCGGCCCACGGGTTCGGCATCGTTCAGTCGGCGCTTTCGGCGAGCTTTTCCCGCCAAAAGTATCTGTCGCGTCTGGTGGGTGTTCATTCGGATCAGCGATGCCGTCCAAATCGCCGCCGCAATAGTCGTTTATGGTGCGTTAGGGGTTGACCTCCGCGGCTAATCCGCCCAGAAATGCTCGCAACAATATTCCTCCCCCAAATCGCTGGCAAAAAGCATGCTTTTTTCCTTTAGATAATATGCCGGCCAACTGGTTGCCATCGTGGCGGTTTTGCCACTTATTGCCGTGAATGTTGGCGGGAATTTCGGCTGTTTAGCTTCGTAGCTTTCCTCAAACAGGAATTTTTTCAATCGTCGTTGCCGGTAATTCAATCGCCATTTTAAGGCCCTTGGTGTTCGGTAGTCGCCCATTTGCCGTTTTAAAACCTTCGCTTCCGATGAACCCATGCAGACCATGGCTTTCGGCGAATTTCCAGTTGTTGGGCCTCCAAGTGGACAATTCCAGCTCGCTCCGCTCACAACCCACGAACGCGCACCGTCGAGCGTCATTCTTGGCCGGGTCGTCACTCACCCCGCGCGTGCCTGTCGCTTTCGCGCTGACGCGCTCAGCCTGCGCCTTCCTGGGTGACCTGACGTCACCCCCGGCGCAGGCACGCTTGCCTTCGCGCGGGATCATCACGTCACCCTCGGTTCCCATATCCCGCTTGCATCTCCAACTACTGGGGTAGCCGTACTGCTCACCCGCGCGAGGCCAGGCAAACCAGCCTCAGGCTGACGCCTTCGACACGGACAACGGGCGCTTACGCGCACTGAAATAAGCATTACGTAAAACACTGAATTCCCAAACAATGGTCACTGCCGGTGAATTTGAGTGACCGGCAATGTTGATTTCTTAAAGGCTCGAACGAATATTTATATGTGAACGGGTCATTTAAATGCGACTTCCTGACAAAGTTGCATTAGTAAAAAATCCATTTTAGCCATTCACCTCTCCGAAATTCCGGGATGTTCCAAGTTCGCTTCGTTGTTTTTGTTTCAATTTCGCTCTCAACCTCGAAACCTGAATAAAGATACGACAATATATCATCATTATCTTTTAGGGTGTCAGTGCCTTCGATAAATTCGCGGCATAATTTATAAAAGCAAAGTATTAAACAAACTGCTGAACCAAGGGTAAAAGCCATCAGACAGCAATCCCAAAACCGACCCAATATTTTAGACAAACTGATGAGCAAGGCTCCCACAAAAAGCAACAATCCAAAAATAGCTTTTAAAATTGCGCGACAGTTTCTTGCGTATCTTTCAACAAACTTTTTGTTTTGATCCCATAGTTTTTTGAATCGTAGCGATGCATTTTTATTAGGAGTTTGAGTCTCCTTACTCTTTTTAGAGTTTTTAGGCTCCTTTGCGAAACCAAAAATTTGCGACTTATCTTCTTTCATGGCGCTGGGAAGCTGATAAATAGCTTCTTCGACAATTTTACGGCTGCGTTCGGCAATATGTGCATTTCGAACCATCAAAGCAGAGATTAAAGCTATCCAAAAGGCAACCGCTGGCCCGGCGAGTTGAGGGTTATTGTAACAATTATGAAGTAAAATTAAAAAGTCACCCATTGGCTGAATTTAGATAAAAAATGGTGCATTTGTCCATTAAAACCAAAAATTTGGGACTTATTTTGCACATTAAAATTCACTAACCCCGCCTCACTGCGCCGGCCCCTCCGCCCCCGGAAACGGCCCAGTTCGGCCACGCGCGGGGCGAGACTGGCCAGCAAGGCGACCGCTCCGCTCCATTCCGCTCGCGCTACATTCCACTCCGACGGATCGCCCAGACTCGCAGGGACCCGCGCTCTCCCAGCAAAGGGAAGCCGGCACAGCCGGCCGGTCGCGAGCACGGCCATTTTCGCTCCGGGCTCGGCCAAAAGCGCCTCGACCCTGCGCGAAAACCGGCCGACCTCACTCCCCAGACCATCTCAGCC
>CAIZWI010000029.1 GCA_903936645.1 uncultured Verrucomicrobia subdivision 3 bacterium
AGGAACGCTTTGCGCAGAGTTTGACGCTGGATGATTTGCGCTTTTTGTTTGCGGAGTAGGCCGGGCGAAAACTTCACCGGGCAGACTTCAGAGCAGCTCCATGCTTGGGGGCGTTGTCGCACCGAAGGGCGAGGGGAAGTGCCTCTTGAAGTTGGGTGCTTGGATGTTCTCTGGAGCTTGGGGCTTGGAATTTGGAGCTTATACCCTTTGCAACGGTAATAGCTACCGTAAACGAGCCATCCTTCCCAATGCTCAGCCGCCCCCTGTCCTCCCGAGGTCAGCCGTTTTGACGAAAGGCTCTCCAGGCGTCCAGGCAGCGTCGGGCCGTCTCGAATTCCGGATACCGGCTGCCCTCTTGTTCCAGCAGATAGTATTCCACGCCCCCGGTGGCTTCCGCTGCGGCCACGATTTGCCGCCACGGCGCAACGCCCTCGCCAAAAATCACGCGGTAGGCTTTTTCCTCGGCCGCAGTCCCGGGCACCCAGTCCTTCAGATGCAGGCAGCGGATGCGCCCGGGATTGGCCTTGATCCAGGCCACCGGATCCGCGCCCGCCGCCACACAGGTGCCCACGTCCAGTTGCAGAACGAATTCCTTCGGCGTATTGGCCGCCAGCACATCCATGACACGCAGGTTGCCGTCCAGCAGCGCCCATTCCGGATGGTGATTGTGAAAGCCGGCCGCGAGACCATGGGGCTGCAAGTCTGCGGCGGCCTGGCTCAATTGTTCCGCCAGCTTTTTCCAGCCGTCGAGTCCCGCGACAGTTCCCGGAGCACTGGCCATTACGATAATGCGCGTGCCCAGAATTTGATTAAGTTCAATCGCCTTGCCGAGGCCCGGCCCGGGGGTGAAGGCCTCAATATGATTATGCGTGGAATAGCAGCGCAGGCCCAGGTCATCCAGCAAGGACCGAATCTCCTTCGCCCGTGGCCGGCTCCACTCGTAATAAGGGGCGTAAAACTCAACGACCTCATAGCCCATCCCGGCCACCTGCCGCAGGGTGTTCGGCAAATCCCGGCCCAGTTCATCCCGCACGGAGTACAGTTCCAAACCGATGGGATATTTCGCTCGTTTGCCCGCCGGCCCGCCCGGCGCTGCGGTCTGGCCAAAGACGCGGGTCATGGACGCGGGGGCCAGCAGGGCTGCGGGAACAGCGCCCGCGAGCGCCAGGAAATGCCGGCGGGTCAGGGCGTTGCCGGTGGCGGAAAAAGCATGGTCACTCATGGGATTTTGGATGTGCCATGACCTTCCTCCTAATTAAGCACGGTGGCAAGATTATTATGCGTCCCGGCGTGCCAGTGCGCGTCCCGTAAATTGAGGACACCCAGCCAGACAGGAAAAACGCCAAGATAGGGAGAACAATCCGTAAATTAAGTAGAGCCAACCCCGCCCCCCAGCCGTAGTGTGCCGAGGTCTGCATCATTAAAAATACAGACATGGACGAAAGGTTATCATTATGAAGATTGATTCGACAGTGCTGGCGGCGCAACCTTTTCTCAAAGGCTTGTCCAAGCCCCAGCTCGAAATGCTCTCCAACCATGCCATGGAAGTGGCATTTCCAGCGGGTAAAATGATCTTTACCGAGGGGCTGGCCGCCAACCGGTTTTATGTCATCTTAAAAGGGGAGGTGGCCCTCGAATCAGCTGCCCCGAAAAAGGGGGCGCCGGCCAGTTTAATTCAAACGATCAAATCGGGCGATGTCATCGGCTGGTCCTGGCTATATCCACCGTACAAGTGGAATTTTGACGCACGCGCCGTCAAGCCCACCACCGCCATCATCTTTTTCGCCGCCACCCTGCGCAAGCAATGCGAGGCGGATCCGCGCCTGGGGTTTGAGGTCTTGAAACGTGTTTCCAAAGTCGTCATCAAACGTCTGCAAGCCACCCGCTTGCAATTACTGCAGCAAAAACAAAAATAATTCTCTGACCAACCCCAGGTCGCCGGTGCGACCGCTCCCCGACCAAATTGTATTTGGTTTGGGAGCAATTCCTTTTAAACTCACCCGGAATGTCAGCGAACGCAGCATGGCCGCCTTCCGGGCGCCAATGGATCTTCTTGGCCATCGGACTGGTGGCCATCGCCGCCGCCTTTGCCCTGGACAACGCCGTGACCGGCACGTTTTACCTGCCCGTGCATGGGCCGGCTTGGGAAGTCGCGCGCGGCCTCAGCAAATACGGCGACTGGCCGCCCATTTTAGTCGCCGGGCTGGCCGTGGTCGCGGCCCTGGCGGTGGCACGCAACCGTACCACCGGTCGTTTGTTTCTGCTTATTTTAGTAGCCGGGTTGCTCACCGGGCTGGGTTCCACCCTGATCCGTTCCACCAGTGGCCGGACACGCCCAACCGCCCCGGCCCCGCAAGGATTTTACGGTCCGCGTTACCAGGGCAAGTGGATCATTGGCAAATACGATTTCGGCTCCTTCCCGTCGGGCCACACCGCCACCTGGGCCGGTCTGGCCGGGGCGGCCTGGTTTCGCCGCCGGTCCTGGGGCATCGGCTTTTTACTGGCCGGGGTGGCGGTGGCCTGGTCGCGCATGGCCTTGGGGTGCCACCATTTTTCGGATGTGACGGCCTCCCTGGTTTGGGGATTTATCGTGGGCCCCTGGATGGTAAACCGTTTGGAGCCAGCCATAACTGCCCTCTGGCGCCGGGCCGGCCTGCCCCCGGCCTGAATCCGGGGCCGTTATCCCCTGCCCGGCGCCGGTTTTTTCGTGCGCATGTAATGAAACAAATACTGCTGGGCATAGCCCCCATGCCTCCCAAAATGCGTGGCGGCAAAGTGTTGCAGCCGTTTTTCCGAGGCGCGCCGGCGCGGGAAATATAATTCCTGCAAGGCCTTTTTGATCCATACATCCACCGGAAACGCCGCATTGAAACCATAGGCAAAGAGCAGCACGCAATCCGCAATTTTACCGCCCACCCCGGCCAGTTTCATTAATTCCTCGCGGGCTTCGGCGTGCGGCAGAGTGTAAACGCGGGCCAAATCAAATTCGCCGGTGTCGATCCGCCGCGCGGCGGCCAGCACATTCGGCGCGCGAAAACCCATTTTGCAGTCCCGCAACTGCGCTTCGCTCAGCACCGCGATTTGCGCGGGGGTGGGAAAGGCAAAGGCCGGCGGATGGCCGGGGGCATCGATCCGCGCCCCATGCCGCTCGCACAGCAAGGCAATGATCTGGCGAATTTGCACGATCTGCTTGGTGGAGGACAACATGAACGAGGCCAGGCATTCCCATGGATCCTGGCGCAACAGGCGCAGGCCCGGACAGGCCGCCACCGCCGCCGCCATGGGCGGATCCTTCGGAAAGGTCTGGAGCACCGCCGCCAAATCCAACTCACTTTGCAGATAGGTGGCGAGCCAGGACCAGTCGCTGACCGGATCCAACGTCTCCGCCCGAATCCCCGCCGCTACCGCTTCCAACCGCACGACCCGGCCCCCAATAATCCCCGTCCAGCCCGGGCCGGTGCGCGACCACCGGAAGGCCTGGCCGGAATCCAATGTCCCGGCGAGATCGTAATTCTGGACGGGCAGGATGATTTCACTCATGGCCGGCGGGCGTCAGGCTTAGCGCAGTTGGTGGCAGGCCCAAAGATGCACCCGGTGAAAGACCCGGTCATCCATCACGACATCCTGTTCCCCCAAATCCGAAACCGAGACGAACTCGGAGGCAATCCGGGGATCCAGCTGTTCCGGCGCGGGTGGCAGGCGCTTGACGGGTTCCCGCTTCAGCCAGTGCCAGAACCAATCGGCTTCATAGGGAGTGGAGTTGATCAGCGCCGCATAAATGGCATTTTGGCCGCGCCGATGCGCCCGGTAATCGTAGTCCGGCCAGAAATAAAACTGGTTGATCGGTTCTGCTGAATCCGCACAGTAAACCAGCGGTTCGGTTTTCACCGCCGCCCGGGCGGCGGGTGAATAAAACGACAGTAACCCTGTCAGGCCATAATGACCGGCGATAATAAATGCCGGTTCGCCGGTGGCCGCCAGTTTCAGCCGGGCATTTTCCACCACTTGGGCGGTTTCCTTCCAGGCGCGCACCCGGTGCGAGGGATCTATTTCCGCCGGGAAGGTGCCATTCAGCTTGCCAATCAGGTCGCCATCGTGGACAAAAGCCGCGGTCACCAGGCCAAAAACCAGGCCGCTTGCCAGATAGGGACGCAGCCGGTGGCGATGCTCGCTGGCATACGCCACCAGCAGGCAAAACATCGGCAGCACACTCACCGCAATCCAGTTGGGCAGCACCCGGGAGTGAAAGGAATACAACCAGTGCCCCACAAATACCGGCGTGCCCATGCAAAATAAAAAGACATAAAGCGGTTTGCGGGGCTGGCGCTTCCAAAAGACCACCGCCACCCACAGCGCGCCAATCAAGAAGCAAGGATTCAAGAGCAACAATTCTGCTCCGGAGAAGTCCCAAAAATAATTCAGGGTGGGATGCCAGGCCGAATGCAAGCCCGCGTCACCCGCCACATGGTGCACCGTAATCCACCCATGCTGCGCGTTCCAGATCACCACCGGCGACGTGCAAAGCAGGAAAATTCCCAGCGCCAGCCAGGGTCCGGGACGGGCCAGGTGCTTCCGGGCCGCCGGTGACAACCCAAAAAAGATGGCCCAGCAAATGATTTGCAGCATGGCCGTGTATTTGAAGAGAAAGCCCAGGCCCAGGGCCAGCCCCGTCAACAGCCAATGCCCGGTCCGTCCGTCCGGCTGCACCGCCCGCCAGCCGGCGATCATGGCGGCCGTCCAGCACAGCACCAGGGGCGGATCGATGGTCAGCAAGACCGCCCCCACATCCAGCAGCGGGGTGGCGGTCACGATCAGCAGCAGCCAAAACGCCGGTTGCGGCCCCACTTCGCGCGCCATAAACCGCGTCAACAGCACCCCCATCACCGCCGCGATCAAGGGCGCAAAAAAACGCACCCCCAAGGCGGTGTCCCCCCAAAGCGAGGTGCCCAAAAATTGCAGCCAGGCGATGCCGGGAGGTTTCGAGTAATAGGACAAGGCGAGGTGCTTGGACCAAAGCCATTGGTACGCTTCATCCTCGCTCAATCCAATCAGCCCGGATGCCAGATAAAGCCAGCGCAGCCCCAGCAAGGCGAGGATCACCACATAGCTCAGACGCAACCATTCATCCCCGGCCGGCGGACCGGCGGATACCGTGGCGTGGGCCGGCGGCTGGAGTAATGAGGGCATGGCCGCATGCCAGGCGGGAAACCAGCGGCGCCCCGCCGTCTGCCAGACCCACTCAAATCCCCAGGCCAGAGTCAACGCATAGCCTGCCCCGAGGATGGCCCCCGCCAGTACATCACTGGGATAATGCACACCACAATACACCCGGGAGAAGGCCACGCCCACCGCCATCGGCAGCATAAAACGCCAGCTTCGCCGGTAAAATAAAAACAGGACGGTGGTGATCGCAAACCAATTGGCGGCATGCGCCGAGGGCATGGAACCACTCTCCGTGCAGCCCAGCCGGCTGACCACTTCAGACAAAGCCAGGCAAGGGCGTGGCCGGGCGATGCCGTGCTTGATCGTGTTGATAATCAGCGGGTCCCCAATGGCCACCACCAAAAAAATCAGGAGCGCGCACAGGCGGGCGCGGGTCGTCCCATAAAACAGGGTTCCCACCACCCCCGCCACCGCCAGAGGAATGAACCACGGCACCCCACTGCCACTCAAAACCGGCATCAGCCAGTCGAAGAACGGATTGCCCAGTGACCGGTTGATGAAATGAAACAGACCGGTGTCTAATGTTTGCAACCAAAGCATTACGGCAAGTATAGCGGAAATGATGGGCTTGAAAAACTTAAATGCGCCGGCCGCCCGCCAAACGGGTGTGAGACAAATTTCTTCCTTCGCCCGAGCCTTGCCCCGGAGGGGCGCCGGAAATTAGCCGGGGGCACCTGTCCGCCATAGCTCTGTGCGAAGG
>CAIZWI010000030.1 GCA_903936645.1 uncultured Verrucomicrobia subdivision 3 bacterium
CTTGGGGCAGGCCCCGCGCCGGCCAGGGCACGGGCGTAAAGTTGTTGGTCACGCCCCACAAAAATTTTTGGCATTTGGAGGCGGGCCCGCAGTTGCCCTGCTCATCCATGGCAGCCACGGAAACCACGTAATTCACATTGGTGACCACCGCGATGGGCACGGTGAAGTGTGGTCCGGGGCCAAAACCGGCACTCGTGAGCCGGGTCAGCACTGCGGTGTCAAATTGGATCAACTCGTGCAGGTCGCCCAGCAAGCCCGCGTAAGTAAAGGACGTGTCGAAGGTGGTGAAAGTGGTCAAACCTTCGCCGGAAACGCCCACCGGCGTGCCGCCATCCACGCGGTGAACCAGAATTTCAAACCGGGCGATGCCGCTAGTGGGGCAGAACCAATTCAGCTCCACTTGCGGATTGCTGGCGTCACCAAATAAAATGGGGGCGGCCAGCACCGGTGTCGGCAGGGTGGGTGGCTTGGAGTCCTTGCAGCCAATCAAGGTCATCGGCCCGCCGTTGCCGTGGGTGTCCAGGAATTGCACATAATAACAAAGGGTGGCGGCGCTTGGCGGCATGCCCTCATCGTTGCGCATAATTGTTTCCGTGGGGTCATTGGTGCTCACCGGCCCTTGCGCGATCAGCGTCTTGGTTCCGTTATCCACGGAGCGGTACAAGCGGAATTCCCGGGAGCCGGCCGGTATGTTGTTAATGTCGACCTGAATCGGGTTGATGGGGCTGTTGGGGCCGCCGGCCGACACAGCCTGGGCACAATTGCCTTCGCCCGGCAGATTGATGGCGCAACCCTGGAATGGCGGCAGCGGTCCCAGCAGACATTCGGGATAGTAGACCGAATAAAAACCATTGGCATCCGGCGTGGTCACGCCGATTTTGGCCCAGACACCATTAGTTTTCACTTCAAGCATCATCGGCAGGGATGCGGTGGAAAACCCCAATCGCACCGTGCCATCAGGGTAGGCGGTCACGGAGGTGGGCGTGGAACAGGTGGCGGAGGCCAACAGCGGGTCATTGGGCGACAGGGAAGTCAACATGACCTGTCCGGCTTCAAACGAAATATTCGCCTGCTGGTTGGCGGCGGGATAACCGCTCAACGCGGCCGGCGCCACCGCGGATTGCAAACCATATTGGGTGCCCACTAGGCAGCCAACGCCGGTCACGATATCGCCCTGGCTTTGATACATGGGGGTGAAAGGCACTTCCAGCGTATTGTCGCCGGGCGCAAAACTGGTCGGACCCAGCACGTCAACCTGCCCGGCTGAGTTCGTGACCAAGAATTCCACCCAGGTGGTTCCGGGGTCAAAGCGCGTGCAGACCAACATATAATCAAGCTGGCTGGCCGCGACTGATCCGGGATTGGGAACCGTGGCATAACCGGTGTAGTTCACCACCGGGGTGCCGCAACTGCCGACCAACAGACCGCCGCCGGCGCCCGGCCCGGCGCGCTGGCGAAGGACTCCCCAGACGGGCAGGCTATTCGGGGAGTATAACGGATCGCAGGTGGGGCACGAATTCACGCTCACCGCGCGCACCGTGTACCAGTAATTGAATAATCCCGGTGCCAGGGGCGCGCCGGCGCCATTGTCCTGGAAGGAATTGTTGGGGGAATTAGGGATGACCGGAACGGTGCCAATGCAATTGGTGTCAACCATGGAGTCGTTGGTCATGGGCCCCGTCGCGGAAGCCCAGCGATACACGCGATATTCGGTCACCTGGTCATTGGTGGAAAGGTCCTGCGCCCAGGTGATGGTAAAGAACTGCTGGTCGCTGCCACCGCCGCCGGTGCCGACTTGATAGGAGTTCAGCACCACCACATTGGTGGGGGCGGGCGGGGTAAAGCGCCGGCACGCGGTGCCCAACCCGCCGGGGGAGACATAACCATCGCGGCCCAGGAGGTCGCGTGCGGTGATATAATAGTAATACTGGCTGCCATCCGCAAAAGCCGGGTGATTGGTGTAATCGGCCGGAATCGGCCGGGGCGTCACCACCGCGTTGGCAACCGCGTGCGCAAAGTCCGGCATGGGCCCGACGGGATGCCCATTGCTGTCCGAGAAAAAGTAAGTGGTGCGGTCCATGGGATCATTGGCGCCGCCAGCGCCCGAGTTGGTGGAAAAATCCTGGGAAATCATCACCGGGGATGGGTTGGCCTGGATGAAGTTGGGATCCGCTTTGAACTGCATCGCGTTGGTGGGCGGGTTGAGCAAGTATGGCGTGGCCAGGCCGGCGGGGATGCGCCAAACATCAAAGCCGAGGCTGAGCAGGGATTGGCGGCGGTACTGGTCCGAAGTTCCCCAGCGCAGGCGAATGCGCAAATTATCGCTCGGGTCATTGGTTATGACTTGGAACGGCGCGCCGGGCGCGGCCAAAACCGTGGGGCTGCCAGGCACAATAGTGACCTGCCCCACCACCTCGGCAGGTTGCCCGGTGGCCGGATTGATTTCCCGGAGTTCGTAAGTGGTGGTGGTAGTGATCTCCTCGGCAAACCCCTGGCCCAGACAGAGCAGCAATCCCGGGTGCTGACGGGCCAGCAAACTCACCATTTGGGCGGTGTCCCGGTTGCCGAGGGCGGCCTGGAAAGCCGCCAGCACGATGGTTCCCGGCGTGACGGGTCCCGCTGTCGCCGGGTTATGCAGCAACGTGGACAGTGCATTGGTCAATACGGGCACGTTTTCGCCCAGGACCGCGGAGGTGGTGAGCAGAGCATTGATGGCGCTGGCGCTGGTTTGCTGGAACAGGGTGCCGTGCTGGACGTACGTTCCCGGGGTGGCGGGCGTGCCTGGTTTGGCAAAGACCGCAAACTGTTTCCCGGCGAGCAAAGCGTAATCCTGCGAGCCAACCAAAACATAGGACCAGTGGTTACCGCCAGCGTCGGCGATGGTGGTGCCCACGGTAACCACCAGATTGCTGATGGGCTGCGCCGCGGCGTCCAGCGCCCGGACACACAAGAGGGCGGCCACCGCCAGACGCAGGAATAAGATGCAAGCCTTGGCTTTCATGTAAAATCAGTAATCAACGTGATAATCAACGCCACTCGTGCTTACGGTGCCGCTAATATAAATGTTTTTGCAACCCGAGATGCAGAACGGACACGGTCCAATCGAGCCGCAAAGGTCGGCATCGCCGGCCAGCGTCAGACTGGGGACACCCGGCAACTGGCTTTGCACAATTTCGGACAGCGTCACCGAAACGCTGCCACTGATCAGGCACAGCAGGGAGGCATCGATGCAAACGCTCTGCCGCGAGCCGATGCTGACATCCGGCCACTTGGTGCATTCATAGTAGCCGGCGGCGGAGATGTTGGCCCCCAAATCCAGGACGCAAGAGGATTCTCCAAAAAGCAGTTCCGAAAGCGAAAAGCCGATGCCACAATTCACATAGACGCCGGAGAAGTTGCTAAGACCATTTGCTTGCAAAGTGGAAGCGGCTAGCGGATCCAGCCATAGAATCGGGGCGGTGGTGCACGCCTCACCCGCAAAAAAGCCGCCGTTGGCGTTCACGGGCACGCCGAGAATGGTGACGGTGCCCGCCACTTTGGCCGCAAAATAGTTTTCCACTTCACCAAAGGCCAGGGTTGCGCCAATTTCGTTAAGACTGTAGCCATCCACGCCAAGCTGCCCCTTGATGTCGAACAGGCCGCCCACCCCAATCACATTGCCGTCCTGCAGCGTCCATTTGGCATCAAAGGTCAGGTAGAGCGGCACTCCGGTGGGATCCAGCGCCAGCCAGCTTAGATTCACATTTTTGGCCCCAATGGTGACCTCGGCGGCGGGATCGCCCTGGGGAATGCAATCCAGCGGGACCGTCTGCGAACACAATTCCTTGATATCCATGTAGGCATTGAAGGTGATGTCACTGGGCATTTTCATGTCCATGCTGGCATTCAAGTGGATCTTGCGCAACGAATCGCCGTTGAAGGTCGGCGAACCCCGGATTTTGGCCGAGAGCAAGGTGGTCATGTTATTCAAGGGTCCAAAGTCGGTGTCGGTGGCCACACTTTCCACCAAAGTCTCCAGGGCGTCGCGGATGGCACCGTTGACCTGATCGAAGGTGTCGTCCATCAACTCACCCACGGTGGCGTTCTGGTCAAAGAGGAACTGGCGGAGCATGGTTTGGTAACCGCCCACAAGCGGGGAATTCATGAAAGCGTTCTGCAATTGTTGCTGGATCGCCTGCTGGACCGCCGCTGGATTGGCGGTGACAAAGTCCCCGGCGGGTGTCAGCGCCCCCGTGAGGTAATTGGTCAGGTCGCTGGCGGCTTGGTTGACAAAGGTTTTGATATCGGCGGCATTGTTGAGCGGCTCTTCCAGGCCCTTGACGAAGTCGCTATTCGGATTGGTCAAGGCACCCAGGGTGCCATTAAATTTGTTCTCCAAGGATTTAAACTCCATGTGCAGATCATCCAGGGAGGAATTGTAATTGGTGAGGAGGTCGGTGGGGTTCGGCAGCACGGAGGAAATGTCGCTGTCCACCGACGAGCCCAGGACCGAGCTCAGGGCGGAGGACTGGTCGCCGATCAACTGGGTCACGATCGCGGCAATGGGATCATGGTGGCCTTGCCCATCGGGGTCGAGGATGGTGACGAACTGGTCAACGTCTTTTTTCGCATCGGACACGCTTTGGTTGACCTGGTTCAGCAGGGTGTTGGGTTTGCCCACGGCGCCGTTGATGGATTGCAGGGCGCTTTTGAGCTGGAAGCTGAACTGATTCTGGATATGACTGGCGACCATTTGCAAAAACGCCGCGTGGTTGTGGCTGTTTAGCGGGATATTGGCCAGGTCCTGGTAAATCTGGTTCGCCACGTTGTTGAACGCCTGGTTAAGGATGGGCTGGAACAGGGCGGTGGAATCCTCGCGCAGCAAGCCTTGCAATTCATTCAAACCGCCATTGTCCAAGGGCGCGCCCAGCACGCCACTGACGGCGTTGGAAACGCTTTGAAACGCGGTGTCCCCCCCCACGGCGTCACTGACGAAGTCCAGCACTTTGACGACGGGCAGTTGCAGCTTGAGGTCCTCGTCAAAATCCAAGTCCACTTTCCCGGGCGTGATTTCCTTCAGGTTGCTGTCCACCGTGATCATGGGCAGCGCCGCCTGGCCGGGTGCTACCCCGGTAAAGTGACCCTGAACTGAATCCCACTTGATGGAGTAATTGAACGTGGCCACTTGAATCCAGTTCCGGTAGGCCTGCGGTTGAAATTGCAGCCCCGGGGGGGTTTCATAATTGGTGATGGTGATCCCCTGGTCGGCGGGAAAGCCCTGGCACGTGGGATCAAATTTTACCGTGTTAAAATAGTTATTGGGGCCCTCGTCCCAGCCCTCGTCTTTCACACTTGTGCCCGCGCCGGGGTCGGGC
>CAIZWI010000031.1 GCA_903936645.1 uncultured Verrucomicrobia subdivision 3 bacterium
GGGAGACTGACCGGGCAGGGATAATTTTCCGAGGCATGCACCATTTACAGCTTGTATAGCAGGGAAATCTTGACATAGTTGGAAAGGTTAACTCAGAAGGTTTTCATGACTGATGCCGGAACAACATCTTCCAGTTGTTTTCCCACCACCCAGTGGACCCAAGTCATTGAGGTTATTCAGAGCGGCAACGACGCCGCCGCGTGGGGTGCGATGGCCAGTTTTTGCCAGAATTACCGGGCGGCCATCAATAAATTTTTTCTGCGCCGGGGATGCCCGCCGCATCAGGCCGAGGATCTCACCCAGGAGTTTTTTCTCAAAAAGATTATCACCCCATGGTCCGAGCGGAAAAGCTTTCTGCACCAGGCCGAGCGTAAAGTCCACCAACGGTTTCGGAGTTTTCTCTGCTGGATGTTGTGGAATTTCCTGAAAGAGGATTATAAAGCAGAGCGAAGCCAGCGGGCGGGCGGCAAACTGACCCATTTGTCGCTGGAGGAATGGCTGCCATTTGAGGAGCATAACGAAGCCAAGTCATACAGTGCCTTTGGCCGGGAATTTGATTACGTTTTCGCGCAGCAGATCATTCAGAACGCGGCGGCCCGCTCGAAGTATTCCAAACATTTGGAGGCTCATTTTCGTGACGAAATCACCCAGCAACAGGCAGCGGATGGCCTGGGGATCAGCAAGGAAGCGTTCAAACTGGCATATCATCGCTTCCGACAGCAACTGGCCAAGGATTTGCGGGCGGAGGTGGCCAAACTGGCCGGCCCGGAAGAACAGGAAATTCAGGCGGAAATAAAGTATTTGATTTCCCTTTTTGGCCAGCCTCGCGCGTAACTTACCTGCCCAATTTTTCGATTTAGAGTTTGCGCACCGGCAGTTGCCGATGCGGGCGGAATTGCCTGTGTTTGAAACTCAACATGAAAATGTGTGCTCATTGCAGCGTTCGGCTGGATGACGATTACTCATTTAACGTCTGTCCACGCTGCCTGCTCGATGAGGCCCTGAACCCGCAGGCAGGTTTCATGACCAAACCAGCGGGCGAGTCTTTTTTTCCCCAGCTCCCCGCCCGGAGTGATTTTTACCAGAAATATGCCTTGCTGGAGGAAGTGGCCAGGGGTGGCCAAGGCGAGATTTGGAAGGTTTGGGACTTTGAATTTCGCCGGACGGTGGCCATGAAGCGCCTTATCCTCAGGAAGCACCACCCCAAACTGGCCAGTTACCGTTTTCTGGCCGAGGCGCAGATCACCAGTCAATTGCAACATCCCGGCATTCTACCCCTCTTCGATCTGGGTTGTGATCCGGATGGCAACCCTTATTTTACGACACAACTGCAACCGCCGACGAAGTTTGCGGAGGTCTGGTGCGAAGCACAGGCCGCCTGGGCCGCCGGCGGGAGCCTCAGCCGGGCTCTGGACTTATTATCAAGGGTTTGCGAAGTGCTGGCACATGCCCACAGCCGGGGCGTGATTCATTGCGACCTCAAGCCAGAGAACTTGCTGGTGGGAGACTTTGGGGAAGTACGGGTAATCGACTGGGGGTCTGCGCGCATATTGCCTGAAAAGCTGGCGGGCTTTGAAGAGTCCTTGGTGCGTTTAAATCATCCCCCCATAGAAACCGACTACCAGGAGGCGGTGACAGCGGGGGCGGCCGCCGGTCAATCGGCGCGAACCACCTTGCTGGCAACCACGGTGGCCTATGCAGCGCCGGAGTTGTTGCGCCCAGAGCTGGACTTGCTGGGTCCACGCACGGATATCTATTCACTGGGCGTCATGTTGTATGAATTGCTGTCAGGCCGGCACCCTTACGCGGACAGCTCCGGCAACCTGCCACCGCCCGAGCCATTAAAGGCAGCCATCCTGGCAGGTCCACCACCGCGCCTCCGGAGCTTGAAGCCGGATGTGCCCAGGGATTTGGCTGCGATTTGTGAAAAAGCCATGGCCCGGGACCGGCTGGAGCGTTATGCCTCCGCCGAGGCACTGATGGCGGACCTGCGGGCCTATCTAGCCATCCGCCCCGTGGCGGCGCGGCAGCCCGGACCTTGGCAGATCCTGCAAAAGTGGGCTTTGCGGAACCTTTCTTATGTGCTCATCGCGAGCTTCAGCCTGACCCTCTTGTCGGCCGTGCTGGCGTTTGCCCATGGTTTAAAGGTCGACAGGGATTCGGCCCGGCAAATCCAGGATGTGCGCAATGCCGAACTGGCGGCCCGCAACGGACACTGGCGCGAGGCCCTTACCAATTGGGATCAAGCAGCGGCGCATGGCTATGGCGACTCCATTTATTTGAATCTGCAAAAAGCCGAGGCTTGGACAGTGCTGGGCGAGCCCGCCCGGGCGGGTGCTTTGCTGCACCAACTGGCCGAACGATCTGATCTGGGCGGCCAGCGCGGGGTGGTTTTACTGCGGCTGGGAGAACATGAACTGGCCGGCCGGGAAATGCCAGCCCAAGGATTAAAAATGGTCCAGGAGGCCGTCGCGGCTGGTTTGACCAACGCCAATTTGCTCTTTGCGCAAGGGTTGCTGGCGGATGCCAGTCCGGCAGCCCTGGATTTTTTCCATAAGGCATTGCTGATTGACCCCTATTTTCACGGCGCGCATGTGCAGAGTTTGAGTTTTGAATTCTTATTGGGGCACCATCAAGAACTGACCAATCATGAAGCGCTCTTTAAAATACTCTACCCGGATGATCCGCTACCTGATTTCATTAAGGCTGTGGAAGTGGCGATGTCAGGGAACCTGGCCGAAGCCCAAGCCAAACTAGCCTCCTTGCGCGGGCAGGTGAATTCCAATTTATGGAATGAAATTAGCGCGGCTTGCCCGATCTATGCCAAAGCGGCAGAATTTTATGATGTTAATGCCCTGCTAGGCCCGTCAGCAGAAGCGCACACGCCTTTGAGCCAGCTGCGGACCAACCTGCTGGCCAGCGGGGAGCTGCTGATGCCTCAGGAATTCGCTGAAAAAACGAACCGGGCCATTGGTTTGAGGATTTCGTCACTGCCCTGCTTGCAGAAGGGTTTGTTAGCCATGGCTGATGGTCTTGCCAGAATGCAGTTGCCCCACCTTGCCAATCTCGCAACCTCGGTGCAGGAAATAGAAAGCGGATGGCGGCACCATCCTGAGGCCCTGTTTCCGGTGCTTGGCGGCATGCTGCTGGAGCAAGAGCAACCTAATACGGGGCCTCGGGATCCAGCCCTGCTGCAGATGCAAGCCAGACTTTACCATCTCGCCGCCGCGGCGCCTTCCATGATACCGGCCCTGGGCCGCCTGGCCCGCTATTTGGATGCGCGGGCAGAATTCGACCTGGCGGGCCGGGCAGAAACCAATGCAACTTCTGCCGGCCACGCTTGTGTTGAGCATTGCCGCCAAGCGCTTATGGACCCGGAAACATCCCTGGCAGAATGCCAGGCTTATTTTGAATTTGCCAGTGCACTTGGCCAAAATGAGCTGGCGTTGGAGTTGGTTCGCCGCATGGAAACGCAGGCACCGCAAACGCTGATAACCCGGCGCAGTCGCATTAAGGTGGAACTGGCGTTGGGTGCCTATGGACCAGCCCTGGAACAGGTGGAGAACTTACTGAGCCTGGACCCCGCCGATGCCTGGGCCCGGACGCAACATCAGGCTGCGTTAGCCGGCCTGAGAACGCTAATGCAAACAAATCCGAATTTCGGTAAACCAAACCCTTAACCAAGTGCTCAATCGCCATCCTAAAATCAACGCCATCTATGAAAATCCCCTTGTCCATATGTTGTGGGCTGCTCCTCGAATTGGCCGCCACGGCAGGTACCACCAATCAGTTTGCATTTCTGACATCCACGCTGCCCAGTCAGTTTGGCGCATCCAACCGTTATTATTTTAGCAAAAACAACGCCTATGTGGCATCCATGTTAACCTTGGCCACCAATGGCAATGGAGGTATTAATCCGCCCACCACATCCCAAATCTGGGATTTTTCCGCCCTCCAACAAGCGTCTGAAACCATCCTGGACACAGCTATTGTCGATCCCGCTGGCACTCCCGACCCAAGTGATTTCGGCAACGCCATTTATGCCGAGCAAGACACCTTCGAACCAGCCGCAGCCTCGGCTTGGCGCTATTACGGACCGAATGATTTAGGCCGGCTTTACCGCGGCTTTTATGAGTATCTGGCGGTGAATGCGGATAACAATGTGATTTTTGACCAGACCAACATCGACATTCCCGCCCGAGTGGTATTAGGAACCACCTGGGAGCGGACGGTGACTTGGGGGGGACTT
Source organism: uncultured Verrucomicrobia subdivision 3 bacterium (assembly GCA_903936645.1). Taxonomy (GTDB): domain Bacteria; phylum Verrucomicrobiota; class Verrucomicrobiia; order Limisphaerales; family UBA11358; genus UBA11358. Next base: position 4,250 of record CAIZWI010000031.1, read on the forward strand.
GCCGTCGGCGATCCTGTGGAATACGTTTTTACGGCGACAAACAAAGCGGACGCCTTTGGAACGCTGATTTTACCCGTCATTGGGGCCGTTTCGGCTTTGCGAGTACATGAGGCCCAGGATACCAAAGCATCCTACTATGGCATTCTGCTTGAAGACGCTCCTTGTGACTACTATTACTGGCTCGTACCGAATCTGGGTCTGGCCGTCGAGATACTGCAAAACCGGCCGGACACCTCAGGAACACTGACCGGGGTGAATTTTGTCCAGCGCCTATTTAATTCAAATTATTATACCAACACTAACGGGGGAACAAATTCACCGATCTCCAACACAAACGGCAACCTGCACATCAAGTTGCAAAATCAATCGGTTTATCTCTACTGGACACCATTTACCAATTCAACTAGCTACCAAGTCCAAACCAACGGATCACTGTCGGGAACAAACTGGCATGTTTTAGGCTTGACTTCCAATACCAATTGGTTGGATAGTTTACCGACGACCAAGCGATTTTATCGCGTGGTCGGCTTGCCCTGAAACTAAATTTACAGTCCGGTGCCCGCTCACGTCGGGAGGCCGGCCTTCTCCACAAGGCCAGCCTCCACAGTTCAATTTTTCCCCTGCGGTCCTGCCATGCACTGGAAACAGGCCCGACAAGCTCTGGCCGCGCTGGGAAATCCCGGACCGCCTTTACGCTGATGGAAGTTTTGGTGGTGGTGGCGATTATTGGTTTGCTGGCGGGGTTGCTGATGACTTCACTCCAAGCGGCCCAAGGCAAGGCCCGCCGCATCCATTGCACCTCCAATCTGCGTCAAATGGGGATTGCCGCGCAGGTTTACGTAAGTGATAACCAGGCTTATCCGCTGGCCACGGCCGGAGATGGTTTGGGGAATTGGCAACGCGCGTTGCGCACCACCATCAATGAGGAAGTTTTATACTGCCCGCAGTGGATTCGAGCAACCCCTGAATACCTGGAGTATTTTCCGACGAACGAATTCATTTTTACCCACTACGGTTACAACTCATTGGGCGCCGAACGCGTCAACCCGCCGGCGGTAAATCCGGGGTTGGGAGGCAATGTAATCCGCGCGGGCCCCGGGGTTTGGAATTACGTGGCGGCCCGGGAAAGTTGGGTGGCCGTGCCTAGTCAAATGGTTGCCTTTGGTGACGGCCCGACCTTTATCCGCCCGCCACTGGTATCCAACAACCTCACGCCGGCAGATCCCCTCTATTTGATTTTCCCATTCGTGGCGCTTCCTCAAAATTATGATGGCGTCGGCAACAGTCACAATGGCGGGTCAAACATGGTTTTCTGCGACGGCCATGTGCTTTATGGCAAGCAGGCGTGGTGGTTTGCCAATACAGAGGAAAGTAAACGCCTCTGGAATCACGACAACCAGTCGCATCCGGAATTTCAATAAACTCGGTAACATTTCATTTTCCCTCCCTGCCATCATAATTAGATGGTCAGTTTTTTAAAATTATGA
>CAIZWI010000032.1 GCA_903936645.1 uncultured Verrucomicrobia subdivision 3 bacterium
GGGTTGGAGGGTGGGGGTGAGGCGGAGGTGGTCGAGGAAGAGGGTGTTGTCGCCGGTGGGGAGGTCGGTGCCAGCGAAGGTGAGGCGGTGGGTGGTGGCGGTGGCGACGAAGGTGGCGGTGTAGTCCACGTATTGGGTGGCGGCGGGGCCGGGGTTGAAGCTGGCGATGACGGTGTCGTCGAGCCGGACTTCCCAGGTCTGGCCGCCGTGCTGGTTGGAACCGGAGCGTTGGGCGGCGGCGAAGGTGAGGGTGTAGTGGGTGCCGGGGGTGAAGCCGGCGAGGGTTTGGGAGAGGCGGCCATGGGCCTGGATGAAGGCGGCCTGGCGGCCTTCCGGGGCGGGGGGATTCCCAAAAGCGCTGCCATTGGCGACGAGGCCGGAGCCGTCGCCGGAGGTGTGCATGAAGGTCCAGGCGGCACCAATGGGGTTGTAGCGGTAGTTGTTGATGACGGGGAGTTCAAAGCCGAGGTTTAACACCAGGGCGGGGGTGGCCGGCACGGGCGCGGAGGTGGCGATGGGGCCGGCGGGGTTGCCGGCCGTAATCGTATACTCATAGCGGGTTTGGTTGGTGAGCCCGGTGTCGGTGAAGTCCGGGCGGGGGAGGCCGGTGGCGACGACGGCGGAGGGGCCGCCGGGGACTTGGGTGCGGGTCACATTATATGCGGTGGCACCGGCGACGGTGTTCCAGTGCAAGGTCACCTGGCGGTCGCCGGGGGTGGCGGTCAGGGCCGTGAGCAGGGGGGTGGCATTCCAGGTGAAGTGGTAGCTGCCGGAGGCCACGGTCCAGACGAGCCAGGTTTGGGGGAAGGTGCCTTCGGGGTGGTCGAACTGGACGCCGGGGTCGGGGGTGTTGACGAGGCCGTTTTGCCAGATGGTGGTGCCGCTCTCCTGGACGACGAGGTTGGTGAGGTCGGTGCCCAGGGCGGGCAGCCAGACGCGGGCGGTGGAGCCGGGCGGGATGGTGACGTTAAGGTAGATGGTTTTCCCGGTCACCTGCCAGTCGCTGGTGATGAGGCCGTAGGGCGAGTGGTGGGAGGCGCGGGCCCAGGTGAGGGAGTTCATGACCTCGGGTTTGATGAGGACGGTTTGGTAGCCGGGGGTGCCGGGGCGGATGCCGCCGACGTATTCGATGAACCAGGCAGAGATATCGCCGAACATGATGTGGTTGAGGGAGGTGCCGGCCCCGCTGCCATCCCAGGTTTCCCACAAGGTGGTGGCGCCGTGGGTGATCATGTAGCCCCAACTGGGATGATTGGTCTGGACGGCGAGGGCCCAGGCCTGGTCGGCGTGGCCGTAATCGCAGAGGGCGCGGAGGAGGAATTTGGAGCCGATAATGCCGGTGTCCATCGTCTGGCCATTGGCCTGCACGGTGGCGGCCAGGGCATCGGCCACACCGGTAATTTGGTCGTTGGGCACGAGACCCTGGGCGAGGGCAAGGGACTGGGCAGTGAGGGTGCCGCCGGCGTAGAGCCGGGTGGCGGGTTGGTAGAATTGCTGGTTGAAAGTGTTTTTGATTTGGGCGGCGAGCTCGCGATAATGCTGGGCCTCGGCAGGGCGGCCCATGAGCGCGGCAGTGCGGGCGACGATCAGGGCATCGCCATAATAATAGGCGGTGCCGGTGACGGCGCTGGGGGTTTCGGTGCGGGCCGGGAGCCAGTCGCCCAAACCATCGGCGAGGATATTCCCCCTGGCGGTGCGGGTGAGGTAATCCACATAGGCTTTCATCCCGGCATAATTGTTGGTGAGAATGCCGGTATCGCCGCAGTGTTGATACACATCATTGGCGATCAGCAAATAGGCGGATTCCCAGGGGGGGCCGACATTGGCCCCCCACTCGGCATTGGGGATGACGCCGTACAAGCCGCCATCGGGGCGCTGGCCGGCCGAGAATTCCCGGAGCCAGCGGGTGTAGGCGGCGGCGCTTTGGAAATGGGTGAGGCCGATTTCGCAGGCGAGCTGGGCATCGCCGGCCCAGCCATTTTTCTCGCGCTGCGGGCAATCGGTGGGAATGCCCACGAAATTGCCGAGGTAGGACCAGCGCGCGCAGGTTTCGATGCGGTTGAGGAGGTCGTTGGCGCACTGGAAACTGCCGGCGGATTCCAAATCGGTGTGGACGACGCGGGCGACGAGGGTGTTGGTGGTGGGCGGTGCGGTCAGACCCGTCACTTGCACGTATTGGAAACCGTGGTAGGTGAAGGCGGGTTCCCAGCTCTCGGGGCCGCCGCCTTTGAGGGTGTAGGTGTCGGTCTGGAAATATTGTTTGAAGGAAACGAATTGGTTGATGTTGCCCTGGTACACCGAGCCGTCGCTATTGGTCTTTTCGCCAAAGACCAGGCGCACGGTGCTGCCAGCCGGGCCGGTGACGTTGAGGTGGCCCCAGCCGGCGAGGTTCTGGCCGAAATCAAAGGTGTAAACACCGGGCTGGCCCGTGACGGGCTGGATGCGCACCGCGGTGAGGGTCTGGGCGACTTTGATGGGTTCGGCGTCGGGGGCGATGAGTTTGCCGGCAAC